>JBDTCO010000177.1:0-44447 GCA_039923495.1 Polyangia bacterium
CGTCCCCGGCGTTGTAGCCGTTCCGGACGCGGGCGATCTGGCCCTTGCGATCGATGAGGATGGTGAGCGGCGCGACGTGCTTCGGGTTGTACACGCCGACGACCTTGGTCTCGTCGTCGAGGAGCACTGGGAAAGTGACGCCGTACCGACGCGCGTAGACCGCGACCTGCGCGATGGTCTCGGGACCATCCATCGCGATGCCGAGGATCACGAAGCCCTTGTCCTTGTTCTGCTCGTAGATGGTCTGTAGCTCCGGCATCTCCGCGCCGCACGGCACACACCACGTGGCCCAGAAGTCGAGGAGGATGACGTCCTTGCCGAGGTGATCGGACAGCGACTCGTTGCGGCCGTCGAGATCACGCAGCGTGAAGTCGGGCGCGGTCGCACCGACCTTGGAGGCCTGGGTGGCGACGGAGCCGGCGGACTTGGCGCCCGAGCCACCACCGCCGGTCGCGCACGCGGACAGCGAGATGAGGAAGACGAGCGGAAAGAGACGCGTCATAGGAAAAGGTGCTTACTTCGCCAGCGCTTGAGCGACGGCCGTCTCGGAGTCGCAGCCGGGAGAGCCACCGACGCAGAGCCACTCGATCGACATCGTCTTCGTGTCGAGAAGGATGTGCAGCGGGAAGGCAGACGCGTCGGCGTACTTGAAGAGCGTCTCGGCGGGGTCGATCGCCATGTCGGTGTTGATGAATTGGTGAGCATCGACCCAATCGGCGATGTCGCTCTCGATGGCCGGCTCGCCACGCGTGTGGCCCTCGGCCAGGACGGTCAGCGCGCGGAAGCCCTGGTCCTTGTACTTCGTGGCGAGCTTCTCGACGGTCGGCGCTTCCTGGTTGCAGTAGATGCACCAGTTGGCCGAGCCCACGACGAGGAGGTAGCGCATCGTCGTGTCGGTGTGGAACTCGCCGAGGTAGAGGTCGCGCAGCGGGAGCGCGGAGTACACGTCCGTCGCCGTCGGCGTCTTGCCGAGGAACTTGTAGTCGGAGACGACCGAGCCTTGCGTGTAGCCGTACGGGCCAGCCGGGTAGTCCGCATCGTGTTGCGTGTCGGTGGTTCCTTTGTTGGCTGTGTTGTCCGCAGGCGCGCCGCCGCATCCGGTGAGGGCGCTCGCGACCACAAGGCCGAGAGACAATGAAAGCGTCGCCGAGAACGTGAACAGTGTGCGCATTTCGTTTAGCTAGCGTGGATCGTGACAAACTGTCAACGCCCACTGGCACGATCGGAGAGGTCGAGCGCAACGATCGTTTCGGGTCGAACCTTGACCCGCCGACCGCAACCCGGCTATGGAGCCCGCCATGCGATCGACCTGCGCCTCCTTCTTCGTCTACTTGGGCGTCCTCGCCTCCTTGGGTCTCGGTCTGGCCGCGTGCACCGCGAAGGCCACCGTCATCGGCACGGCGTGCAAGACGACCTCGGACTGCAACGTCAAAGGTCAGCTCTGCGCGCCCGGTCCCGGTGGGGCCTCGATCTGCACGCACACGTGCACGAGTCAGACCGGGGACACGGGCTGCCCGGTCGGCTTCGACTGCTTCCCCTCCGATGCGACGATCGGCATGACCTGCAACAAGGCCCAGTACGAGGTCACCGCCACAGGCGCCCCGCTCCTCATCGGCGTCGACTGCTCGAAGGACGACACCGTCTGCACATCGCTCGGCAGCACGAACGCCGCTCCGAGCTGCCGCAAGCTCGAGAACACCACCACCAAGATGCCGAACCCGAACGATCCCGCCGCGTACTGCACCGGCGTGTGCTCCACCGACTCGGACTGCCCGCTCGAGTTCGAGTGCCTCACCGACTATGACAGCGCGAAGAAGTGTCTGCGTCGCGCGCTCTGCTCGGAGTGCGTCACCAACGACAACTGCCCGGCCGACAACCCCATCTGCATCCCGACAAAGGACGGCACGTCGCGCTACTGCACGAAGGATTGCGGCAAGGCCGGCGACTGCGGCGGCGTGCAGAACACCGCGTTCATCTGCGACTTCACCAAGGACTCGACCGGCGCCCAGGTCGCCGCCTGCATCCACCGCTACGGCGCGTGCGTCGGCCAGGGGGACGTCTGCGACCCGTGCCGCAACGACGCGGACTGCTCGAAGGCCGGCAACGCCTGCTACCAGAACATCGCCACCGGCGAGGCCTTCTGCATCAAGGGCTGCACGACGGACGCGGACTGCAGCCCGTCGACGGTGCCCGGCGTGGCCTGCGACAACACCGACGTCTACAACGAGACCACGAACCCGAACGGCATGTCGAACAGCATCTGCAACGGCGGCGCGACGCCGGGCGTGATCTCCTGCTGGTCGGCGCCGTAGCCTGAAGGCGCCTAGAAGCTGACGCCGCCGAGCACCCGGCGCAGCAGCAGGAACATCGCACCGGAGAGCAGCATCACGGCCGGCAGCGTGAGCACCCACGCGAGCGCGATGTTGCGCACCGTCTTCATCTGTAGACCCGAGCGACGCGCGACCATCGTGCCGGCCACGCCCGACGAGAGCACGTGCGTGGTCGAGACCGGCAGGCCGAGCATCGCACCGAGACCGATGGTCACCATCGCGACGAGCTCGGCCGAGGCACCCTGCGCGTACGTGAGGTGCGCCTTGCCGATCTTCTCGCCGATGGTGACGACGATGCGCTTCCAGCCGACGGTCGTGCCGACGCCGAGCGCGAGCGCGACGAGGACGAGCACCCAGCGCGGCGCGTAGTCGGTCATCGCGCGCAGCTGGCCGCGCGACCTCTCGAGCTCGGGTGACGCTGCGATGCGGTGCGCCTTGAGCAGCTTGTCGAGCCCCGCGTCCGCCTCGAAGATCTGGCGACGCAGCACGAAGCGCTCGTTGGCCGGGATGTCCGAGACCAAAGCGGTGTCGTCGAGCCGCACCGCGATCGTCGAGAGACGCGCTCGCACCTCGACGCTCTGCGCGTCGAGCCCGTCGACCTTCTGTACGATGACCTTCGCGGCGCCCGCGGCCTGCGACATGGTGTGCGTGCTCGCACCCGGGTCGAGCGCGAAGCTCGCCGGCAGGATGCCGACGAGGATGAGCATGATGAGGCCGACGCCCTTCTGGCCGTCGTTCGACCCGTGCGCGAAGCTGACGCCGCTGCACGTGCCGATGAGCAACGCGCGGATCCACGTCGGTGGCCGGGCACCGGGCTCGGGCGGGTTGTGCAGCGCCTTGCTGGGTACGAGCCACAGGAACAGCAGCACCGTGACGGCAGCGAGCGAGAAGCCGATGATCGGCGAGAGGAAGAGCGACAGGCCGACCTCGCCGGCCTTCGTCCAGTTCACACCGTCACCGAAGCTGTGCCCGGCGGTGAGCGAGTTGGCGAGCGCGACGCCGAGGATCGCGCCTATCAATGTGTGCGAGCTGGACGCAGGGAGACCGAGCGCCCACGTCGCGAGGTTCCAGGTGATGGCGGCGAGCAATAGGGACAGGACCATCGCGAGGCCGATGCCGGGCCCGCTCTGCACGAGGAGCTCGACGGGGAGCAGCTTGACGACGCTCATCGCGACCGCGATGCCGCCGACGAGGACGCCCGCGAAGTTGCAGAAGCCCGACCAGATGACGGCCCAGCTCGGCTTGAGGGAGCGCGTGTAGATGACGGTCGCGACCGCGTTCGCCGTGTCGTGGAAGCCGTTGACGAACTCGAATGCGAGCGCGACCACGAGCGCGAGGCCCAGCACCACGAGGCGCGTGGTCAGCATGTGACCGTCGGGAACATGGCGTGTATGTCACTACGGCGGGGTCGGTCTGGTTGTGACTTTTGCGCGAACTTCCGGACACCGAACCGGCACACGGGCGGGCGAAGCCATGTGCCGAAGTCACTAGAAGAACTAGGCCTCGGCGGTGACCGTCCTCAAACTGGGGCGTTCCGGCGCGCGCTTCATCAGGCGACACATGGGGTTTCGCCTCGATCACTGCGGGTAGCTCCGGATCTTCTAGCGATACCGTTCGTAGAGCGGCGTCGGATGACGATCGTCGTCGAGCACTTCGCAAAGGACCCGACGCAGATCGAGCGACGCCTCGAGCGAGCCGATGACCGCGAGGGCTGCGATGCGCTGACGCCACAGCACCACGGCTGCAGGCGGAAGGTGCACCGAGCCCGCGCTCACGAGGTGTCGCACGGAGCGCGCGAGCTCACCCGCCTCACCACGGCCAAAGCGCTTCGCACCTCGCTTGAGGAACGGCGCACCGAGCGCGTGTTCGAAGTCGCGCCACGCGGCGTGGTCGAAGATGCTCGGATGAGGAACGAGGCCCGCCTCGTGCGCGAAGTAGCGCAGGCCCTCGCCGTCGCGCCTCACGATCGAGAGCCACAGCCCGCGCTCGATCTCCTGCAGCGCGCCGATCTCGACGACGAAGCCGAAGTCGAGGAAGCCCACCTTGCCCGCTGCCGCGTCGAGCACGAGATAGTTGCCGGGATGGGGGTCGCCGTTCACGAGCCCGTGCTTCAGTGGGCCGCCGAACATGAAGCGGAACAACGTGCGTGCGACCTGCGCACGCTCGTCAGGCGTGGCGTCGCCGAGGTCGGCGAGGTTTCGACCGCGCAGCCGCGTCATCGTGAGCACTCGCGCGCTCGAGCGATCGGCATACGCGCGCGGCAGCACGATCTGCGCATCGCCGAAGAACGCGCGACCGAAGCGCTCGAGGGCCACGCGCTCGGCCACGTAGTCGACCTCGCGCAGCATCGCCGAGCGAACGGCCTCGAGCGCGTCCTTCGCCACGCCCGCGCCGAGCCCAGGGCCCACGAGATCACGCAACAGCGTCGTGGAGCCGAGGTCGTCGGCGAGCGCCGCCGCGATGCCCGGGTACTGCACCTTGACCGCGACCTCGGTGCCATCGGCGAGCGTGGCGCCGTGCACCTGGCCGAGGGACGCGGCGGCGAACGGCTCCTCGTCCCACGTCGCGAAGAGCTCCTCGATGGGCGCGCCGAGATCTTCCTCGACGACTCGACGGATCGCCTGCGGTGGATCGGGCGGCACGCCATCCCACAGCGTCGCGAGCTCCTCGCGCGCCGACGTGGAGAGCGCATCGTCGAGCTCGAGGTAGGCGCGCAGCTGCGCCACCTTCGCCGGAGCACCGCGCAGCTTGCCAGCCTCCTCTGCCACCGCATGCGCAAAGTCGCGCTCGGCATCGTCGCGACTCTGCGCGGTCGGCTCGTCCACAGATAGCGCCTGACGTGCGGAGGTCGCGAGCTTGCGCAGGCGAGCCCTCGCGTCGCCGAAGAAGCGATCGGTGCTGCGGCTCATCGAACGAGCTGCTCCGCGAGCGCGAACACGGTCCTCGGCGCGCAGCCCTCGGCCTTGTTGCCGACGAGGACGAACACACGACGGCCCTGCTCGAGCGCGCGCTTCGTGACCGCGGTGACGTCGTTGCGCATGGCCTCGTCGATGGCATGCAGTCGATCGAAGGGCGCGTACGCGCGCTTCAACACGTCGTAGCTCGAGCCCGGCGGTTGCAGCAGGCGGAGGACGAGATCGCCCTTCAGCTCGACGGCACCGAGGCGGGCCTGCTCGCCGATCGTCGGCATGTCGGACCAGTAGCTCACGACGTGCGTCGCGCGGTGCTGGGCGAGCGTGTCCAGGTAGCGCTTCGTGAAGAGGCGCGGTGTGCGCAGCTCGACGACGACGGACAGCTCGCGCGGGAGCGCCTGCAGCAGCGCGGCGAGGCGAGCATGCAGCGCGCGCTCGTCGGGGAGCACACGCTCGGGGATCGGCGCGAGCTCGAGCACGAGCGGCCCTGCCTTGTCCACCATGCCCTCGAGCAGCGGCCGCACCACGTCGCGCATCGCGAGCTCCGGATCGAGGAAGCTCGGGTTGATCCGGCCCGCACGATCACCGTAGCGCGGATGATTCGGGAACGCGCACGTCGTCAGCTCCGACAGTGCCTTCGACACCGCGACGAACCCCGGTGGCGTCTGCCTCGCGTAGCGACGCCACGCGTCCGCGGTCATCGGCGCCCAGTACGTGCGATCGATGCCGACCGCGCGGAGAAGCGGGTGCGCGGCGTACGCGGAGAGGCCTTCATCGACGAGCGCCTTCTCGGACGGACGCCCCGCGTACAGCACACCCGCCCAGCCGGGGAACGTGTAGCTCGACGTGCCGTAGTACACGTCTCGGGGGAGCTCCTCCGCGAGCGCACGGTGTGCAGGCGCGACGAGGGGCGCCGGACCGGTGGGATCGAGATCCGCACCGCCGCCGAACAGCGAGAGCTGCGCGCGCCCTGGCATCACGAAAAAGAGCGTGGCCGAGGACGGGACATTTGGGAAGGCGCTATACTGTCGACGTGGAGACCTCGATGAAGAGAAGAGACCTGCTCGTCGGCGCCGGTGTGGTGCTCGCTGCCGTGGCTGCAAACCGGGCCGAGGCCGCCCCTTCTGCCGCGAAGCCGTCGTCCGGATCGCTCGTGCTCGCTGCGAACAGCTGCGTGCGTGCGTCGCAGGCGTGCCTGCGCCACTGCCTCGACATGCTCGCGACAGGTAACGTCGCCATGGCGGCATGCGCGAAGAGCGTCGCGGATCTGATCCCGGCGTCGGAGGCCCTCGCGGCGATCGCGGCGGGATCCTCGAGGCACACCGCGGCGCTGGCTGCGGTCGTCGGTCAGATCGCCAGGGACTGCAAGGCCGAGTGCGACAAGCACCTCGCGATGGGCCCGTGCAAGGCCTGCGCGGAGAGCTGCGCCGCACTCATCGCCGAGGTAGGCAAGGCGTAGTCAGCGCGTCCACGTGGCCTCGAAGCGGGCCACCTCCGAGGTGACCTGCTTCACCGAAGCCTTCAGGTTCTTCGCTCCCGCCGCCACCAGCGCGACTTCAAACCCCGTCGCTTTCATCGCCGACAGGAGCTCGGTGGAGGCATGCGGGGGCGCGTGCATCAAGATCCGGCAGCGGGTGTCCTCGATCAGGTCGACGCTCAGCGAAGTGCCCCGGTGGAACGCTTCCCAGCGCGACGCTGCGTTCTTGAGCAACCGCTCGGGGGAGATGAACGTGAAGAGCACGCGGTACAGCGGCCCCGAGATGACGGATCGGCTGACCTCGCGGGCTCTCTCGATGAACTGCTCCTCGCTGTAGCCGAGCGCGTCGCCCAACGCGAGGTGGAGGGTGTTCACCACGATCTCGGGCACGCTCACCGACACGGGCGGCGGGTGCTGCGCGAGCTCGCGCACCACGGTCGGAAGAGCGTGGTCGAGTTCGGGCTTGCCGAAGCCCTCGTAGAACAGGCGCGTCACCGACGCCTTGATCGTGCAGTCCGCGTACGAGTCGACGCCGTCGGGGAGCGCGTCGACGTAGCGGCGCCAGCGCGGAAGGTTCATGTCAGTCGATGAGCTCGACGCGAGAGATCTCCTCGTCGTCGGCCGTGCCTGTCGTGCTCGTCATCGCCGCGACGAGCAGGCTCGCGACGAGCAAGAGGCACATCGAGAGCACGCGACCCGGGCGAAACACCAGCGCGATCGGATTCATCATCGTCGACTCCGTTCTGTTCTCGAGGATACCACGCTCACCGCACGCGCACGACGGTGCCGCGCTCGATTCCACGAGCGGCGTGCTCCCGCTCGGACTGTAAGAGCCGTGGGGTGGTGAAGTCGAAGAGCCAGGCCGCGTCCGGTGGCGCCAGGTTCACGCAGCCATGCGACACGCGCTCGCCGAAGCGTCGATGCCAGTACGCGCCGTGGATCGCGACCTCGCGATCGAAGTACTGCACGTCGGGCACGGCCTCGAAGCGATACGGGTGCGCCTCGCCCGGCGCCGACGCCATCGTCGTCGCGCGCAGCTTTGCGTAGATGCGGTGGCTGCCCTTCGGCGTCGAGTACATCTGGCCATCGGCGCCCACGCCCGTCGACACCGCAAAGGAGGCGACAGGGTGTGCACCCTCGTACGCGGTGAGGCGCTGCGCCGCGAGCTCGACGTCGATCCAGTGCTCGCTCCCGGCGATCCCCTCGGGGAGCGTCACCACGACCGGCGGGCTGCGTGGCGCGCTCCGGGATGGAACCAGCGGCTGGAGATCCTTGGTGGCGACCCACTGGTTCTCCGATGTGCGCGCGTGATCGCCGCGCGTCTCCACGACCTGCACGCCGTTCGCCTTGCCGAGCAGCATCCAGCGCGGCGCCTCGACGGGTTGCGCGCAACCGACGAGCATCAGGACGGCGAACGCACCGATGGGAAGCGACCTAGTCGACACGTTCGACCTTCAACGCGCGCTCGTCGGCACGCCCCTGATCGTCGACCACGCGCACCTGGAACGCGCCAGGGCGGGCAGCCCAGAAGAGCGGCTGTCCACGACGGCTCTTGCCCACGAGCTCGTCGCCGATGAACCAGAACAGCTCGTGCGCGTCGGCATCGCTCACGGCCTCGAGCGCGATGGTCGCCTGATCGTGCCTGAGCGCGTAGGTGACACCGCGCAGCGGGCTCGCGATCTTCGGTGGTGTGCCGCCCACGTCGGAGAGCGGGCAGCGGGCCTCCATCGGTGGCACGGAGCGTCGCGGCAGCCCGGCCTGCGCGAAGAGCTTCTGCAGATCGCTCGGCCAGAACTCGTAGACCTCGCTGTGCACCGGTCCGCGATACGGCAGGCACGTGCGCTGCCCGCTCCGATCGTCGATGACGACGCTGCGGTGCACGTCGCAGCTCTCGATGGGCGACCGACCGGGGATGAACCAGCTCGACTTCGTGCGCGGGCAGCTCGGCCCCGGCAGCTTCCCCGACAGCGCGCACAGCGACACCTTGCGCACGCCGCTCGGCTGCCTGCGCGTGACGCCGAGGTGTGGTGTCTTGGCGAGCAGCGCGTCTACGATCTGGAAGAACAGAGGTGCCGCGGCCTGCACGCCGACGAACGCGGGGTTGCCCCGCCCCTCGAAGTCGCCGACCCAGACGCAGAGCACGTAGGGGCCCACGATCCCCACCGTCCATGCGTCGCGGAAGCCCCACGACGTGCCCGTCTTCCACGCGATCGGCAGCTGCGCCTGACCTTCACCCACGGCCGCATGCAGCGCATCGGGCCGCGGGTTCTGCTCGAGCATCTTGATGACGAGGTACGACGCCTCTGCCGACAGCAGCCGGCGCGGAGCCGGCGCCGCCGCCGGGGAGAGCGTGACCGGACGCCACTTGCCCTCGTTCGCGAGCGCTGCATAGAGACCGACGAGCTCCTCCATCGTCACCTCCGCCACGCCGAGCGCGAGACCGAGGCCGTAGTGCGACTCGCCCGCGAGCTTCGTGATACCGGCCTGCTTCATCCACTCGTAGAAGCTGGGCTGCACGAGCTTCGACGCCACCGTGACGGCGGGGATGTTGCGCGAGCGCACGAGCGCATCGGTCGCAGATAGCGGCCCCGCGTAGCGACCGTCGAAGTTCTCGGGGCTGTAGGCCGCGAACGAGAGCGGCGCGTCCTTCAGCATCGTCATCGGGTGGATGACGCCCTCGTCGAGCGCGAGGCCGTACACGAAGGGCTTGAGCGCCGAGCCCGGCGAGCGCTTCGCCGTCGCGCCGTTCACCTGCCCCGAGATGTGATCGTCGTGGAAGTCCGCCGAGCCAACGAGCGCGCGCACGCCGAGGTCGCGCGTGTCGACGAGCATCGCCACCGCGTTCTCGATGCCGACCGAGCGGCGACGCACCACGTAGCCGTGCAGCTGGCGCTCGACGAGGTGCTGCAGCGAGAGGTCGAGCGTGGTCACGATCGCGTGCGCCGCATCGGGCGCCACGCTGCGCAGCGCGTCCTCGACGAGGTGCGGCGCCTCGAATGGCAGGTCGTGGATCGAGCGCACCGCGATGGGCGCCTCGACGAGCGCGCGCTCCTTGCGAGCCTCGGGATGCTGACGCTCGTACGCCGCGAAGAGCCCGAGCCGCGCGCGCGTCAGGGATGCGGGCGCCTCGCCTCCACGCGTCAGCGCCGCACCGCGCGCCTCCGGGCTCTGCGGGATGACCGCGAGCGCGAGCGCCTCGTCGAGCGAGAGCTTCGCGGCGGGCTTGCCGAAGTACACGAGGCTCGCCGCGCCCACGCCCTCGACGTTGCCGCCGTACGGTACGAGGTTGAGGTACGCCTCGAGGAGCTCGTCCTTGCCGTAGAGCAGCTCGAGCTCGACCGCGCGGGCGATCTGCACGAGCTTGCCGCTGAGCGTGTGCGAAGGGATGCGCCACACCCGCCGCGCGAGCTGCATCGTCACCGTCGAGCCGCCGAGCCGCCGACCTCCGCCGAGCGAGCGCACCGCGCGGACGAGCGAGAGCGGATTGACCGCGAAGTGACTGTAGAAGTGACGGTCCTCGTACAGCAGCACCGCGGCGCGCAGCGGGGGTGCGATGCGCGCGAGCGGGGTCCACAGGCGGTACTGCTCGTCCGAGGCGAGCGTGAGCCGCAGGAGCGTGCCGTGCGCGTCGTAGACGGCAGAGCTCGACGGCACGAAGTCGCGCAGGTGCTGGTGCGGCCACAGCCGGACACCCACGCGCAACGTCAGCCAGGCGATGAGCACCACCGCCAGTCGACGTCGCCACGGAGCCCAGCCGCGCATCGCTACTTGCGGTACACGGTGATCATGCCGCCCACGCTGCGGCCGAGCACGGAGCGGTCGTACATCGAGTCGGCGAGCAGCGGCGCCGTACGGTAGGTGCCGACGTTGGTGGCCTTGAGCACGTACACGAGCTCCTGCACGTCCTTCGTACCGCTCGTGTAGAGCACGACGCGATCTTCGCGGACGTCGCCGAAGTCGAGCGTCATGCTGGTGCCATCGACGGTGATGGGCAACGCGAACGCCGAAGGCTCCTCGTGGGCGGCGTCCCCGTCGCCATCGCCGGCGCCTTCGCCGCCCTCGCCCTCCTCGTGCGCGCTGGTGCCGCGCTCGGCCTGCTCCTCGCCATCATTCTCCCCGGCGCCCGACTGTCGCTTCTGCTCCTGCATCACGACCTCGAAGCCGCCGGGCAGCAGGTCGACGAGCGCGAGGTTGGGGATGAGCTCCTTGTCGGTCGCTCGCACGCGGACGTGCACGCGGATCTCGTCGCCGACAGCGACTCTGTCGACGGGCTTGCCCTTGTCGTCCGTGTACTCGCGGAAGACCTCGACGTGCTTCGCGATGGCCTCGGTCGGCACCTTGCGATCGAAGCCCGCCTGCTCGACCAGCCAGTAGGCGCCGAACGGGCCGGACGCGGTGAAGTCGAGCGCCGTGGCGTCCGCGCTGAACGTGGCGACGGGGAGCAGCGTGCTCGGCAACGGCAGCGCGTGCCTGCCCGACGAGAGCTCCTCGAGGATGGAGAGTCCCTTCGCGTCGCCACCAGCCGTATGCCCGTAGGTCTCGAGCGCGAGGATCGTGAACGCGGAGCTGAACGTGTTGTAGCTTCCACCGAAGATCGGCTCGACGAGCGCATCGAGCTGCGCCTGCGTGACGGCCGTCGCACGGTCGGGGAAGTGCTTCGCCACGAGGTAGAGCAGCTGCGCGTCGCGCGCCAGCGGATCGTAGAACGAGTCCCAGTCCGGCGAGACGGCAACACCCAGCTTCACTCCGTCGACGAGGGTGCGCGCACGATCGGTCTGCTTGAGCAGGGCCAGCGTCGAGGCGAGGTACGCCGCGGTGAGATCCGACTTCCACTCCTTCGGGAAGTCCGCCTCGAGCCGCTTCTTCAGCGCGCTCGCGTAGCTGGTCGTGACCTGCCCCGTGCGCGTGAGCGTGTAGATGGCCATCGCGCGCAGGCGCTCGTCGGCGAGCGAGTCCCCGTCGTGCGACGCGAGGCCCTGCAGGTAACCGATGCCCGCCTTCAGCGTATCGGCCGGCACCGCGAACCCACGATCCTTCGCCTCCTGCAGCATGAGCAGCGTCCACACCGATGGCAGCGGTGCGGACCTCGGCGATGCCGCCCACATGCCGAACGCGCCTTCGTCGTTCTGACGCGCGCGCACGAGATCGATCCAGTGCGCGAAGGACACGTTCGCGTCCGCCGTCGCGATGCCGAGCTCGGGGTGCTTGCCGAGCGCCACGGCCGGCACCACCTGGCTCGTGATCTGCTCGGTGCAGCCGTGCGGAAACTTCTTCAGGTAGTCGACGAGCCCGTGCGTGAGCCCGAGCGGCAGCCGCGAGATGCCCGCCGAGAGTGTCCGGAACTCACTGTAGAGCTGACGCGGCACGGGCACGCGCTTGTCGCCGTCCTTGAGGTGTCCGGCCTGGAACGTGACGGTGTACGGCACCGCCGGTCGCACCGACAGCTCCGAGCGCAGTCGTGCCGGCTTGCCTGCGCCCGAGGCCACGAGCGTCGCCGTCGCCGCGCCGAGGTGCTCGGTGGCGCGCAGCTTGAACGATGTCTTGCCCTCGTGCATCGCAGCGATGGTCAGCTGCGTCTTGTGCGGCCCGATGATCTCGAGCCCGGGCGTGACCTCGAGCGTGACCTCGACGGACGCATGATCCCCCGACTTCTCGACATTGTTCGCGATGCTGGTCGTCAGCTCGAACTCGTCGCCGGGTGCCACCGCGAGCGGCGCCGCCGGCGAGAGCACGTAGTCACCACGCACGATGAGCTTGCGCTCCGCCATGCCGACCGCCGCCGGCTCGACGACGAGCGCCATCACGCGCAGCGTGCCGTTGAACGTGTCGGGCACATCGTAGGTGAAGGTCTTCTGCGAGGGGCCGACGTCGACGATGCCGCTCCAGAACGCGACCGGCGGCTCGTGCCGGCGCTTGAACGGGTTGAGGTTGCCTCCCGCAGCGCCTTCCGCGTCGCCGCCCGGCGCGACCGCCGCCATGAGGCGCGAGAACTCGGGGAGCACGAGGTCGAGGATCTGCGCGGTACGCACCCCGAGCTCGCGCTTCTGGAAGAAGAACGCGAGTGGATCCGGCGTGGCGTAGTGCGCGATGCGCAAGATCCCCTCGTCGACGGCAAACACGATGGCCTTGGCCTGCCGATCGGCCTTCACCTTGATCGCGAGCGGCTCGCCGGGGCGCGACAGCTCCGGCACGTCGACGGTGACCTTCACCTCGCGCTGCTTGCGGCTGATCGAGAACGGCGCGACCGCGTAGCTGAGCGGACTGGCGAACACCTCGTCGGAACCTGCGTCGCGCAGATAGCTCACGGCCACGTAGCCACCGCCCTCGAGATCAGCAGGGACCTTGATGGTCTGCACCGACGCGTTCGTCTTCGACTTGAACCACTTGTACGAGTAGACGTGATCGCGCTCGATCGTGATGAGGCCCGCGCCCGTGTACGGCGCCTTCAGCTCCATCTCGAGGTCGTCGCCGGGATTGACGTCCTTGCTCTTGAGCTGGAGGCCGAGCTCGGCGTTCTTCTCCATCGATCGCGTGAGGTTCGCAGCCCCAGCGACGGTGAACTCGACGCGCTGAAGGTCGAGCTCGTGCTCGCCGCGCACCACCATCGTGAAGTCGCCGGGGCGCGACGTCGCAAGCGCGAGCGCCGTTCCGTCCTTCGCGATGGCGAGCGGCTTCTGCGACAGCTCGACCTCGCGCTTGATCGACTCGTACTTGTACGTACCGTTGCCCTGCTTCGTGAGCACCGAGACGAACTTGCGCTCGTACAGCACGGCGCGAAGGTTGCCCTGCGCCACGCGCTCGCCGCCCGGATTCACCGCGACGAGGTCGATCTTTCGGTTCGCGCCCTTCGAGAGGTAGCTCAGGTCGCCGTCCGCCTTGTAGCCGACGAGGAACGGCATCGGCGACACCACCACGCTGGCCTCCGCGCTGACGCCGCGACCGCTGCCCTCCTCGAAGCCCTCGGCGGAGAGCGTGAGGCGATACGTCGCCGGCTTCCAGCGTTGCAGCCCCAGGTCGAACGTCGCTTCGCCCTTGTCGTCGGTCTTCTGTTCGTCGAGGTCCTCGTCTGCCGCCTCCTTCGCGAGCAGCGGATCGAAGAACGTGTAGTCGGCGAGCCGCGGAAACGACGGCAAGGCGGGCGACAGCGAGAGCTTGCCGCGCACGGTACGTCCCTCCGCAGGCGTGCCGAACAGGTTGGTGAGCGTGACCCGGCCCTTGAGCTGCTCCGGCTTCACCCAGCCATCGACGTGCTCCGTCGAAAAGTGGACCGCGAGCTTCATCTTGTCCGGCACGAACTCGCGCACGCGCACGGTCGTGGAACCGAGCAGGGCGTCGGTCTTGTCCGCCTTGAGGAGGTACGCTTGCACGGTGTACGTGCCCGTCGGCGCGACCTCCGGCGTCGTGTGGCGCAGCTCGACGAGGCCGCTCGCCGGCAGCTTCACGCGCTGCTTCTTCACGATGAGGCCGCGCGAGTCGGTGATCTCGAGCTCGATCGGCACACCATCGAGCGACGTCTTCCAGTCGTTGGCGCGCGCGAGCACACCGGCGCGGATCTCCTCACCGGGTCGGTAGATGCCGCGGTCCGAGAACACGTACGCCGACAGCGACTGCGGTCGCTCGCCGCTGCGCACGCCGCCCGTGTCGAAGCGCGAGTAGTCGAGCAGACGATCGGAGCCACCGAGCGGCAGGAACGAGCTGTCGCCGCTCTTCTCCGCGAGGATGAGCGCCGGCTGCTTCTCGCGCGAGAAGTGCTCGAGCGAGCCGAGCTGCGCGTGACCCTGCGCGTCGGTGAACGCCGTCAGCACCGCGATGCCGTTCTTTCCGAGCACCGAGATCTTCACGCCCGCCACGGGATCGCCCGTGCGAATCGAGGCGACGAACACGTCGCGCTCGCCGGTCTCCGTCTGCTTCGACAGGATGCCGAGATCGGTGACGACGACGATGCGCGAGTCCTCCTCGGCGAGCGTGCGCTTCTCGACGGGATCCCATGCGCGCACGTGCAGCATGAAGACGCCGCGGCGCCCCTCGCCGAGGTACTTCCCGAGGTCGATGCCCTCGTAGATGGGCTTGCCGGTGCCCGGCTGCGGCAGCGCGCGATCCTCGACGAACCGCTCGGTCGCGTTGTCGATGTTGTAGTAACCCGAGAAGTTGGGATGACTGAAGTTGTAGCCGCCCGACATCGTCACGACGTTCTGCAGCTGGTCCGGAAGGACGCGAGAGATCTCGACCTCCATGCCGGGGACATCGCGCGCGAACACGCTCACGCGCTTCTCGCCACCGAGGCTGAGCAACGATCCCGTGTGCAGGATGCGCAGCTGCTGCGGGTACGGGGGCACCTGGGTCGTCGCGATGAACGGATCGCCGAGCAGATAGCCGCCGAACGCGCGCAGCCCCTTGCCGACCTGTACGTACACGTACCGTCCTGCGCTCGCGTGGATGCGGAACGAGTGCGTCGTGGAGTACTCCTGCTCCTGCGCGATCGCCTCGAGCTGGAGCGGCTTGCCCTGCTTGAGCAGCTCCGGATCGATGCGCTCCGGGTCGGTCCACTGATGAGGACGCTTGTTCTTCGCCTCGTCCGCGTCGGCCGGGTCGTACTCGGGGAGCAGCCACGCCTGCACGCTGCGCTTCATCTCTGCCTCGGACACGCCGGCGGAGGTCTCGAGCAAGAGCACCTGCTCCGGCTCGTTGCGCTCGTTGTCGACGATCTGGATCGTCGACGACGCGACCTTGAGGAAGTTGTAGAGGCCCGCGATCGCGACCTCGGTCTCGACCGGCTCGCTCGTGGGACGACCGCCGGCGCGGGCGCGCACGCCCTTGTCGACGACGACCTTCATGTTCGCATCACGCTGCGGGATGTCGACGGGCGCCGAGTGCACGTACGCCTTGCCGTGCAGCTTGTCGTAGCTGACCTCGGCCTTGTACGTGCGCTCGCTCTCCTGCTTGGTGCCCGGCACGAACGTCAGCGACAGCGCCTTCTCGAAGCTCGCCGCGTCGACGGGGTGCGAGAACTGATACGTGAGCACGACCTTCTTGAGCGCCGGATCGATGGGGTCCTGATAGAACTGCTTCTCGGCCACCTCGATGGTGAACGGCGCCGAGTCGAACTCCACGTCGTACGAGTCGAGCAACAGCTTGTCGGCCACGAGCCCGCGCTTCTGCATCCGCGCCGTGAAGTGCGTGCCCACCGGCCAGTCGACCTTCGGATCGAAGACGAGCTCGTGATCACTACGCCAGTGCCACGTCCCGTCCAGCTTCGGCGAAAGGTCGATGCCCGTCGTCACCGGCTTGCCGATGGCCGACAGCGGCGCGACGGACGCCGAGAACCCGATCACCGCGGGCAGCGGCTTGAGACGCTCCTCGATCGGTGTCGGCGGCGGCGGCGTCACGTTGACGGCGACCTCGATGGGCCGCGGCCGGTGCTGCCACCAGCGCACGCCATACCCCGCCGATACGAGCGTCCCTACGACCAGCATCGCGACGATCGCCGCGCGCACCGGACGGCGCCTCGCATCGACCACCACGCTCTTGCCACGGGCACCGACCCACCGCGACCAGCGCGGCGGCTGCCACGTCACCGGTCCTATGACCACGCGCACGAGGCTGCCGAGCAGCCACACGAACACACCCACCACCTGCCGCACGATCGCAAACCCGCTCATGTGCGGGAATATACGCCAGCGGCCGGGAAGGCCTTCCCCGAGAGTACGTAAGAGCAACAGGCGACGGGCACCCAGGCGATGACGGTGGCGGGCAACCGACGACAGCTCCGGTCGCCGGCTCGTGAGTCGTGCTCGTTCCTACTGCGGCTCGGAAACGTCCTTGTCCTCGCTCTTGAAGAAGCGCAGGAGGCCGCCGAGGCCCTTGCGGAACTCGGGATCGAACCAGTTGCTGGCGTTCTGGTAGCCGAGCCGGCTGGGTGACCGCTTGTAGAGGAAGAAGTAGAGCGTCCCGTGCATGACGCCACCGTCGGCGCGCTGCTCCCAGGTGGCCATTTTGGCGGGGTCGATGGCCGCGTCGGTGCTGAAGTTGCCCTCCTGACCGATGCGCTCGTCGGGACCGAACTTCCAGTCGTGGTTGGTGCCCTTCACGTTGAAGAGCTGCGCGGCGATCGCGGCGATGACCGCGCTGCGCTCCTCCTGCGGCGTCGAAGCGAGCTTCTCGCCGCGAACCCACACGAGCGAGACGTTCGTCGTCTCGAGCACCGTGAGCTTGAGCGCACCGACGCGGTACTTGACGCGCACGACGTCGGGTGTCGTATCGGTCGACAGGTGGACCGACAGCTCCAACTTCTTCTGCAAGAGGGGCCGCGCTTCCTCGACGAAGAACTTGTCGTCGAAGTAGTTGAGCTCGCCGCGGACGTTGGGCGCCAGCTTGCCCTGGCCGTCGAGCGGTCGGAAGTCGCTATCGGAGAGGTCGGCGATGGCGCGCAGCCAATCGATGGCGATGGGGCCCGACTGGCGATAGGCGCTCCTGCCGTCGATCGGTGCGCCGGTCGCGCAGCCGGCCGCAAACAGGAGAATGGCAAGACGCTTCATCGCGTCATCGTAGCGCGAGCAGCAGAAGAACAGCGGCGATCACGACGGCAACGGCGATGATCGCCACGCGCCGGCGCTGCCGGCTCCCGTCGAACATCGCGACGTCGTCCTCGAACACCGGCGACACGGGCCGCGCTGCGCCCCGATCATCGAGCGCGTCCTCGAGCTGACGCAGCGCTGCGGTCGAGCCGAGCGCCTCGCGCAAGGACACCCCCTTCAGCCGCTGCGAGTGCTCTGCGACAGCGTCGTACGTCATCGTCGGCTTCTGGTGGTCGGGCTCGAGCAGCTTCGTCTCGCGGTGATGCAAGCGGTCGACCGCGAGCGCCTGCGTCTCCATGCCGTGCAGCCCTGGCGCGACGCGTGGCACCGCCGAGGCCAATGGCGCGTCCACGAGCGTGGCAGCGTCCGGCCGGTGCGTGACCGTCTCGCTGTTCGGGCCGCTGCGCGGACGTGTGCGCGCGACGCCCACCATGGACGCATCGAGCTCGTCCGCGACGCTGGCGAGCGCGGCTCCGAGCGCCTTCATCGACTGGAAGCGATCGTCGGGCCGCTTCTCGAGCGCGCACATGATGATGGCCTCGATGCTCTTCGGCGCGGTCGCGTTCCATGTCGATGGCGGCTCGGGCGGCGTCTTCATCTGCGCGACCAGCACGTCTCCGTAGCCCTGCGCCGCGAACGGGAGGGTCCCGCACACCAGCTCGTAGAGCATGATGCCGAGCGAGTAGATGTCGGACCGGTGATCGATGTCGCCGGACCCGCGGCACTGCTCCGGGCTCATGTACGCGGGCGTGCCCAAGAGGACGCCGGTGCTCGTGCGCGTGTACGGGTTCGACAGCAGCTTCGCGATGCCGAAGTCGAGCACCTTCACGAAGGTGCGGCCGTCGCGCTGGATGAGGTGGATGTTCTCGAGCTTCAGATCGCGGTGGACGATCCCCTTGTCGTGGCTCGCTGCGAGCGCGCTGCAGATCTGCCGGGCGATGTCGACGATCTCCGAGAGCGACAAGCCGTCGTCCCAGAACGCGTCGGCGAGGCTACGCCCGTCGAGCAGCTCCATGACGACATACACGGTCTCTCGTGGGACACCGCCCATCGGCGGCAACGAGAGCTTGCCGAAGTCGAGCACGCGCACGATGTGGTCCGAGTCGATCTCGCTCGCGCTCTTCGCCTCGATCCACAGGCGCTTCACCATCTGCTCGTTGATGGCCAGCTCCTCGTGCAGGACCTTGATCGCGACCTTGCGACCGATCTCGGGGTGCTCCGCGACGTACACGACGCCCATGCCACCGCGGCCGAGGACGCGCTGCGCGACGTAGTTCCCGATCTGCTTTCCTGCGAGGTCCACGTCGGCCCTTCACGGTACACGAGGCTCTCCGGGTGGACCAGAAGGCCAGCGGTCCATCGATGCAAGCTTCTATCGGACGACCTACAATATCTCCCTTCCCGTGAACCCCTCGTCCGAGCCTCCCCATCGCGTCCTCACGTCCGATGTCGTCGAGCGATTGCCGACGACCATCGGCGGTTACCTCCGCCGCTTCGTGCCCGTGTACGCCATCGGTGGCGTCTTCCTCGCCGGCTTCCAGCTCGCGCTGAACCGCATCGACTGGCTTTCGAAGGCCACCGTCGACCACATCTTCGCGCCCGGCGCGCTCCCTCGAGCGGCGCTCTACTCCGGGCTCTCGATGATCGGCCTCGGCGTCATCGCATTCGTGCTGCGCCTCGCAAGCCGCTGGTACCTCTTCAACGCGGGCCGCGACGCCGAGTACGAGCTGCGCGCGCAGCTGCTCCACAAGCTGCACCGCCTCGGCACGAGCTTCTACCGCCACATGTCGCCCGGCGAGATCATGAGCCGCGCCACCGTCGACCTCGGCCAGGTCCGGCTGCTGTTCGGATTCGGCGTGCTCAACCTGCTGAACGTCGTCTTCGCGTTCGCCTCCGCGCTGCAGGTCATGCTCACCATCTCCGGCAAGCTCACGGCCGCGGCGTTCGTGACGATGCCGTTCCTCGTGCTCACCACGCGCAGCTTCTCGCGCCGCATCTTCGCCACCGTGCGTACCAACCAGAGCGAGCTCGCGCAGCTCGGCGACCTCGCACAGCGCCACTTCGCCGGCATCCGCGTCGTCCGCAGCTTCGCCATCGAGCGCTTCGCGGAGTCCCGCTTCAGCCAGGCCACGCAGCGCTACCTCGGCACGAGCCTCCGCCTCGCGCGCATCCGCGGCTCGATGTTCCCGCTGCTCGGCACCATCAACGCGATGAGCCTGCTCATCGTCGCGTGGTACGGCGCCTCGCTCTTGCACGCCGGCCCGAAGCACGGCGGGATCAGCGACGGTGGCTTCTTCGCGTTCCTGCTCGCCTGGACGCGCATGGCGTGGCCGGTCTTGAGCTTCGGCCTCAGCATCGCGGTGCTACAGCGGGGTCGCGCGTGCTTCGAGCGCCTCCGCGAGGTCCTCATCGCCACGCCCGACATCGCCGAGCCGGAGACGAATGCAGCCCCCGCGGACGCCTCGCGGAGCGGCCTCACCGTCGACAAGCTGCGCTACGCCGTCGGCGACCGCGTGATCCTCGACGATGTCTCGTTCTCGCTGCCGGCGGGCCAGTCGCTCGCGATCGTCGGCCGCACCGGCTCCGGCAAGTCGACACTCGCGATGCTGCTCGTGCGGCTCCTGCCCACGCCGCTGCACAGCGTGTTCCTCGATGGTCGCGACGTGTGCGACATCGAGCGCACCACGCTGCGCCAGCGCGTCGGCTACGCGCAGCAGGACCCGTTCCTGTTCTCCAACACCATCGAGGACAACGTGGCCATCGGCGTCGAGCTAGCGCCCGGTGCGAGCATCCCGCCGGACGAGCTGCGCGCGGCGCTCCGCGACGCGCAGATCGCCGACGAGGTCGCGATGCTCCCGGACGGTCCGCAAACGCTCGTCGGCGAGCGCGGCGTGCAGCTCTCGGGTGGCCAGCGTCAACGTGTCGCGCTCGCCCGCGCGCTCGTCTCCCACACGCCCCTGCTCATTCTCGACGACCCGCTCTCCGCCGTCGACGCGCGCACCGAGTCGGCCATCCTCGACGCGCTCCGTCGCCGTGCCGAGCTGCGCTCTCTCGTGCTCATCACGCACCGCATCTCCGCCGCCGCGCGCTGTGATCGCGTGCTCGTGCTCGACGAGGGCAGGATCGTGCAGGTGGGCACGCACGCCGAGCTCGTCGCGCAGCCCGGGCTCTACGCGTCGCTGGCCGAGGAGCAGCGCGTCGAGGGCGAGCTCGAGGAGCTGGGCAAGCCGACCGAGGCCGAGGCCGTCGTCGAGCCCGGGATCCCGCACGGTCGCGGCGGCGAGCGCGGCGAGGACGAGCTGCCGTCGGGCACTGACTTCTCGTTGCTGAAGCGTCTGTGGCCGTATCTGAAGAGCGAGCAGCGCTACCTCGTCGCCGCGCTCGTGCTCCTCGGCGTGATGTCGCTCGCCTCGCTGCTGCGCCCACTCGCGATGGGTGCGCTCACACGCGCGGCCACCACGGGCACCTCGCTCGTCGTCCCCGGCCTCGTGCTGTTCGCTGTGCTCGTCTCGGTGCAGGGCCTCAGCTTCATCCAGATGTACCTGACGCAGATCGCAGGCGCGCGCGCGATGACCACGCTCCGTCTCGCGCTCTTCTCGTTCACGGATCGCCTCGGCATGCGCGTGTTCGATCGCACGCCCGTCGGCCGGCTCGTCACGCGCGTGGTCAACGACGTGGACGCAGTCGGTGAGCTCTTCGCGTCGGGCGCGCTGAACTCCATCGGCGATCTCGCCTCGCTGCTCGCGATCTTCGTGATGATGCTGTTCCTCGACTACAAGCTCGCGCTCATCGCGTTCTGTTCGGTGCCAGCGGTGGCGCTCGTCGTGCAGCGGCTCCGTCGCGGCGCGCGGCAGGCCTATCGCGACACGCGCCTCACCACGGCGCAACTCAACACGATGCTCAACGAGCAGGTCACCGGCATCGCCGTCGTGCAGGCGTTCGGGCGCGAGGCCGCAATGGCCGCGCGCTTCGATCGCGTGAACCTGCAGTACCGCGCGGCAAACAAGCAAGCCATCCTCGCGGAGTCGTCGCTCGACGCTGCGGTCGAGCTGGTGAACACGGTCTGCATCGCCAGCATCCTTCTGTGGGCCGGACACGAGCGCACCGCGGGTAGCGTGATGACGTTCGCCATCGTCATCACGTTCCAGCAGTACGTGCGTCAGTTCTTCGAGCCCATCAGCCAGCTCGCGCTCCGCTTCACCACGCTGCAGCAGGCGCTCGCGTCGGCCGAGCGCATCTTCCAGTTCCTCGATACCACGGAGCTCGAGCCGCTCGGAGTGGCGGAGGACTCGGCGGAGCTCGTGGCCCGTAGCGCCGCGTCCACCGAACAGCTCGCGCTCGATCATGTCGGCTTTGCGTACCGCACTGGAAGGCCCGTGCTCACCGACGTGTCGCTCGTCGCCCACCGCGGGGAGCGCATCGCGCTCGTCGGACCCACGGGCGCGGGCAAGTCCACCATCACCCAGATGCTGCTGCGGCTCTACGACGCCGACGAGGGCCAGGTGCGCGTGCTCGGACAGGACGTCCGCGAGTGGTCACGCCGTGGCCTGCGCAGCGCGTTCTCCGTTGTGCCGCAGGAGGTCACTCTGTTCTCCGGCACGCTGCTCGACAACATCGCGCTCGGTGATCTGGCGCCCGATCGCGCGCGCGCCGAGCAGGCCATCGACCGGCTCGGGCTGCGCGAGATGTTCCTCCATCGCGCCGGCGGCCTCGATGCCCGCGTCGACGAACGCGGGCTCAACTTCTCCGTCGGCGAGCGCCAGCTGCTGTCGTTCGCGCGCGCGCTCTATCACGACGCGCCGATCCTCCTGCTCGACGAGGCCACCGCCAACGTCGACTCGCACACCGAGGCGCGCATCCAGCGCGCGCTCGCCGAGCTGCTCACCGGCCGCACCGCGCTCGTCATCGCGCACCGTCTCTCAACCATCGAGAGCGCCGATCGCATCCTCGTGTTCCAGGCCGGCCGCATCGTCGAGAACGGCACGCACAAAGAGCTCATCGCGCACGACGGCCTGTACGCCAGGCTCCACGCGCTGCAGGCCCGCAAGGCGCACGTGTCAGCCGCCTGAGTCTATCGGTACCACCGAGATCGACACCGTACGCGAGCTGCGACGGTGGCCACGGCTGACCCCTTTCAGGGTCCGCCTTTCAACGACCGGCAGCCACGAACGCGCGCACGCGCCGATCCAGCAGCTCGAGCGGGATGGAACCCGCGCTCAGCACCGCGTCGTGAAAGGCGCGGATATCGAACTTCGCCCCCTGCGTCTGCTGCGCATAGGCACGCAGGCGCTTGAGCTCCAGCTCTCCCATCTTGTAGGCGAGCGCCTGCCCCGGCCACACGATGTAACGGTCGATCTCGACCTCGACGTCGTGCCTCGACTTCGCGGTGTGCGCCATGAAGTAGTCGACGGCCTGCTGCCGCGTCCAGTGCAGGTCGTGCATGCCCGTGTCGACGACGAGGCGGATCGCGCGCCACATCTCGTATGTGAGCTGCCCGTACTTCGAGTACGGATCCTCGAACATGCCGAGCTCGGGACCGAGCGACTCCGCGTACAGCCCCCAGCCCTCGGTGAACGCCGTGAACATCAGCTCCTGGCGGAAGCGCGGCACGTCGGGGAGCTCCTGCGCGAGCGCGATCTGCAGGTGATGACCCGGCACGGCCTCGTGCAGCGTGAGCGCCTCCATCTCCCACTTCGGCCGTGTCTCGGGCTTGTAGAGCGTGGCCGAGAACGTGCCCGAGCGACCATCGCCGGGCGAACCCGGGCGGTAGTACGCCGTCGTCGCCGTCTTCTCCTCGTTGGCCGGCGTGGGCTCGACGCCATACGGCAGGCGCGGCAGCTTGCCGAAGAGTCGAGGTAGCGCACCGTCGATGCGCTTGGCGATATCGCGATAGCCGACGAGCAGCGTCGCGCCGCTCGGGAAGAAGAAGCGCGGGTCCGTACGCAGCATCTGCGCGAAGGCCTCGCGCGTGCCCGTGTAGCCCGTCCTGCGCATCGCGGCCTCGAGCTCGTGCTCGATGCGAGCCACCTCTGCGAGCCCGAGCGCATGCACGTCGGCGGCGCTCCTCTTCGTCGTGGTGTGCAGGTGGATGCACGCCTCGTAGTATGCCTCGCCGTCCGGCAACGCCCACGCACCCACGTCGCTCCGCGTGGCCGGCAGGTACGTCTTCTCGAGGTACACGGCGAGCTTCTCGTACGCCGGCACGAGGTCGTGCGCGATGATCGCCACCGCCTGCCTGGCGCTCGACGCATCGGCGTTCGGGTGACGGAACGGCGTGTAGAACACGCTCTCCTCGGGCCTCGAGGTCTCGATCGCGCGCACGGCAGAGACCACGTCGCGCAGCGGCTCCTTCGGCGACACCCAGCCGCTGGTGCGGCCGGCCTCGAGCAGCGCGATGACCTGATCGATGTAAGCGGGGATCGCCTGCAGCCGCTTCACGTAGTCCGCGTAGTGCTGGGGCGTGCGGAAGCTCGGCACCTGCGCGAGCGTCGGCAGATCGATGTGCGGCCCGCCCTGCTGCGTGATGGCGAGGCGTTCGAGCGGGAAGCGGCTCATATCCACCGCAGTCTGGGTCGTCGCGACGAACAGCTCGAGCGAGAGACGGTCGGCTTGACCCAGCTTCCGTGCATCGAACGATCTCGCGCGCCGGAGGCGTTCGGCGAGGTGCGTTCTGCGACGGGCGAACGCCGCGGGCGACAGGTCACTGAGGCGAGCGTCCTTCGTACGATCACCGAGCAGCGTCGCGTTCTCCGGCGCGTCCTCCATGTCCCAGGCCCACTCCGCGTCGAAGAAGCGATGCAGGCCCGTCGCCACGTCGGCGCGAGCGACACCGCCGCACAGCAGGCAAAGGAGCAAGAATGCGCGGGCCATGGCGCTCGTTACCACGCGACACCAGGGCCGAACAGCAGCCGGTTGCGAAACTTCGACGAGGAGCAGCGCGTCGTGCTCGACGAGCTCACCACGCGCAGCGTACGCTCGGTCGCGTGCCCGACTCCGCGCTGCTGTACGCGCCCGCCTTCCGGCTCTCGACCACGGCGTCCGAGCTCTGGGTCACGTGGATCTTCGGGGTCGGTCTGTTGCTCGTCGTCTTCGCGTGCGCGCTGCAGGCGTGGCGTGCCTGGTCGCACGCACTGCAGCTGCGCGCCGAGGTGTGGCGCCAGAAGGGGCTTCGCTCCGGCATGATGCTCATCTCCGGCGTCGCCGAGCCGGTCGAAGAGGAGCGCGACGCAGCGACTCGTGAGGCTGCCGCGTTCGCGCCGTTCGTCGAGCTCACCATCCACCAGGAGGGTACGCAGCACAGCAGCCGGAACGGGCAGTACGTGATGTGGCTCGAGAGCTCGCGCTCTCTCAGCGAGCGTCCGTTCATCCTGCACACCGACGAGGGCACGCGCATCCGGGTCGAGCCGTCGGGCCAGATCGAGCTCATCGACAAGCTCGAGGAGCCGATGCGCGCCGGCAACACGCGCCGCCGCGTCGCGCGCATCATTCCCGGCGAGCGCATCTGGGTGCGTGGCCAGCTCGTCATCGACTCGGCGCAGGGTCCGTACCGAGGCCTCGCGAGCCAGCCCACGCTGCGTCCGTCTCCCGATCGGCCGCTGCTCATCTGCTCGCAGCCGATCGAGGCCGAGGATCGATCGGCAACGCGACTGCACGCCGGCTTCGCGGTGGGCATGTTGCTCATGCTGCTCTTCTGCCAGCGCGTGGTCTTCGGAGAGTTTCACGCGCTGCGACACGGCGTCGAGCAGACGGCGACGCTCGTCTCGAAGCGCTACTGGTCCACGCGCAACAAGAACTCCGTCACGATGCACTTCGCGTACACGCTAGCGCCGACGAACGTCGAGGATGAGGTCAGCAACGACGCCTACACGCGCGGTGAGCCGGGCGACCTCGTGCCCATCGTCCGCGGCGCCAAGGACGCGACGGTGTTTCAGATCGGCCCGCGATCGGAGGTCGGCATCGACACCCGCAACGTGGTGGCCGCGGGGCTGGTCTGCGCCGGCATCGTCGTCGCGTGGCTCGCGGTCGCGACACGCCGCAAGCCTTGGTGGCGCAGACCGCGCTACGACGAGCGGACGCCGGGCACCCTGTAGCAGCACGGCCTCTCCGTCGTGAGGCGATTTCGCCGTGCTACGGACAGCCGTGCGAGTCGAGGTCGTCGATCTCCCTGCACTGGGCGCCGCTCGCCGTGGTGCAGACCGCGTAGAGCGATGTGAACGTTCCCATGTCCGCCGACTCCGTCGAGATGACGCCACCGTGGAGCTCGCAGTACGTGTGCGATGGACCGCACACCCCGTTGAAGAACTGGTAGGCGTTGCACGAGGTGCCGTCCGGAAACGTGCAGCCGGCGTCCGTCAGGATGTAGCCGAGCGTCTGGCAATACCGCTCGGCATCGGGTGGCACGCCGATGGGCATGCGCTCGTCGTCGCTGCACGACGCGAGCACGAGAGCGAGCATTGCGGTCTGGAGCCAGCGCACCACGCCACCTTACCGCATCACTTGCAGCTGCAGCTCGTGGCGTACGCCTGCTCTTCGCAGCTCGCGCCCGACGACAGCGTGCAGGTCGCGTAGACGGATGTGGCCGTCGTCGTCGTCGTCACGGTGCCGCCGTGCAGCTCGCAGAAGGAGTACGTCTGCCCGCAGCCGCCGTTGTAGAACGAGAACTGCTCGCACATGGAGCCGTCGGGGAGCACGCAGTTCTCGTTGGTGAGCTGGTACCCCATGTTCACGCAGTACGCAGAAGCCGGGTTTGCGCTGCCGCCTGGCGTGGGAAGTGGCTTGCAAGTCGCGTCGGGGATGCAGCACATCGTGCCCACTCCGGTCCCGCACAGGCCCGCCGCCCCGGCGTGGCCGTTGTCACACGAACCGGGAACGACCGCGACGCACGACCCGCCCGCGACGGCGCAGGGGTCTCCACCGTCGCTGCTCTGCTGCGTCATGTCACCCGGCTGCTGGGCCATGTCACCGGACTGGTGGGCCATGTCGTCCCCATGGCCCATGTCGGTGGTGTGCTGCGGTGTGCTGCCGCCACAGGCGAAAGCGAACATCGTGAGAGCCAGGCCCATCGTGCGCATCGTCGTCGTCATTGTCGTCTCCTGAAGCTAGACCCGTGATCTCCGGGCTCGCTTGGCTGACACGGCGGCCGAGGCGTCGTCCCAAGAAATCGCCCACGCGTCCGCAACCATCATCGTTCCTTCAGGAATCCAGAGAGCGTCGACTCGAAGCGGCTCTGGGCATCACGGATCACGCTCGCGACCTCCGAGCGCGACAGCCGGTGATCTTCCTGCAACTTGCGCTCGGTGGAGACCAGCAGCTGCCGACGCACATCATCGATCTGGCGCGCGACGCTCGAGCGCGAGGTCTGATACATGCGTGCGAGCTGGTCCATCGTCATCGCCTCGACGTAGTGGAGCCGCAGCAGCGTCCGCGCCTTGACCTCGAGCGCCCCGATGACCTGCGAAAACGTGTCGTGGAAGAGCTGCTGCGTGTGGGCCTTCACGTAGGCGAGCTCCGGGTCGAGCGCGAGATCCGGCTCGTCTCTGACCTCGACCTCCGGCCGCCTCGCGCGCAGCACGTTGAGCGCGATCCGCACGGCGCTGATGCGCAGCCAGCCGCCGAGTGGCCCCCGGCCCTCGTAGTCGGTGATGCGCGCGCCGCGTCCCGAGTCGAGCAGCAGCCGCTCTCGCAAGATCTGCCGGACCTCGTCGACGACGTCGTGCGCGATGGTGACGCGGACCACGTGAAGCGCGACCTGGGAGAGGTGCTTCGTCTCGAGCGCGGCGAGCGCGGCCGGGTCGTGCGCCGCCACTCCGCACGCGAGGTACAGGTCCTCGGCGTGTACACCTTCGAGATACTCCTGTGCATCGTCACCCGCGCGCTCACGGAGGTACGCCTCGAATGCGTCCGTCGAGACGGCGACTCCTGGCCACGCGGAGCGACCACGCTCGGCGACCGCCCGGACCTGCGCTTCGTCCCCTGCGCTGGCCATCTCGTCGAGACTATACTCGGTGGCTCGTGGACTGTCCGTCCGAATCCCAGCTGCAGGCGCTCGTCGAGGGACGCATCGATGCGAGCGCGCTCGACGTGCTCGTCGAGCACCTGGACGGGTGCGAGCGTTGCCGGAAGCTCGTCGGGGCCGTGCACTCGGTGCGGGACGACGACCGCATCGGGCGCTACGTGTTGCGGCGTGCCATCGGCTCCGGCGCGATGGGGGTGGTGTACGAGGCGCTCGATCCCGACCTCGATCGCGTCGTGGCCCTCAAGCTGCTGCGCGAGGACCTGCGGGGCCTCCAGCCGCGGCTCGTTGCCGAGGCGCGCGCCATGGCGAGGCTCTCGTCGCCACACGTCGTCGCCGTCCACGACATCGGTACGCATGCCGAGCGCGTCTACATCGTGATGGCGCTGGTCGACGGTCCATCGCTGAGAGCGTGGCTGGGGGCCACGCCGCGGCCGTGGCGCGAGGTCCTCGACGTGCTCATCGCCGCGGGCGCGGGGCTCGCGACGGCGCACGAGAGCGAACTCGTTCATCGCGACTTCAAGCCGGAGAACGTGTTCGTCGCGCGAGACGGCCGCGTCCTTATCGGTGACTTCGGCCTCGCGGCGCAGGTCGCGTCCTCCTCCGCGTCGGAGGGGTCACCCGCGTACATGGCCCCCGAACAGCTGCGCGGCGAGCCGCCCGACGCCCGATCGGATCAGTACGCGTTCTGCCGCACGCTCGACGACGCGCTCGACGACGACGCCCCGCGCTGGCTGCGACGCCTCCTCGCCCGTGGGCTCGAACCCGAGCCGCCGCGCAGGCATCCGTCGATGCGAGCGCTCCTCGCGAAGATCGGCGAGAGGCGACGGCGGCGTTCCCGCGCGGGCGTGGCCGCCGCGCTCTCGGCCTTCGCGCTCGTCGGCGGCGCGACGTACTGGGCGGGCTCGCGACACCATCGATTCGAGGCCTGCCGAGCGGCAGTCTCCTCGCCGTGGACGCGCGCCGCCGCGAGCTCGGTGCGCGAGGCCGTGCTGCGTGAGGGTGGAGCGCTCGGATCGGCCACGTGGTCGCGCGTGGAGCAGCAGCTCGGCACGTACGCGAGCACGCTCGAGGTGGCGCAAACTGACGTGTGCCACGCGAGCGCACAGTCGGAGCCGCTCGTCGACCAGAAGATCGCGTGCCTCGCGGATCGTCGTCAACTTCTCGACGCCGTCATAGGCCAGCTCGAGCACGCAGACGTTGCGCTCGTCGAGCGCGCCACCACCCTGCTCTCGGTGCTTGCTCCGATACAGACCTGCAGTGACCTGTCTGCCGTGGCCGCGCAACCTCCGACCCCAGCGCCGGGGGACGCGCTCGCGGTCGCCGCCGCGCGACGCTCGGTCGCCGCCGCCACCGCAGCCATCGGCGCCGGGCGCTACGAAGACGGCCTGGCCTCGGCGACCGCATCGATGCGTGTCGCGGAGCGCACGCACGACCTGCCCATCCAGGCGGTGGCAGCGCTGTGGATGGGCATCGCGCACGGGCGGCTCGGCAAGCTCGAGGCCGCGCGCGCGGAACTCGAGCGGGCTGCCTCGTCGGCGAGCGCAGGCCACGCAGACCTCCTCGCCGTCGAGGCCTGGATCCAGCTCGTCCACTTCGTCGGCTGTGAAGGCGGAAGGACGGACGAGGGCTTCCGCTGGGACACGTACGCCGAGCACGCGTTGCGCTCGCTGCCCGGCCACTTCGCGCTGGAGGCCGAGCGGCTGAGCTGGCGCAGCGCGCTGCTCGTCGCCGCGCACAGGGATGGAGAGGCGCTCGAGACCTCGCGTCGGCAGCTCGCGCTGGTCGAGACGACCCTCGGCACGAAGGACCGGCTCTATGCGGGAGCGCTCGATGGCATCGCGGGCGTGCTCGCCGATCAGGGTCGGAGCGAGGACGCGATCCCGCTCCAGGAGCGCGCCTGCGCCTCGCTCGAGGCCAGCCTCGGGTCGCCGCACCCGCAGCTCGCGCTCTGCCTGAATAACCTTGGGGCGCTGCAGTCGAACCTCGGGCAGCATGCGCTCGCCGTCTCGACGAAGCGGCGAGCGTTGGACCTGTTCACGCAGCTCCCAGGACACCCGGCACAGATGGCGATGACCCATCGAAACCTCGCACGTTCGCTCATCGAGCTCGATCAACTCGACGACGCGACACGCCAGCTCGACGAGGCAGCACATCTGGCTCACGGCGATGCCGATCAGCATGCGGTGCTGTTGCTGCGTGGCGAGGTCGCTCGTCGAGCGGGCAAGCTCACCGAGGCGCTCCGGCTCCATCGCCAGCTGGTCGCCGCGGTCGAGCATGCGCCGCCGAAGAAGCAGATCGAGGCGTGGCTGGCGCTCGGAGAGACCACACTCGCAGCGCGCCGCTACCCGGAGACGACCGCGCTCGCGACGCGCGCGACTGCCGAGACGGCGCGGATCTACGGCGCCAACTCGTACCGGCTCATCGAGAGCCTACGACTCGAGGTCGAGGCCTTGCTCGCGCTCGGTCAACGCGCAGCTGCGGCGCCTCTCCTCATCCGCGCGACGATGCTCGCGGCGACGGCGCAGCTGGCGCCGAACGCGCGACAGAGGCTCGATGCGCTGGCCGCCTGGAAGTGAGCATCGTCCGCACCGATGCAGCAACTCTCGCCCCATCGCGCGATCCGACGGCACACGATCCAGATCGAGCGGTGCTAGGCTAGCGCCCATGCGCGCAGCGCAGCGATGGACCGTCACCGCGGGTCGAGCGTTCGTGCTCGGGCTGACGGGCGCTGCGCTCGGGCTCGCGATCGCAGCCGCGAGGCCCGGCGGCCTGCACCTCGCACCGCACCCGCGCGCAGCGAGCTGCGAGGCACCCACCGTCGAGCCGAAGCGCATCACGCCGGCCGATGCTGCGAAGCTCTGCGCCGATCGCGAGGTCCTCGTCGCCGATGCACGCTCTGCCTCCGACTTCACCGCGGGCCACATCGCGAACGCCGTGCACCTGCCGTGCGATGCCGCGGGCGACGTCGCGGCGCAGGCGCTCGCGAAGCTCGGAAGTCACAAGAAGGTCATCGTGTACGGCACCTCCACCGAGGACGCGCTCACGGTCGCGCGCAGCATCGCCCAGCGCTCGAGCATCGGCGTGTATGCGCTCGAGGGCGGCTTCGCCGCGTGGGAACAGGCCGGCCTCGCCTGTGCGTCCGGTCCATGCGAGAGCTGCGCGGTCAACCGCTCCGCGCCGGAGTCGCCGTGAAGCGCGCCGGGTTCGTCGTGCTGCGCGTGGTGCTGGGCGCGCTGTTCGTCTACGCGGGCGTGCTCAAGCTCGGCGACGTCGCAGGCTTCATCGAGGAGATAAGCAACTACCGCCTCCTCACGACGCTCGCGCCGTTCCTCGGCACGGTGCTGCCCACGGTCGAGATCGTCGTGGGCCTCGCGCTCGTCGCGGCGCCGCAGACGTGGCGCGCACCCGCCGCGCTGCTCGTGCTCGGATTGCTCGTGACGTTCACCATCGCCGTCACGTCCGCGTGGCTACGTCACATCGACGTGGCCTGCGGCTGCTTCGGCACCGGCGGTGGCCCCGTGAACGCGCTCACCGTGCTGCGCGACGTCCTGCTGCTCGCATGCGCCGCGGCGGTCCTGGCGAGGGAGCGGCGCGGCGAAGGCTGACTCGATTCCGGCACACCGCTTGCTCCACATGAGCCCAGAGGTGATGCATGGGAACTGTCGTCGAACCAAACACGAAGCATCTCGGTACCGCGTGGTCGTGCAAGGACTGCGGGCACATCATGTCGCAAACGGACGATAAAGCACCGACGGGAAAGTGCCCGCAGTGCCATGTTGCCTCACCGCACTGGCTCGCGGCCGAGATGACGAACCAGCCGGTCGATGCCGGCATGCCCTCGTCTGCCGATTACGAGCGCGACGAGGTGTCCGGAAATGACCCGGCGGGGCTTTTCTCCACATCCGCGCCCGGTGCGTCCGGCAACGTCAGCATCAACCCGGAGCTGAAGGTGCGTTACTAGCTCGCGCTGCGGGCAGCTCACTTCGGAGCCGCTGCGGCGATCTCTTTCGAGACGCCGCTGCGGTACTGCTCGAAGTTGTCGCGAAACATCTGCGAGAGCTTCGTCTGCTGCGCGTCGTATGCACCCTTGTCGGCCCACGTATCGCGAGGCCGGAGCACCTCGGGCGGGATGCCGTCGATCGCGACCGGGACCTCGAGCCCGAAGACCGCGTCACGTCGCGTCTCGACACCGTCGAGCGCACCCGAGAGCACGGCGCGAACCATTGCCCGCGTGTGCGAGATCTTCATGCGCTTGCCGACCCCGAAGCCCCCGCCCGACCAGCCGGTGTTGATGAGCCACGCCTTTGCGCCAGCGTGCGCCATTCGCTCGCCGAGCAGCTTTGCGTAGACGCCGGGATGCAGCGGCATGAACGGCGCGCCGAAGCACGTGGAGAAGGTCGCCTTGGGCTCGGTGACGCCGATCTCGGTCCCCGCGACCTTGGCCGTGTACCCGGACAGGAAGTGATACATCGCCTGCTCGGGTGTGAGGCGAGACACCGGCGGCAACACACCGAAGGCGTCGCACGTGAGGAACACGACGTTGCGCGGGAGCGCGGCCTGACCAGACGGGACCGTGTTCGGGATCTTGTCGAGGGTGTACGACGCGCGCGTGTTCTCCGTGAGCTTGTCGGAGTCGAGGTCGAGCTCGCGCGTCTCGGCGTCGAACACGACGTTCTCGAGCACGGTGCCGAAGCGCCGCGTCGTCGCGTAGATCTCGGGCTCGGCCTCGGCCGACAGCTTGATGACCTTTGCGTAGCAGCCGCCCTCGATGTTGAAGACGCCCGATGCCGACCAGCCATGCTCGTCATCACCGACGAGCGCGCGCTCGGGATCGGCCGAGAGCGTCGTCTTCCCCGTGCCCGACAGGCCGAAGAACAGCGCCACGTCGCCGGTCGCGCCGACGTTGGCGGAGCAGTGCATCGACATGACCTCGCGCTGCGGCAACAGGAAGTTCATCACGGAGAAGACCGACTTCTTGATCTCGCCCGCATACTCGGTGCCGCCGATGATGATGGTCTTGTTGGTGAGATCGACGACGATGAACGTCGCGGTCCGCGTGCCATCGGTGGCGGGATCCGCCTTGCAGCCCGGCGCGTGCAGCACCGTGAACGTCTCGGTGACGGGCGTCGCGGACGGTCCGAGAAACATGTTCTTCGCGAAGAGGTTGTGCCACGCGCGCTCGTTGACGACGTGGACGCCGATACGTTGTTGCGGATCCGCACCGACGCTGCAGTGCTGCACGAAGACCTCGCCGCGCCCGGATAGGTGCGCGAGGACCTTCGCCCTCAGTCGCGCCGCGTGCGCAGGCGAGATGGCCTTGTTGGTGGTGCCCCAGTCGACGAGCTTCTCGGTCGTGGCGTCGCGCACGATGAACCGATCGTTGGCGCTGCGACCCGTGTGCGGACCGGTGTGGGCGATGATCGGTCCATCGGCAGCGAGCGTGGCCTCTGCGCGCCGGATGGCCTCCTCGTAGAGGCGGGGCACAGACAGATCCACATGTGCAAAAGGAACCTTCGAGAAGCCGAGTTGCGAGAGCCAGGGCGCCGCGGTCATGAGAGCTCCTCCGTTTGCTGGGGAGAGGGAGCGTACGCGCCCTGGCCGTTCGGGGCTACAGGACGGTGATGGTCACGCTGGACGTGACCGGGTCGTGCGAGACGTTGCTCTCGACGACCGTGCCGTCGTCGTTGTGGAGCTCGGCCGTGATCTTGTGCGACCCCGCCGCGGTTGCGCACAGCGATAGATCGACGCTCGACGGGCTCACGACGGCCTGCGTATTGTACGGCTTGCCCGATTGATCGCAGGTCGTGTTGTCGATGAGCAGGTAGACCGTGCCGCAGTGGTCCTGGCCATCGCACTTGCCCGTCGGCTTGAGGAAGTAGTTGGTGCTGAACTCGACGGCGACGAGGTGGTCGGCCGGAGCGGTGATGGTGCTGTTGTCGGCCGGCGACTTGAGCGAGAGCTCGGGATTCACGCCCGCGGGCGTGCCGCCACAGGCGACGAGGAAGAGGGACGAGACGAAACCGAAAGCGAAGAGGCTGCGCATGGAAAGGGCTCCTGATAGGCGTACCCTGGATGGGTACACATCCCTTGGATGCTCCTGCGACGATGGCAGCGTCAGGGGCCCGTGCCCGCGGTCACTTCAGCGGGCGAGTCGGATACGCACCGTGGACTCGCCGCGCGAAAGCGGGCCCTCGGCGCGACGGCTGGTGATCCCGCCGCCCTCGAGCGTCACGACCATGTCGCGGCTGCAGAGATCGCAGGCGAGCTGCATGCGCCACGAGGGTCGCGTCGAGCCGCGGAACGTCGTGTCGGAGCCGCACCAGGGGCACTGGAAATCGTAGCGCATCCCGGGATCGTAACCCCGGTGTCAAATTTGTCGCGGATCGCTACTTCGGGACACGCTTTGCGCGCTCTTCCGGGTGCTCGTCCATCCAGGCGCGACGGCTCTCGCGGCTGAGCTCGACGACGACGTCGGCGCTCCCGCACTTCGTCTGGCAGCCGAGGCGCGAGGAAGCGCGCACGTCGAAGGCCTTGTCGAGGATGTCCTCCTCGTCCTCTTCCTGGGACGAGAGCGAGTCGCGGCCTTCCTTCACGTAGACGTGACACGTGGAGCACGCACACACGCCTCCGCACGCGTAGCCGACCTCTGCCCCACCCTTCTTGGCGGCCTTGAGCAACGAGGTCCCGGGCTCGACCTCGACGACGACATCTTGGGGCGTGCCGCTCTCGGTGGAGCCGGCGAGGAACGTGATCGTGGGCATCAGCGTGGAGCCTCTTTGTGTCCTTGTGCGCGGCGCTCGTGCGCCTCGGTGCCGGTGGCATGCTCGACGCTCTTGCCGACCTCGTCGACGTCCTGACCACCGATGGCGGTGCCGATGTCGCGGTTCATGCGGCGCTCGGCAAACGTCTTCGTCGCGTGATCGAGCGCCTCGATCGCCACGCGGATCGGCCGGTGCTCGGTGCCCTTCACCGCCGCCCGAAGCGCCTCGGCGTGCGCGTCGATGCTCGTGCGCTCGTCGCTCGAGAGCAGCCCACCATCGGCAAGCAGCGCGCCGTCGAGCGCGGCCAGGATGCGCTCGGCCTCGACGCGAGCCTCCGCGCGCTGCCGATCCATGAGATCGGCCTCCGCGTACTCGTAGGAGTCGATGAGCATCTGCTCGATCTGATCATCGGTGAGGCCGTACGACGGCTTCACCGCGACCTCGGCCTCTTTGCCCGACATCGCCTCGCGCGCCGACACCTTCAAGAGGCCATCGGCGTCGACGACGAACGTGACCTCGAGCCGCGCCATGCCCGCGGCCATCGGCGGGATCCCCGTGAGCTTGAACTTCGCGAGCGAGCGGTTGCCCGACACCGTCTCACGCTCGCCCTGCAGCACGTGCAGATCGAAGCCGGTCTGGTTGTCGGCGTACGTCGTGAAGGTCTGCTTCGCGCCGCAGGGGATCGTCGAGTTGCGGTGGATGACCTTCTCCACGACGCCGCCCATCGTCTCGAGCCCGAGCGATAGCGGCAGCACGTCGAGCAGCAGCACGTCCTTGTTCACCGAGCCGCCCGTGAGCAGGTCGGCCTGCACCGCAGCGCCGAGCGCGACGACCTGATCGGGATCGAGATCGGAGAGAGGCGCCCGACCAAAGGTCTTCTCGACGAACGCGCGCACCGCCGGAACGCGCGTCGCGCCGCCGACGAGAATGATCCCATCGAGCGCAGCGACAGCCACGCCCGCGTCGCGGAGCGCTCGCCTCGACGGCGCACCCGTACGCTCGAGGATCGGCGCGATGACCGACTCGAGCTCCGCACGCGTGACCGTCACGTCCACGCCCGCGAGCGTGAGCTTGCCGAACTCTGCCGCGGAGAGCTGGTGCTTCAGCGTGCGCGCGGCGAGCAGCAGCGCGTTGCCACCGACCTGCTCGAGCGCCGGCGCCTTGTCGAGGATCACCCCGGCGAGCGCGCGGTCGAAGTCGTCACCCCCGAGCGCGGTGTCGCCACCGGTCGCCTTGACCTCGAAGACACCGTCGGTGAGCTTGAGGATCGAGACGTCGAACGTGCCACCGCCGAGGTCGTACACGGCGAACGTACCGTTCACGTTCTTGTCGAGGCCGTACGCGAGCGCAGCCGCGGTGGGCTCGTTGACGAGGCGCAGCACCTCGATGCCGGCGAGGCGCGCGGCGTCCTTGGTGGCCTGGCGCTGCGCATCGTCGAAGTACGCCGGCACCGTCACGACGGCGCCCTCGAGCTCGCCACCGAGCTCGGCCTCCGCGCGCTCGCGCAGCGCCTTCAGGATCTCGGCCGACACCTCGACGGGCGTGACCTCGCGACCCTCGACGGTGAACCGCACGACGGGCTCGGCCGCATCGGCGTTGGCGATCTGGTACTGCGCGTAGCGCTGCTCACCGGCGCGCGCGAGGACATCCTTGGCAGACCGGCCCATGAAGCGCTTCACCGACGCGAGCGTGTCGCGCGGATGCGCAGCGGCCGTATCCCGCGCGACCTTGCCGACGAACGGCGACGCACCCTTTCGGTACTGGACCACCGACGGCAGCAGCGCATCGCCCTCGTCGTCGACGATGCAGCGCGGCGTCGCATCGCGCACGACGGCGACGAGCGAGTTGGTGGTACCGAGATCGATGCCGACCGCGCGACCGCGGCAGACCTCCTTGACCGTGGACTCGCCAGGCTCGGCGATATCGTAGAGACCACCGGACATCAGACTTCCTCGTCGAGAATGTTGGAGACTTCTTCGAGCACGCGCCGGTAGTAGCGCAGCGACGTGAGCTCGTTGGCGAGCGGGCGGAGCTGCGCCTCGGTCGCGTCCACGCCGTACCTGCCGAACACGACCTTCATGCGATCCCACGCCTTGTCGACCCGGGCGTTCACGTCAGTCGCGAGCTTCTCGACGGTGGCATGGTCCTTCGACTGTCGTGCATCGTCGAGTGCCTCGCGCAGCTCCATGATCTCCGTGAGCAGGCTCGCATCGACCGTCTGTCGGTTGTCCTGCTGCTCGTGCTCGGACGTCTCGATGCCAGCGCGACGCAGCAGGTGCTCGGCGCGCGAGAAGTCGTCACGCAGCACCTTGTAGGCGGCGTTGATGTCGGTCGTCTTCTGAACGGCGGCGAGCCGATCTCCGTCGCTCCCGCGCGCGTGCTTGTCGGGGTGGTGCTCCCTGGACAGCTCGCGGTAGCGGCGCTCGAGGTCGTCGCGATCGATGTCGAAACGACGCGGCAGCCCGAACAGGACAAAATGGTCGGCAGTCTTCACAGGAGTCGTGGTGTTCGTCGCAGTCAACTCTGAAACTCGCGGGGACGGAAACGTCTCCCTAGAACTGCACGCTCTCGCCGCAGCCACAGGAACCCTTGACGTTCGGGTTCTCGAACTTGAAGCCGTGGCCCATCATGCCGGTCACGAAGTTCAAGGTGGTGCCGGCAAGGTACAGCATGCTCTTCGGATCGATGAACAGGCGGACCTCGGGGAGGTCGGCGTCGCCGGTGGCGAGGGCGAGGACATGGTCGCGAGCCGCCGGCTCCTTGTCGTCCCACTCGAAGACGTACGAGAAGCCGTCACAGCCACCGCCACGCAGACCGATGCGCAGGCCCTTGGGCGCAGCCTTGCCCTCGGCGAGGCGCTTCTTCGTGAGCTTCACCACATGTGCGATGGCCGACGGTGACACGTCGACCTTCAGGACTTTCTTGGTGGGCTCGGGCTGCTGGGCTTCCACGATCAACCCTGGCTCAACCCTGGTTGGCGGAGGGCGCGCCCAGCGCGGACGCGACGGCCGGGGCCTTCGCCAGGTGCTTCGCCTTGTAGTCGGCGATCGCCGCCTTGATGGCATCCTCGGCGAGCACCGAGCAGTGGATCTTGACCGGCGGGAGGTTGAGCTCCTCGGCGATCTGCGAGTTCTTGAGCGTCGCGGCCTTCTCGATGCTCATGCCCTTCACCCACTCGGTGACGAGCGACGACGACGCGATGGCCGAGCCGCAGCCGAACGTCTTGAACTTCGCGTCGGTGATGATGCCACCTTCGACCTTGATCTGGAGCTTCATGACGTCGCCGCACGCGGGCGCGCCGACGAGGCCGGTGCCGACGGAGTCGTCGTTCTTGTCGAGAGAACCGACGTTGCGGGGGTTCTCGTAGTGCTCGATGACCTTCTCTGAGTACGCCATGGTGAGTCTCCTGAGATCCTAGTGAGCGTCCGCCGCCCACTGGATCGTGGCGGGATCGATACCTTCTTGAACCATCTCCCACAGCGGCGACATCTCGCGCAGCCGGGTGACGGCCTGGACGACGAGGTTGGCGACGAAGTCGACCTCCTCGACGGTGTTGAAGCGCCCGATCCCGAAGCGGATCGAGCTGTGCGCGAGCTCCTCGCCGATGCCGAGCGCGCGCAGCACGTACGACGGCTCGAGGCTAGCGGACGTGCAGGCCGAGCCCGACGACACGGCCACGTCCTTGAGCGCCATCATGAGGCCTTCGCCCTCGACGTACGCGAAGCTGATGTTGAGGTTGCCGGGCAGGCGGTGCGCGACGCAGCCGTTGATGAACGTCTGCGGGATGCGCTTCTGCAGCTCGGTCTGCAGGCGATCGCGCAGGTGACCGATGCGCGCCTGCTCGTCCGTCATCTCGAGCCGCGCAAGCTCCGCGGCCTTGCCCATCCCGACAATCGCCGGGACATTGAGCGTGCCCGAGCGCATGCCGCGCTCGTGACCGCCGCCATCGATCTCCGCGGTGATACGCACGCGCGGCTTGCGACGGACGTAGAGGATGCCGACGCCCTTGGGACCGTAGAGCTTGTGGCCCGAGATGGCGCAGAGGTCGATCTGGAACTTCTCGACGTCGATCGCGACCTTGCCGGCCGTCTGCGCGGCGTCGACGAAGAAGAGCGTGTTCTTGTTACGACCCTTGATGGCCGGACCGATCTCGTCGATCGGGTGGATCGTGCCGATCTCGTTGTTCGCGTGCATGAGCGCGACGAGGATCGTCTGGTCGGTCATCGCCGCGACGACCTGCTCGGCCGAGATGCGACCCTCCTTGTCGACGGGGAGGTAGGTGACGGTGCAGCCCTTCTTCTCGAGGCGCTTGCACGTGTCGAGCGTCGCCTTGTGCTCGGTCTGGCCGGTGATGATGTGGTTGCCGCGCTCCGCGTAGAACTCGGCCGCGCCCTTGAGCGCGAGGTTGGTGGACTCCGTGGCGCCCGACGTCCACACGATCTCGCGGGCTTGCGCGCCGATGAGCGTCGCGATCTGCTCGCGCGCGACCTCGACCGCCTTCTCCGCCGTCCAGCCGAACGCGTGGTTGCGACTCGAGGCGTTGCCGAAGTCGTTCGTGAAGTACGGGATCATCGCTTCCAGCACGCGCGGATCGACCGGCGTCGTGGAGTGCGCGTCCATGAAGATGGGGAGCTTGAGCGTCATCGGTTCCTTCAACCTCTCTGAATGCCAGCCACGAGGAGCGGCTGGGCTTTGCCTGCGTGAGCGGGCTCGCAGCAGGTGCCGCACCCGAGTTGCTCGGTGCGCTCGCAGCTGCGGCACGCTTCCAGATATTCGAGACTCTCGACGAGATCGCCTTCGAGCTGCACGAGCCGCGAGATCTGCGCGCGGATCTCGCCGAGCCGCTCGGCGAAGACGTCGCGCACGCGCCGCATGGCCGTGGCCGCGGTGGTGGTGCTCTCCGCGATGACGCCTTCGGGACCGACCGAGCGCAGGAAGTCGCGCAGCTCGACCAGCGAGAAGCCGGCATCCTTCAGCTTGCCGATCCACTGAACGCGCGCAACAGACGACGGTGCGTACAGCCGGAAGCCGCCCTTCGAGCGATGCACCGGATGAACGAGGCCCATCTCTTCGTAGAGGTGCAGCGCACGGACCGTCTTGCCGGTACGCTTGGCGAGCTCGCCGACCCGCAGCGGCTTCTCCAGCGTGCACGCGCCTGCAGCCGACCCGGAGGTCGTTGCGCCAGTGGCGATGCCGCTATGTAGCTGAACCTCACGCATACGTAAGAGTTGGTGTTGAACTGGACTTTGGCCTCGACGACCGTCCAAGTCAAGGCTCAATCGTACCCTACGTGAGGGTTGCTTCCACTGCCCGTTAGTTACGCGAAATCAAATAGATAGAGAATCACGCGTTTTCATCTATCACTCTGCACACATGTAATCCGAAATGAGGCGATGCCCGAGGGTCACACCATTCATCGTCTGGCGCGCGATCACGGCGAGGCCATCGCCAACCGACCCATCACGGTGAGCTCGCCACAGGGTCGCTTCGATGCGGCGCTCGTGGCCGGCAAGAAGATCGTCGCGGTCGAGGCCTGGGGCAAGCACCTCTTCTATCGGTTCGGTGGGAGGCCCGCGCGCTTCGTCCACGTGCACCTCGGCCTGTTCGGGAAGTTCTTCCGGCATGCGACCGAGACCACGCCACGGGCCACGACGCGCATGCGCCTCGCCACCCGGGAGACCACCATCGATCTCGTGGGTCCGACCGCGTGCGAGGTGCTCGATCGCGCCGAGGTCGACCTCCTGTGCGCGCGGCTCGGGGTCGATCCGCTGCGCGACGACGCCGATCTGGACGCGGCCGCCGAGGCCCTGCATGACCGCAGGACGCCCATCGGCGCGCTGCTGCTCGATCAGTCGGTCGTCTCCGGCATCGGCAACGTATATCGCGCGGAGATCCTGTTCTTGCATCGCCTGCACCCCGCGACGCTCGGCTCGGAGATCCCCGTGAGAGAGCTGCGCGCGCTGCTCGAGACGACTCGCCAGTTGCTCCGGCGTGGCGTCGAGAACAACCGCATCATCACGGTGTCCGGCGCGACGCTGAAGACGCCGCGCGACGAGATGCTCTACGTCTACAAGCGCAAGGCCTGCAAGCACTGCGGCGAGAAGATCGCGTCGGTGACGAGCGGGGGCCGAGCGCTCTACTACTGCCAGCGCTGTCAGCCTGTCGCAGGCATGCTCAGCGCAAAGAAAGGGCGCGGTACTCGTCGATGACGTCGTAGCGATCCTTCGCCATGTGCGTCGCGCTCAGGCTCGCCCAGTACGTCGAGAACGAGTACTCGATCCGCCGCTGCGCGAGCATGCCGTGCGCGAGCCACACAGCCATCGGCTCGCCGGTCACGTGGAGCGCGGGGCCGGCCTCGTCGACCCGCGCGCCGAGCACCGTCAAGGCGGTGGTGGCGCGTGCCGCATCGTCGGTGGTGCGGAACGCGGTCACGTGATCGAGCGTGTCCTTGGCCCCGAAGCCGAGCCACAGCGTCGAGATCGGCAGTGGCGTCGAGAGGGCCCCCTCCGGCACGTCCGTGCACTCGAGGTCGCCCTGCTTGCGCGGCGCACACCCGACGTGGTGCGCTCGTGCCCACGACTCCACGTTCGCGCGCGTCGTGATCTCCAGCTCCCAGTCGAGCGCCGGCCGCGACCGCGCCCCGCGCGTGGACGCGTGCTGCTGCGAGAACGCGAGCTTCGCCGCCTCGTGCTCGGCCGGCGTGGCGGCGCCATAACCGAGCGGACACGTCGCGCGACGTCGAGCCACCCACGCGTGCGTGCCGAACGCGACACCGCCGATCGCGATCAGCGCGGCGAGCGCGCGCATCGCTTGCCTGGGCACTACTTGCCTGGGCACTACTTACCAACAATGGAGTCGACGAACGCCTGGTCGGTGAGCACGGGCGCAAAGCAGCTCGAGATGTCGTCGGCGCCATCGCCGCTACCCGCCAGCACGCCGTTCTCGATGAGCGATGGCACGATGATGGACGTGACGAAGTAGGAGTACTGTGCCTGGGTGATACCGAGGCCCGCGTGCGCCACAGCCATGTCACGCACGCCGTAGTACGTGACGCCGTCGGTGTACTGGAGGTACGAAGGACCGCCGTACGCGTGGACGAGGAACGCGAGCAGGCTGCCCTTGAACGACTCGAGCGGGTCGGCGGTGGACGCGGGCACGCCGGAGCCGACCTTGTTGAAGGAGTCCCCAAGGCTCGCTGTGGCATCGGCTAAAACGCGGGCGAAGATCGAGTCGTTGACCTTGTTGAACGCCGTGGCGCCATAGGTGAGGTACGCGTTCTTGCCGCTCGACTGGCACGCGAGAGTCGCGCCCGCACCGGGTGACGCCATCGAGAGGTCGTCGGTGACGGACTCCATGTCGGTGACGTTCGCCGACGCGTCCTTTCCGGTGTTGCCACCATCACCGCCACAGGCGGAGAGCACGGCGAGACTGCCAGCGAGCGCGATCCGCATCTTGGTTCTCCTCAGCCTGCGATCTCCACGGCGCGCTTCTCGCGGATCACCGTGACCTTGATCTGTCCGGGGAAGGTCATCTCGTCGGAGATCTGCCTGGCGATCTCCGACGACAGCTCGATGGCGCGCAGATCGCCGATCTGCTCCTCGACATACACGCGCACCTCACGGCCGCCCTGCACCGCGAACGCGCGCTCGACGCCGCGATGGCCATTGCCGATGCGCTCGAGGTCCGCGAGCTTCTCGGCGTAGTTGTCCTGCTGTTCGCGACGCGCACCGGGACGTGCTCCCGAGAGCGCGTCCGCCGCAGCAACGAGGTACGCATACGTGGAGTTGAAGGGCTCGTCGGTGTGGTGGGCGCCGATGGCGTTGGCCACGATCTCGGACTCGCCGAGGCGACGCGCATAGTCGGCCCCGATGACGGCGTGCGAGCCGTCGATGGAGTGCGTGAGCGACTTGCCGATGTCGTGCATGAGCGCGGCGCGACGGGCGAGCTTCACGTCGAGACCGAGCTCGGCAGCCATCATGCCGCACAGGAACGCGACCTCGACGGCGTGCTTCCACTGGTTCTGCGTGTACGACGTGCGCCAGTTGAGTCGTCCGACGAGCCGCACGATGTCGGGGTGCGCGCGCGGGATGTCGAGCTCCTTGAATGCGCGCTTGCCGAGATCGAAGACCTCGCGCTCGAGGTCGGTGCGGATCTGCTCCATCATCGCGCGCGGCTCGCCCTTCCAGCCGTGCTTGGCGACCTTGGCAACGGTGCGACGCGCGATCTCGCGACCGAACGAGTCCTGGCCCTCGAGGCGCACCGCGGTGCCATCATCAGCCACGGTGAACTTGACGTTGGCGAGCTCCTCGAGCGTGGCGAGGTGGACCCGCTCGGGACCGAGCAGGCGATCCGCGACGCCGGGGAGGAGCGGCAGGTTGTTCTGCAGGCGCTCGGTGAGGTAGTGACCGGCGTAGCGCTGGATGGCGATGCCCATCACGCGCTTGGCCTCGCGACCGCGCTCGGCGTCGTTGGCGCCGGCCTCGATCTGACGGAGGCGCTCGTCGGCGTCGGCTCGCGCCTCGTCGAGCCACTCGTTCTTCATGCGATCGATGAGCTCGATACGGCTCTCGCCGGCGATCTGCTCGAGCAGGCGCGCCTTGTCGCCGTTCGTCTGCTTGCGCTCGTTCTCGAGGAGGCTGCGCGCACGGTCACTGTCGGACAGCCCCTTGTGACGGAGGTCGAGCGCCGACTCGTGCTCGCGCTGACGTGCCTCGGTGGCGGTGAGCTCGAGCCCGACGCGCGCCAGCTCCGCATCCTTGTCGCGCCCGTGCTCCTCCGCGTCGATGGACGCCTGGTGCGCGGCCGTCTCGACGGTGAGCAGCCTCTGTCTCGCCTCGACGTCGGCGCGCGCACGCTGCGCCGACACCTCGGCCTCGGCGGTGCGCCGTATGCGCTCTGCCTCGACGGCGGCGGCGTTGCGCGCGACATCTTCACGTTGCAGGCGCGCGCGCCGCGTGAGGACGAACGCTGCGGCCAGCGCGACGACGGCAAAGAGGATCGCAGCACCCATACATCTACGTTCGACCCACACCTCCACCCTGTCAAGGCGCGGACTTTGCGCGCCTCCTCGTCGACGATTGCGAAGCCCGGTGCTCTTTCGCGAAACGTTTGCGTGTGAGGGAGACAACGGATTTTTATCGGCTCATACAGGACGCCAGGCAACGAGCAGGAGACGAACGATGGGTCGCATCGCCGAAGAAGACGCTGGACTGCAGCTGTACCTCCACCGCATCGAGCGCTACGACGAGCTGGATCGTGAACAGGAGCTCGAGCTCGCCACGCGGGCGCAGGCCGGGGATCATGCGGCTGCGGATCGCCTCGTCACCTGCACCCTCCGCTACGTCGTCCGGATCGCCCTGCGGTATCGCGGCTACGGGATCCGTGTCGCGGATCTCGTCGAGGAGGGCAACCTCGGACTGCTCGAGGCCGTCGGTCGCTACGACGTGACGCGCAACCTGCGCTTCATGACCTACGCGAGCTTCTGGGTCCGCGCGTACATCCTCGCACACGTGCTCAAGCAGTCGCACCTCGTCGGCGTGGGCACCGGGCCCCTGCAGTCGAAGATGTTCTTCCGTCTCGCGAGGGAACGCGGTCGCATCGTCTCGTCCCTCGGCAGCGCGGTGTCCACCGAGGAGGTCGAGCGTCAGCTCGCAGTAAAGTTCGGTACCACGGTCGAGCGCATCCGCGAGATCGGCAGCCGCATCGAGGGGCACGACGTCTCGCTCGATGCGCAGGTCTTCCGCGACGGCACCACCACGGCGCTCGAGCTCCTCCCCGACGAGCACGAGAGCGCCGACAGCTCGCTCGCGTCGCAGCGCCGCGACGCCGAGGTGCGCCGCCGGCTGAACGTCGTCCTGAAGACGCTGCCCGAGCGCGAGCAATACATCGTGAACCAGCGCCTCATGTCGGACGAGGAGGCAACCCTCGCCGACATCGGCCGCACCCTCCGCCTCTCGCGCGAGCGCGTCCGTCAGCTCGAGACGCGCGTCAAGGGCAAGCTCCGCCGCGCCTTCGAAGGCCTCGAGGTCGCCGCCGCGAGTTGATTCAAAGCGTATGCCCAACGGCTACGCGGCGAGTCGCATCTCTCTGCGCACGGGCTTCTTCTTTTGTTCCTTCACGACCTCGAGCCGCGCCGACGTCGGTTTTTCCATTTTTCCAGCGCCAGGTCTGCGACGAGGTTCACATCGCCACACGCTGGTCGTACTTGCCCGACTCCCAGCGGAACACCCGCGCCTCGTCGACCCGAGGAGGCCCTGCTCAGGGGCTGAGTACGTGGAACGGATCAGGCACTGTCTCCGCGTCGAACGCGGCCCATCCCCAGACTTCGAAGTGCTGATCCGTCTTTCGTGCAAGGTTTGCATTCAGCATGATGGGTTCG
>JBDTCO010000178.1:0-4616 GCA_039923495.1 Polyangia bacterium
CACGCCGTCTTCCGTCGACGACCTGCTCGCCGCGGCGGCACGTCGTCTGCTCGCAGGGCAGGGCACCGAGGTCGTCACGTACTACACGCACGACGCGGTGGGCGCGTTCATCCGCGGCACCGATGGCACCGGCAAGACGGTCGCGCAGCTGGTGCAGCACCCGTACGGCACGCATCGCTACGCCACCGGCGGAGCGCCGGAGGACATGCGCTTCGGTGGCAAGGAGGTCGACGCGAGCGGGCTCGCCTTCTACGGCGCGCGCTATGCGCACCTCGGGCTCGGGCGCTGGATGTCGCCGGATCCCGAGTTCGCGTCGATCACCAACGTCGCGGCCTTCGATACGCCGGACCAGGTGTCGGGCGCCTATCTCTTCCTCGACGGTGACCCGGTCAACCAGACCGACGACGACGGGCGCTTCGCACACGCCATCTTCGGCGCCGTCTTCGGCGGCATCGTCGGCATCACGAGCTCGCTCGTGAACGATCTCATCGTCGACCCACCGCGCGCGTTCCGGGGCACCGGCTGGAAGAACCAGGCGAAGATCATCGCGCGCATCTCCTCGATGGCGCTCCTCAAGGGCGCGCTCGGCGCCGGCGCGGGCGCGCTGACCGGCGGCCTGTCGGCCTTCTCCACCGTCGCTGCGACCTCGACGCAGCTGTCCATCTACAAGTACAAGACCCGGACGCTCGACGAGCGGGTGAACCTGTACCTGCGCGACAAGGACCTCGTGCGCAACGAGCAGAACCTCGCCGCGGGCAAAGCGGCCGTGCTCGGCAAGATCCGCGCATCGGCGAATCGCTGGGCGCTCGGGGTCAGCCTCGTGACCGGTGTCGCCACCGGGTTCGGCAACGCGGCCATCACGGGCGCGGGCGCCGTGCACCAGGCCGCGCTGGGTCTGCACATCGACATCGCCGGCGCCTTCGAGGGCTCCGCAGCGACCAGCGCCGCGTCTGGCGGGGCACAGCTCGGCGTGCGCGCGAGCAAGGAGCTCGGCGCGTGGGCCAACGGCAACGCGGCCGAGGAGCGGCACCTCAAGGCGGGCAGGTACGAGCCCGCCGCCAACCGGACCCGCCGCGCCGCTGTCGGGAAGCGCTGATGTCCATGAGCTCATCGTTGTGTGAAGGGATTTCGAAGATGCGAGTTGCTCTGCTTGTGACAGTCCTCGTTGCGGGATGCGGTGCCGGCAAGAAGCCGGGCAAGAACGTGTCCGTCGGCTCTCCGCAGGTGCGCGCATGCGAGATCCTCCTCGAGGACGGCAGCCAGCCCGTCGAGTCCGTGACGTTCGGGCCGCAGGTCAAGGGCACGATGCAGCGCTGGGCACCAAAGACGAGCGTCGCGTTCGTCGCGGTGGCCGATGCGCCCATCGTGGGCCCCGTGCTCACCGTCGAGTCGACGAGCAAGCCGTCGTTCACCGTCTCGACCATCAGCTGCTACGACCACGAGGGCAAGCCCGTCGCTGCCCCCGATGTCCACCTCTAGTCGCTCCGTTTTTCTCGCGTTCGAAAGGCAGTCTCCATGAAATCGCAGCGACTCCTCTTGCTCGTGCTCGGCCTCGTGCTGGGCGCCGGGTGCGGAGGCTCTCATTCCAGCTCGTCGTGCACGCCCGCGATGGCCGGCACCGTCGGGTGCAAGTGCCTGACGAACAAGTCCTGCAAGGTGACGCCGTCGGGCGCGATGCCCACATGCGAGAAGGGCACGTGCGAGCTGCCCGAGTGCTCGCCCGGCACCCCGAAGGCGGCCGGCTGCAACTGCGCCGGCGCCGGTGAGTGTGCCGCCGGGATGCTCTGCTACAACAACCGCTGCGAGGCGGACACGGGCCAGACGCTGTCGGCGCCGGTGAACCCCACGTGCATGACGCCGTGCAAGGGAGGCAGCATCACGCGGCCCGACGGCGCCACCGTGCAGTGCAACCAGGACGGCCTCCTGCAGGGCTGCCTCGCCAACACCGTCTGCCAGCTCGGCACGTGCGTCACGCCGCCCGGCGCGACCGCCACGTGCGTCGCGGACACCGACTGCGCGAGCGGTCAGTCGTGCTCGGGCGGCGCCTGTCGCTCGGCCTGCCGCACCAACGGCGAGTGCGCCGTGGATCAGCACTGCGACACCGGCCTTTGCGCCGCCGGTGCGCCCCCGAGCGGCGAGGAGGCCGGCACGTGCAGCACCAACGGCGAGTGCCCGCAGTTCCAGACCTGCATCGCGCTCCGCTGCTACTCCGACTGCGCGACCGACGCCGACTGCCGCAGCGGGCGCGTCTGCTTCCAGCAGGTCTGCCGCGTGCAGTGCGACGTCACGCCCGGCGACACCTGCCCCGTCGGCTCGTCGTGCACGCAGGCCGACTCGACGCGCAGCTTCTGCATGCCGCTCGACCTGACGACGCAGCCCGGTGGCGCCACCGACGAGCCGCTGCCGCCGAACGAGACGGGCTCCTTCGTGCTGTCGACGCAGAGCCTGAAGCCCACCGCGCAGCAGAACAGCGTCAGCTTCACCATCGCGAACCACTTCTCGGAGACGAAGACCTTCACGGTCCGCAAGTTCAAGCACACCGAGGTGGTGAACGGGACGGAGACCAGCGACTCGCAGACGCCGATGTTCTGGGTCTCGCTCGGTGCAGCGTCGGGCACGACCTCTGTCGCCGCCGCGATCGTCCCCGAGCTCACCATCGACGTGGAGCCGCAGGCCACCGCCACCGTCACGCTGAGCACGCTCACCAACGCCGCCAAGCCGCACTGGGTCGGCTCGGTCGCGGTCTCGACGGCGAACCAGAACGCGCAGTTCGTGGACACCACGGTCATCCGCTCGCCCGAGGGCCAGTGGACGGGCACCGCCTGGTACCTCGCGAACTTCGGCACCGAGGGTCTCGACGCCTGGGTCGCCAACCGTGACGACCTCACGCAGCTCAGCCTCGTCGGCAACGCGCTCGTGCGTCGCTGGGGTGCGCTGCGCGGCAAGCTCATCAGCCTGAAGGAGTTCGAGGCCTCGCTCACGTCGGTGCTCACGGGCTCGTGGCGCTGGGCGTCGGTGCAGGCAAGCTGCCCCGAGGCGGGCGCGCCGAACGCGAACGTCGGCTGCTACCCGTTCGACAACAGCGTCGGCCACTCGGTCTTCTCCGACTTCCTGCCGTCGAACCCGATCCCGTCCGGCGTCGTCGAGTTCCCCATCGTCCTCGACGTGCACGCGCAGGACGCATCGACGCCCGGCATCTGGTCGGGCCGCGTCGTCTCCAACGAGGCGCTCGAGTTCGCGGGGGATCCCGCGGTGGCGATGCGCTTCGCCGACGATCCCGGCAAGTGCACCACCGCGCCCGGCGAGCCCTGCATCACGATGCTCAACCAGTTCGACTTCACCGCGCTCGTCGGCGGCCGCTTCGACTCCGCACCGGGTGACTCCGGTTGCGCGAGCGCTCCGACGGGCCCCGGCACCTACGACCTCAAGACGACGCCGTGGCTCGTCGCCGGCTTCAACGCCGGGACGAGCGCCGACTCCACCGGCGCGCGCTACCGCTTCGAGTGCCGCGACAAGGCCCGCCCGTTCGGCCTGTCCTCGGGCATGGTGGCGACGAACGAGGCGATGGCCGAGTCGAACCCCATCCCCGACGGCCAGCCGCGCGTGCGTCGCATCTCGCTCCTCGATGGCGCCATCGTGAACACCGACACGCTCATCGTCCTGTTCCGCGAGCAGTTCCCGTCGTTCCTCGATGCCGCGGACACCGAAGGGTTCTCGCAGTACGGCATCATGGAGCTGCACCGCGCCAACGCCGTGCTCAAGCCCACCGACTACCTCGGCTCGACGGTGAGCTCCGCGCCGCCCGCACCGAGCGCGGTCCTCGCCGCCACGCCCGCCTGCAACCCCGACGTGCTCGCGCCGTTCGGCGGCACCGTCGACGCGACCAACTGGTACAAGGTCGCCGAGGGGCTGCTGTCCGGCATCACGAGCGACGTGACGCCGGTGCCGATCACGGCGCCCGAGGTCGCGCACTATCTGTGCAAGGACAACGACCTCTTCGACAGCGGGCCGGCGCTCACCACGCCGATCGCCTGCCCCGCCGGCTCCGAGGTCACGTTCTTCACGCTCTCCGACGGCACCGACCTCACGCAGCTCGACTGCCAGAAGGGCGCGAGCTGCGCAGGCGCCAACTGCAGCTGCACCGGCGTGCTCAAGAGCTGGATCGACAGCAACCAGCATGGCATCCGGCTGGACGGGCTCTACTCGCGCTGCGCCGACCAGCTGCACTGCGACACGAACCGCTACGACCTGCGCGTCGGTCGCACGTTCTTCAAGTCGTCGCCCGACCAGACGTGGGACCCCATCGACCTCGCGATCGACGACGCGTTCCGTTACAAGACGAAGTACGTCAACCACACGACGGGGAGCACCGTCGGCTTCGCACCGCAGCCCTGCGTGCCGAACTCGACGCTGGTGCCGTACTGCTACGACGCCTCGTCGATCGAGACCATCGAGGCGCGCATCGACTGCGCCATCAACATCTACGTGAAGTACCACGCGACCACCGACCCGGCGCACGAGGTCGAGATCGCGAACGCCAAGACCGATCTGCACGACTACCTGGTGCGGAGCTTCTCCTACAGCACGTCACCGCCGGGCTCGCCGGTGCTCATCAC
>JBDTCO010000179.1:0-2895 GCA_039923495.1 Polyangia bacterium
GTTCTTTCCTTACCTGTGACGACGCTCCGGTCCGGGCGCGGGCGCCGACGGCCGCGAAGGGGCCGACAGACGTGCGGGGGCAGGCGCGGGACGCGAGGGCGCAGACACGTTGCCACGACCGCCGCCGCCGTTGTAGCCACCGCTCGGCGCAGATACGTTGCCACGACCGCCGCCGTTGTAGCCACCGCTCGGCGCAGACACGTTGCCACGACCGCCGCCAACGTTGTTACCACCATTCGGGGGCGACACGTTGCCGCCGGGCCGACCGCCGCCACCGTTGTAACCACGGCCGCCGTTGCCACGCGGCGGCGAGACGTACGAGGGACGACCGGGACCGTTCACGTAGCCGGCACGACCGTACGGCGCCGACACGAAGACGCGCCGACCGCCCGGTGCGTTGACCGTCTGCCCGCCGCGATACACGCCATGCGCACCCCAGCCGTAGCTCGGGCGATAGATGGCGGGCGGTCGAACGGTCCAGTAGCGACCGCCGTAGTAGTTGTTGCGGTAGTAGCCGCCGAAGTACGAGTGCCAGCGATCACGGTACGTGTAGTACGACGGATCCCAGGCGCCCGCGTACAAGTAGTAGCCGCCGATGAAGTTGAACGACATCGATACGGGCGGCGGGAATGGGTGGCGGTGCGGCCAGTCGATGTAGCAGAAGCCACCACCGTACTCGGGGGGCAGCGGGTGGTTGCCCTGGTAGCCCCACATCTGGCCCTGGTACCCGAAGTCACTGATGTCGCCGATGAAGTAGAAGTAGCCATTGGACTCGCGGAAGAGATAGCGGTCGAACGGCGGGTACGGATGAAAGTGTGGCCCCTGCTCGTTGCACGAGCCCTGGCCGTACTCGTACGGCTCGGGATGCGGACCGAAGTAGCCGTACTGCATCCCACCTTCCTCGACCGCTGATGCTCCGGGAGGTGCGGACTCGTCGTAGCCGCCGTTCTGGTCGTAGGGCTGCTGGTACTCCTGCGCCGAGGCGCTCGGCACGAGTCCCCCTGCGAAGACGCAAGCGAAGAGACATCCGAGAAGAAAACGAGCGACCGACGGGAGACGCGACATGGCGGTCACCGTACCACGCCGCAGAGGCCCACCGCTTGCCTCGGGCCGCGCGCGCTGATATCGACTCGACCCATGTCACAGGCCCCCGGCACCATCGAGACGCAGCTCACCGATCTCCTCAAGCAGGCGATGCGCGACAAGGATGCGAACACGTCCAGCGTCGTCCGCATGCTGAAGACGCGCGTGATGGAGCGCCGCACCGCCAAGGGCTTCACGGGTGAGGTCGACGATGTGCTGTACCTCGACGTGATCTCGGCCTACCGCAAGACGATGCTGAAGGGGCTCGAGGAGTTCGAGAAGGCCGGCGTGACGAGCGGCGAGCAGGTCGATCAGCTGCGATTCGAGATCCAGTTCTGCGAGCGCTTCTTGCCGACGGGGCTCGACCAGGCAGCGATCGAGGCGCTCGTGAAGGAGCGCATCTCGAGCCTCGGCGTCGTGGACCACAAGGGCATCGGCAAGCTGCTCGGCGACATCATGAAGACGCACAAGGGCCTGGTCGACGCGAGCCAGCTGAAGAAGATTGCCGAGGGTTTGCTGCCCAAATAAGAGAAGATGGCCACCGTGGACGACAAGGGCACGGACGAAGCACGTCGCGAGACGTGGGCACGCTCTCAGCTCATCCCGTATGCCGCGAGCGTGCTCGCCGAGGCGGGCCACGACGTCGGCACGGTGCTGAAGCGCTACGGCATCGCGTGGCCGCTCGCTGCCGCCGAGGTCGAGCTGCCGATGCAGCAGCACCACCTGCTCCTCGACGAACTGGTGGCGCTCTCCGGTGATCCCGTGTTCGCGCTGCACCTCGGCCAGCGACGCAGAAAGGGCAGCCACGGCCTGCTCGAGTACTTCTGGCGCGCCGCTGCGACGGTCGCCGATGGCCTGCAGGAGGTCGTCGCGCGCGGCCCGCTCCTCGACGAGAACTCCGAGTTCATCTGGAAGAAGAACGACACCGGCGCGGTGTTCGGCCAGCGCGTGCGCAGCCATCGCTTCGGGCTCGGGCGGCACTCCAACGAGTTCTTCGTGGCCGCGGGCCTGAACGAGGTCGGCGTGCTCACCGGCAAGCCGCCGACGGTCAAGCGCGTGATGTTCGAGCACGCGGCCGGCGCGCCGGGCTTCGACTACGCGACCGCGCTCGGTACATCGCGTGTCGAGTGGGACGTCGGCATGACGGGCTTCGAACTCGACGACGAGACGATCTCCCGCACCATGAACTCCTCAGACGCTGCGCTGCTCGAGACGCTGCGCCGCCACGTGCAGGCGCCTGTCCCGTCGAGGCCACTGGCATTCGGTGCGACGTCGCCGGCGACGTCCAGCGAGGTCACGCGCATCACCGACGCACTGCGCGCACACGTGACGGGTGCGCCACCGACGCTGCCGCAGCTCGCTGAGAGCCTGGGCCTGAGCGCGCGCTCGCTCCAGCGTCGGCTCGCGGAGGAAGGTCTCACGCTGCGCGCGCTCGGCGAGCGTGTTCGCATGCAGGAAGCCGAGCGTCGCTTGCGCGACACGCGCGACGAGGTCTCGCTCATCGCCACCGACCTCGGGTTCTCGAACGCCAGCAACTTTGCGCGCGCGTTCCGCCGCTGGGCCGGCACGACGCCGCAGGCCTTTCGCATGCAGAAGCGTTCGTAAGAGCTACAACCGCCGCAGCAGGTCGAGCACCAGGCGGTACACGACCAGCGCCAGCTCGGGATCGTAGCGCGGACCTTCGTCCCGCAGGAACGCGTGCTGCGCGTTGACCTCGTGCCACGTGAACGTCGTGCCCGCCGCGACGAGGCGCTGCTGCACGAGCGAGCGACCCGCGTCGGGGACGTGCGGATCCTGGCGCCCCCAGATCAT
>JBDTCO010000180.1:0-17863 GCA_039923495.1 Polyangia bacterium
ACATGGTCCCGTTGCACACGCTGCCGTTGGCACAGGTGCACGTCTTCGGCGTGCCGCAGCCGTTGTCGATGCTGCCGCACGAGTTGGCCGCGCACGTGTTCGCCGTGATGCACGTGCCGCCGTTGCAGCACTGCGAGCCGCCGCACGACGAGCAGGTAACTGGCGCCTTCGACTTGTCGGGGTTCACCGTGGTGTCGCTCGCGTTGCACATCGTGTGGTGCTGGTCGCCGCTGCAGTCGGTGCCGCAGGCGGTGGGCGGGGTGCAGCAGTGTGCGCCGTTGACCGCGGTGCCGGCGCTGTTCTTCGGGACGACGTTCGCCGCGCCGGAGCAGCCGCACGTGTACACAACGCCACACGAGTCGGTCTTCACTTCATATATACCTGCCGTGCAGGTGTGTGCGGCGTTGCAGCACTGGCCGGAGCCATCGCACTCCTTCACCTGGCCTGGGGGTGCCGCAGCGCAGCCGCCGGTGGTGCACGTCACCTGCTGACCCGAGCAGCTCGACGTCACGACGCCCGAGCACTGGTTGCCCGGGCAGGACGGCTTGGCACAGCACGCGACGCTCGAACCCGCGGCGGTCGGCGGCATCTTCGGATCGTCCTGGTTGAAGCGACCGCAGCTGCACGTGTACGTGCCGCCGCAGCCGTCGTCGATGACGTCATAGCTCGAGTCGCTCGGGCACCCGGTCTTCGGCGTGCAGCACTGGCCGTTGTAGTTCTTCTGGCCGCTGGTGCAGCAGTTGAGCGTCTGGCCGGTGCAGTGATCGGTGACCGTGGCCTCGTTGCCGCTGCACGCGTCGCGCACGCAGCACGTGCCCGAGCCGTCGGAGCCGATGGACGTGCACACCTCCTGGCCGGGCGCACCGCCGCCGTTCGCGCACGGACAGGCGAGGTTGGTGCCGTTGCCCAGGGGGAACGCGGACGATGCGCTCGTCGAGCAGGGCTGCCCGCTGCCGCCCGTCGTGTACTTGCCGCAGGCGGCCGGCATGCTGCAGGAGCCGGGGGTACCAGCGACGTTGCTCGAGCAGACGTCACCCGCGGGGCACGCGCAGTCGAGCTTGTTGGGCCAGCAGTTGTTGTCGAGCTTGGTGCCGCACATGCCAGCGTAGTCGGTGCCGCAGGTCTTCTGGGGCAGGTTGCACGCGACGCCGCAGACGCCGGCCGTCGCGCCCTGCGCGATGATGCAGACCTGGTTCTGCGTCGCATCGCACACGCCACAGGTGATGGTGCCGCCGCAGGCCGAGGGCAGCGTTCCGCACGTGTACCCCGCCGCGATGCACTCGGTCGGCGGCTCGGCAGGAGCGCAGCGGTTCGGGACGCCCGCGCCGCCGCAGGTCTGACCCTTCGGGCACGAGAAGTCGGCGGTGTCCGTCGACGTGCAATCGACGAGGCCGCCGCAGCCGTTGCTGATCACACCGCACTCGACCTTGTCGCTCGTCTTCGCGGCGAGGCAGAGATCCTTGGCGCTCGTGCCGCCGCACTGACCGCCCGTCTTCGGCTCGCACACGTGGAGCGCGTCGTTGCAGTTCTGGTCGCTCGGGCACGAGCCGCAGTCAGTGGTGTTCGACGACGCGCCACAACCCAGCCACGCGTTGCCGCACTGGTAGCCGAGGTCCTCGCAGGTGACGTGCGCGCACGCGACACACTGGTTCGTGTCGGGATCACACTCCGTGTTCGCCGTCGGGCAGGTGAACGGCGAGCACGAGATGGTCTCGCCGCAGCTGTTCTTGGTGGTCCCGCAGACACGACCGAGCGCCACGCAGTCGGCTTTCGGAACGATGCACGTGTGCGCGTCGAGATCGCAGACCGTGCCGTTCGCGCAGCCGCCGCACTGGAACGTATCGCCTGTGCAGTTGTCACGGACGGGGCCGCAGAGTCCATTGCAGCTCTGGACCTCGGGCGTGCAGGCCATGTCGGGGCCGCCAGCGAGATCTCCCGCTCCGCCATCGGCGTGGCCCCCATCGCCAAACGGGACCGCGCTGTCGCTCGAGCCGTTGGTCTGATCGGTGTTGCAGGCCGGGGTGAGCGACACGAGCGCGAGCAGGCACAGGGTCGAGAGCAGCAAAAGGGCGCGGCGAGGGGGTGTCGTCATCGGGTATTCTCCGTCGCTGGGAACAGCGCGTGGCACGCAGTGGGGCGTTTGCATTTTCACACTTCTCGTCGATCATCGTCAACGATTACCGAACAATACCCAACGACTGTTTTTAGACGGAGAAAGGCAGCGACCCGGAGCGAAAAGTGGATGAACCGCGCGATGCCCGAGGGTATGGTTCACGCCCTATGCAGCGTCAGACCAAAATTCGCGCGCGTCGCGCCCTTCAATTGTCCCTCTTTTGCTCCAGTGTGGCCGCCGGCTCGGTGGCGTGTGTGAGCCTAGGGGGCTGCTCATCGAACACGGAGCGCATCGTCACCGATGTGGCCCAGCTGGCGGCGCAACAGCCTGCCCGCGTGATCGGCGCGCACGTCGTCGGCCGCGTCGATCGCGATCAGATCATCGAGCTGACGCTCGGCCTGCGCCTCACCGACGTGAGCGCGGTCCATCGCCTCATCGCGCGCCAGAGCGATCGAGGCTCGGCAGACTTCCGCAACTTCCTCACACCGACGCAGTTCGCGGCGACCTTCGCGCCCTCGCAAGAGGAGTACGACGGCCTCGCGGCGGAGCTCGTGCGCCTCGGGCTCACGGTCACGCGGAAGGTTGACGGCCGCACGACGCTCTCGGTGAAGGGGCCGGCGTCGGTCGTCGAGACGGTGTTCGGCACGGAGCTCCTCGAGTACGAGGACTCGACCACGAACACGTCCGTCCGTCGTGTCGAGGCAGGCGCCAGCGGAGATCTCATCCGCTCGCGCTTTTACGCGCCCGGCCCCGGGTTCTCGCTCGACGCGCTGAACAAGTGGGGTCACCTGGTCGCGCAGGTCAGTGGGCTCGACAGCGCAGCGCCGTGGTTTCCGCACCTGCACATGCCGTCGGGCACCTCGACGATCCCGCCTGGCCCGGCATCACCCGCCGCGCTGCCCGGCCTCGCCGAGCCCGCCGACATCCGCAACATCTATAACGTGAACGGCGCCCTCGGTAAGCAGGGTCAGCAGCTCTCGGGCGCCGGCGAGACGGTGGCGATCCTCGGCACCGGCACGCCACCGCCCGCGTCCGACCTCAAGGGCTTTGTCGACCTCTACGGCCTGCCCGACTACACGACGCACTACACGCAGGTCTTCGTCGGTGGCCCGAACCGCGATCCGGCGGCCGCCGCGCTCCAGGAAGAGTTCGAGGACGTCCTCGACGCCGACATGGTCCTCGGCACCGCGCCGAAGGCCAACGTCATCCACGTCTTCACCGCGGCGAACGCCGGCGGCCTCTTCGACGACGGCATCTCGTTCGTCATCAACCAGATCCCGCAGGCACACGGCGTGAGCGTCAGCTTCGGCACATGCGAGCGCGCCGCGGCCTTCGAGGTCCTCCAGCTCAACACGCTCTTCACGCAGGCCCAGGCCCAGGGACAGAACTGGTTCTTCTCCTCGGGCGACGACGGCACCGACGGCTGCCAGGACGGCTCGAACAACGGCGTCCTCGCGGTCGACTGGCCGGCGTCGAGCCCGTACGTGTTCGGCGTCGGTGGCACCGCGATCCTGAGCGGCGTCGAGAAGGCCTGGAACTCGGGCGGCGGCGGTCAGAGCGAGATCTTCCCGAAGCCCGACTACCAGGTCGGCATCGGGCCGTATCCCGACGACGGCGCGCGCGATGTTCCCGACATCGCAGCGCTCGCCGGTGACCCCGGCGTCGCCACGTACTTCCAGGCCATGGTCCAGCAGGCCGAGGGCACGTCCGCGGCGTCGCCGATCTGGCTCGGCATCTGGGCGATGCTCGCCGAGGCGCGCGGCCACGTCGGTCTGCCGAACGCACACCAGGCCATCTACAACGTCGGTCCCACCGCCTTCCGCGACATCGTGGGCGGCAAGAACACCAATGGCACCACCGACGGGTACATCGCAGTCCCCGGCTTCGACCTCGCCACCGGTTGGGGCGTCCCCGACCTCATCAAGCTCGTTGGAGCGCTTCCATGAACCGCCTTCTGCTCTCGCTCGTCGCCGTCGCCTCGCTCGCCGCCTGTAACGACAACCTCGGTGGTGGTGCCTACGATCTCGGTCCCGATCTCGCGCTCCCGACGCAGGTGACGCACGTCGGTATCGACACCCCCGCGTGCTGCATCGAGACGACGTTCACCGCTCCGCGCGTCATGTACATCGCCAACCCGACACCCGGCGGCTCCGACTTCCGTGGTCGCGACATCGCGACGACGGGTCAACTGCACATCGCCGATGCGTACGGCGCAGACTTCGTCCTCGCGGACGGCGTGCCGCGCAACAGCTACGCGTTCACGCGCGACGGTCGCTTCATCTACTATCTCTCGAAGTCGTCGGTCGACAGCACGTTCGCGCTCAACGTGGCTCCGCTCTCCATCGGAACGCTCGGCGCGCTCAATCCGGTCACGGTCATCCCGCGCGGCCTCGACAACACGCCGCTCGCCCGGCAGGCGTTCTTCTCACCGTCGGGTCGCTACCTCATCATCGGAGTCTTCGAGCCCGGCATTCAGAACTCGCCCGATCTCACGGTCGTCGAGATCGAGAGCGCGAAAGTCGTGTTCACGCTGCCGAACGGCTCGTTCGACTACATCGAGAACGTCACCAGCGCCGACGTCATGATCTACGAGAACTCGGTCGCGTCGAAGACGCCCGGCGTTCCCTCCGTCGAAGGCCTCTACCAGATCCCGCTCGCCACGCTGGGTGCCGGCGGCACGCCCGCGCTCATCGACACGCGGACGGCCAACTACACGCTCACGTCAGACGAGCGTCGCGTCATCTACACGAAGCAGGACGGCACCCTCTGGATGTTCGACCTCTACGATCAGAGCCGTCTGCAGCTCGCCTCCGGCATCGTCACGTTCACGCTCGGGCCTGCCGCCGACGGTCCGCTCGTCTACGTCTCGACCGACTACTCGGTCCACGTCCGCTACCTCATCAAGCCAGAGCTGCTCGCCACCGCGGCCGGCACCGCCGACCCGTGGAGCTCGTTCACGTTCGGTCCCGACCAGTCGACGCTCTACTACTTCGATCGCACGTCCACGCAGGACTCGGTCGGCGATCTCTACCGCCTCGACCTCCGTCCGGGTCACACCACCGGCACGCCCACGTTCATCGATCGTCGCGTGTCGCTGAGCGACATCACGTTCAACAACGGGCGGATGCGCTACATCCGCAACGTCAACGGCCGCGGCGACTACGGCGAGCTCGTCTCCTCCGATCTCGACGGTAGCGGCGCGCTCACGATCGCCGAGGGCGTCGCCACGAGCAGCATCGCGGCGTCGAACCCCGTCTCGCCGACCGACCCCACGCACGGCACGTCGCGCGGCCCGGTCGACATGTCGCAGCCCATCACGCCGCCCGTCTACGCCGAGATCGTGAACACCATCCGTAACGACTCCGTGACGAGCCCGCTCTTCGACGACTCGCAGCCGGTCACCGGCAGCCTCGGCTTCTCGCGCTCGGACGGCGCACCGCTCATCATCGATCCGTCCGTGCATGTCGGCAGCTACCGTTTCTCGACCGACGGATATGTCCTCGTCTACGCCGGCGATACCAAGCTCGACACGAAGCTCAAGGCGTACCTCGGCACCATCCACCTGTTCCAGACGCTGATCGATCGCAACCCGGTCGTACCCGTCCTCGACGGGGTCTCCGAGATCGGCGTCATCCTCGATCGCGGCTTCTTCGCCGCCGCTCCCGGCGCCACGCCGTCGGGCATCTACTTCATTCGCTACTAGGCAGCGCCAGCACGCGCTCCGCCCAGCCGCTCATACCGGCCAGGCGGGCGCGCGCTGCGTAGTCGCGGGCCACAGCCACCGACGGTGGAGCGTGGTGCGCCGCAGCGATCTCGAACCCGTACAGCTCCGCCTTCAACCCCGCTCGCACCCAGCCGGCACGACGCGCGCGCGCGACGAGCGCGGCGATGCGTGACAGCGCCACGCCCCACTTCCCCACGACGGCGCGTGTCCGCTCGATGGACAGCTCAGCGCCCGCGCGCACGAGCTGCGACGGCTCCTTCGCGACGGAGGCAGCGACGGCCTCCAGCTCGTGATGCGGATCGCGACCGTCGAGCCGCACCCGCAGCAGACGCGCGTCGCGCAGGACCGCGTCGTCCTCGTCGAGCTCGGTCTGGGCGTCGATGAACTCGAGCTCGCGCCGCGCACCGACGGCATCGTGGGCCTCGTCGAGGATCGTCGCGAGGACGACGCGCAGCTCGGTCTGGCCTGCGCCCTGGCCCGCGCTGACGAGCACATCGACCGCCGCACGGATCTTCGCTGCCGCGCGATCGAGGTGCCCACGGCCGCTCTCGACGTCAGCCTCGATCACGAGGCACTCGTCGAGCGATCGGCGCTTCGGAGCCCGCGCACGCACAGCGTCGACGTCGGCCAGGGTCTGCTCGAGCTCGCGCTGACGACCGAGCTCGAGCTGGATATCGGCCGTGCGGCACAGCGCGCCCACGCGATCTTCGAGCAGGCCCTGATCCTTCAGCGCTGCGTCCACGCGCGTAGCGAGCTGGAGCGCCGCCTCGAGTTGGCCATCCAGCTCGAGCATCATCGCCAGCGCCTGGCGCACGGGGGCCGCACCGATGTCGTCGTCCGTGCGCGCGGCGATGCGCAGCGCCTCGTCCCAGCGACGACGTGCGCCCACGAGATCGCCGCGCTGGTACGCGACCGTGCCGAGGTGGCCGAGGGCGCGGAGCTCCAGATCCTCGTCGCCCAGCTCGCGCGCGCTCGGCAGGAGGGCCTCGAACGCGGTCTCTGCGTCGTCTACCTTGCCGGTGAGGAAGTCGATCCACGCGAGCTCGTTGCTGGCGAGCGCGCGCACGCGACGCTCACCCATCTCCGATGCAGCCGCGCGACTGTCGAAGCAGGCCGCGTGCGCCTCTGCCGTGCGATCCATGCGCATGAGCAGCTGACACTCCGCGAGTCGATCGCGCGCGCGCGCCGACTTCGCCTGCAGCGCGTCCGTGTCCTCCGCGGCACGACGACGCGCGGTCAGCGCACGGTCGAGGTCGCCGAGCTGCACGGCCGCGTCCGCCTCGACGCCATCCAGCCGGTGACGCAGCGACGGCGCGGCCGTGGGGACGCGCAGTGACTCGACGAGCTCCAGCGATTGATCACCGTGGCCCGACGCGGTGAGCTCTCGCGCGAGTCGCACGGACAGATCCAGATCGGCCGGCAGCTCTCGGTGGAGGAGGCGCAGGCGGTCGAGCGCGACGGTGTGCGAGCCGACGAGCGCCGCTGCCACGCCCTCCGTGAAGAGGCGCTCGCGTCGCGGGAGCGTCGATGCCAGCGCCGTCGCGCGGTTTGCCTCGGCGCGCATCAGCGCGAGGTTCCCCGTCTCGTGCGCGACCTCGGCGAGGAGGAGGTGGCCGCGCGCGTACTCGGGCTCGCCCGCCACCACGCGCCGCACGGTCGCGAGCGCCGTGCCCAGCTCGCCTCGCGCGAGGAGCTGCGACGCCTCCGCGTACGTGCGCAGCGTCTCGGGCTTCTGCGGTAGCGTCGCATCGAGGCCGGACTGGAGCTCGTCGGCCGGGATACCTGCCGCACGCCCAAGCTCGTCGGCGAGACGACCAAGGACGATCGCGAGTTCGGCGCGCGTCCCGTCGTTCTTCACCGTCGCGCGGACCTTCTTGCTGACCGCGTCGACCAGGCTCGCCTCGACGTGAATCGTTCCGCGCTCCGAGAGTTCGTAGTGCCCGACCACGAACAGGTCGACACCGAGCAGCTGCCGCAGGCGCTCGAGCTGCTCGGCGTTCAGCGGCTGCCGCGCGTCGTGCTGCACCAGGTCCTCGGCCGAACGTACTGACTCCTCGTCCGAGAGCTGGACCTTGCTGCTCGCTCCGAGACGCGTCTGGATCACCTCCGCGACGACGCCACCGAGGCTCGGATCCTTCTCCGCTTCGGCGCCCTGCGGCGTCAGCGGGAGCGCCGCCAGCACGACATGAGCGGGGGCGTGACGATGCGCGTACCAGCGCTGGACACCAAAAGCACCGAGCGCCACGGTGAACAGCCCGAGCGCCGGTCGGACGAGCGGGATCCGACGACGACGCATGGTGACGCGAACCGTGCCGTCGATCTCCTCGATGCTGTCGTTCGCGGCGCCGAGCAGCTCCAGCACCGCGCGCGCCGACTCGGGGCGCCGTGCGGGATCTCGCTCGAGACACGCGAGCACCGCGCGCTCCCACCGCGCCGGAAGATCGGCACGCAGCTTCTTCGGCGAGGGCGCAGCGATGGTGAGGCGCTTCGTTGCGACGGACAGCGCTGTCGCCCCCTCGAACGGCATGCGCCCGGTCAGGAGCTCGTACATGACGATGCCGAGCGCGTAGATATCCGTGCGCGGCGTGATCGCGCCACCCTGCACCTGCTCTGGCGCCATGTAGCCGGGCGTACCGAGCAGCATGTCGGGCGCCGTCACGCCGCTCTCACCCTCGGCGCGCAGGCCGTGCGCGAGTCCGAAGTCGGTGACCGCGACCCGAACGCGCTGTCCTCGCGGCACCAGCATGACGTTCGCGCTCTTCAGATCGCGATGGACGACGCCGGCCGTGTGGGCGGCGCCGAGCGCGCCCGCGATCTGACGGACGATGCGCATCGCCTCCTGGAGCGGCAGCGGACCCTCGCGCTGCAGGTGCTCGACGAGCGTGCGCCCGCCGAGCAGCTCCATCGTGAGGAACATGATGCGCTGCCCGTCGCGCTCGTGATAGCCGACGTCGAAGATGCGGCACACGTTGATGTGCGTGACCTTGCGTGCGAGCTGGATCTCGCGACGGAAACGCGCCTCGCCATCGGCCGAGTCACCACGGATCGTCTTGAGCGCGACGATCTCGTGCAGCTCGCCGTCCTCGACCTCGTACACCTCGCCCATCCCGCCGCGCGCGAGGAAGCGCACCACGCGATAGCGACCTGCGACCTGCTCATCGGCCATGAGGAGCGGGGGTGCATCGGTCACTGGACCCACGAGCTCGTCGCTCACGGGTTGGGTCAGGCCGAAGCCGTCGACGCCGGGAGCGGTGTCATCCAGCGGCTTCTTCACTTGCTCACCTTCGCCGCTTGTCGCGCAACGAGCACGAAGCCGTGCGCGTTCGCATCTGCGATGAGCGCCGCACGCTCGGGCTCGAGGCGGGGGTCGTGCGCTTGCGCGTACACCCGCAGTCTCTCCACGCGAGCCCAGAGTCCTCCTCGCAGGAGCGCGCCGGGCGCAGAGAGCCGCGCGACGAGAGGGTCGAGGTCGAGCAGCAGCGAGCCCGGGGCCTCCTTCATCGCGCGCCGCAACGACAGCATCTCGACACGTAGCATCTCGTTCGAGATTCGACTCGGGAGCGGATCGAGCAGCCGCTTCCACGTCTGCAGATCGGTGACCGATGGCGCAGCGCCGCCGCGCGTCACGCGGCCCAGCGCCACGAGCACGCGGAGCGGGTAGACCTCGCTCTGGTCCTTGCTGCCGCGGGCGCGGCTCAGGCCTTCCAGCGCCGCGTGCTCCATGGCCGCGAAGTCACCGCGCTCGTAGCCCGCCTCGGCGCGATGGAACTGCGGCATCCACACGCCCCAGACCTCCACCTTCATCGGGGGATCCGCATCGAAGGCCGCGAGCGCCGCATCGACGTCCGCGTCGCGTCCTCGCTCGAGCGCGATCCTCACCTGCACCGAGCGGTACTGTTCGAGCGTGAGCGCGTCGTCGACCGGCAGGCTCGGCACGCTGAGCGAGTCGAAGAGGCGAACGGCGTTCTCCATGTCCCCCGCGTTCATCGACTCGAGCGCTTCTTGCTCACGCGCGAACACGGCGAGGCCGTTATCGCGGCTGTCGCTCGAGAGCTCGTACGCACGCTGACGGAAGCTGCGCGCGCTTGCCAGATCGCCGGTGCCACCGACGTTCAGTGCACGGGAGAGCAAGATGATCGTCTGCGCGACGATGTCGTGGCTGGCCCGGGCAAACTCGAAGGCCTCGTCGTAGTGAGCGTTCGCGGCTTCGGTCGAGTTGCGCTCCCATGCGCGACTCCCGATCAACTGTTCCACGTACGCAATCTCGGTGAAGGAGCCGAGCTGCTCGATCTCGACGCGCGCCCGGTCGAAGAGTTCGTACGCTGCCACGTCGCTGTCGTAGCCGGCAACGACAGCGCTGGAGATGTCCGCACGCACCACGGCGTCCACGCGACCGTGTGCTCGTGCCAGCGCCTCGAGCGGCTTGCACGTCGAGGCCACGCGCGTCTGGTCGTCGTCCACCGCGGCGACGCAGCCGATCTCGAGGGCGGAGACGGCGAGCCCCGGTAGACCACGGCTGAGAGCCTCGTCGTATACGGCCTGGAACTCGCCCAACACCATCGTCTCGCGATCTCCGGCGATCTCGACCTTCAACCGCATCACGCGAACCGCGAGGCGCTGCGCTGGGGTGCGCGCGTGCTGGAGGAGCTCGTCGCAGACCGCACGGGCCGCGGGAACGCGCTCCGTGAGGCTCAGCGCGCGTGCGAGCTCGAGGCCCATCGAGATATCGTCGGGCTGATCGGCGTGAAGCTGTTGGAGCTGTGCGACGACCCGTACGACGTCGTCTCTTCCGACGGAGATCGCGACGCGCGACCGGAGCGCCGGATCGGCGACCGGGCGGAACGTCGCGAGCTTCCGCGTGACGGCACCGGCGGCGATGTCGAGCTCGAGGCCTTGGAGTGCCTCGATGTACATCACGTAGAGCTCCGGGACGTGAGGCTCGCTCGCGATCGCGCGCTCCACCTGCTCGAGCGCGGGCGCGTAGTCCTGCGTGTCGAGCGCGTGCTGCACACGCGTCATGATGGCGCGCGCGTCGAGGGTCGGATCGACCGGCTGCGCGGCGGGCAACCGAGCCGCCGTGCGAAGCCGCGCTGCCAGTCGCGCGATCGCGTCCTGCAGCTCCACGGGCGCCGCGCCTTCCGACCCGTTGAAGAGCTCGCGTCCCGTCGCGGGGTTCACGACGCGAACCGAAACCTCGAGGCGCGGGCGCGGTCCGCGATGCTCGACGCGAAGCGCTCCCTGGAGATGCAGCGGCGTGCCGGAGGCACGGTCACCGGTCGCGCCGAGGCCGAGGCTGGGCTGGCCCGGCAGGTCGATGCGGCTGTCGATGACGGGCGCGTCACCGAGGAGCGCGCAGCGCAACGCGTTGCGTGCGGCGACGCCATAACCGACACTTTCGTCGTCGGAGCGAAAGTCGTCGAGCGTGATCCCGCGCTCGACCAGCGCGACGGCCAGCGAGCTGCGACGCTCGTGGCGCAGATACAGGCCGACCGCGATGGCAGCGACCAGCAACGACAGCGCGAACAGCGGTCGCACGACCGGTGCTCGGCGGTTCAGCCGGCGGAAGCGCAAGCTCTCTCCGGGCGCGGTCTCGAGCAGCGCGAGCACGGCCCGCGCACTCCGCGGCCGCTTCGCCTGATCGCGCTCGAGACAGGTGGCGATGGCTTCGTCCCATCTGCGCGGTAGATCAGGTCGCTTCGTCCGCGCCGACGGCGCAGCCTCCGTGAGTCTCTTGGCTGCGATCGCGAGCGGCGTCGTGCCGGTGAAAGGCAGCGTCCCCGTCACCATCTCGTACATCACGATGCCGAGCGCGTAGAGGTCGCTGCGCTCGGTGACCGCGCCGCCTTCGACCTGCTCCGGCGCCATGTACGCCGGCGTCCCGACCACGCCGCCGGACCCGGTGGTGGCGCGATCGTCGCGGTGATGAGCGAGCCCGAAGTCCGTGACCACGGCGCGCAGTCCACGCTCGGTTCGGGCCAGCATCACGTTCGCGCTCTTCAGATCTCGATGGACGACTCCCGCCGCGTGCGCCGTCGCGAGCGCCGCGACGATCTGCTGCGTGATGGTGTGCGCCTCCTCGAGCGACAGCCGGCCGTGCGCCAGGATCTGGTGGTGCAGTGTCGTCCCCTCGACCAGCTCCATCGTCAGGAAGACGACGCTCTTGCCGTCACTGCGCTCGTGGTGCCCGACATCGAAGATGCGGCACACGTTCGGATGCGTCACCTTGCGCGAGAGCTGGATCTCGCGCAGGAACAGCGCTTCGGTCGAGCCATCGCGGCGCTCGTCGCGGATGGTCTTCAGCGCCACGCGCTCGTTCAGCTCCGCGTCCTCGACCTCGTAGACCTCACCCATCCCGCCACGCGCCAGGAAGCGCACCACCCGGTAGCGACCGGCGATGACCTCATCGATGGCCAGGCCCGGCATGCGAGCCGCCACGGACGCCAGGAGCTCGTCGGACAGTGGCGCCGTCGGCGCGAAGCCCGGCGACTGACTGCTCGAGTCAGACGACGTGGCTACGTCGGCCTTGGCCGCGTCGGGTGCGTCGGTGGGCTTGCGCATCGGGTCGAGAACAGTGGCCGCACGATCTTGTCACGAAAATGGCCACAGCGCGCGGTCGCCCGTGGCCTTGCGAGCTACTGCGCGCCTTCCGCTCGCAGCGCCTCGACGCGCGCCTTCTCGAACTCGTCGCCCGGCCGCCACGTGGGCATCGTCGGGGCATCCGCGAGGCGCAGCAGCGTCACGAGCTCGAGCGCGAGGTCGTCGATGGCTCCGTCCAGCTTCCAGGTGTCGTCGACCTGATCGGACGGCTGGTGGTAGCGCTGCTTGATGAACTCATCCACGCGCGCGCGACCCCACACGCGATCGTGGCCCGCGAAGTCCGTGCCCTCGACGAGGTGCAGCGCGGGCACGCCGATGCGCGCGAAGTTGAGCTGATCCGAGCGGTAGAAGCTCCCGCGATCGCGGAACTGATCGGGCACGACCGTGCGGCCCATTTCCTTCGCCACGGCCTGCAGCATATCGTCGAGCGACGACTTACCCATTCCGATGTACGTGACGTCGTGCGTCTTCCCCCAGACGTTGATCTCGTCGATGTTGAGGTTGGCCGCCATGCGACCCGCCGGCACGGGCGGATGCGCGCACAGGTACGCCGAGCCGAGGAGGCCCTGCTCCTCCGCCCCGACGGACGCGAACAGGATGCTGCGCCTCGGTGCCGAGCCGACGAGCCCGGTCGCGAGCTGCAGCATGGCACCGATGCCCGACGCGTTGTCGAGTGCGCCGTTGTAGATGGTGTCGCCGGGGCCCGCGCCCTTCTTGCCCAGATGATCGTGATGGGCGCTGACGACGATGACCTCGCGCGCGAGCTTCGGATCGCTCCCCGGCAGCATCGCGAGCACGTTGCCCGTCTGCACCCGGCGCATCTCGACCGCGAGCTCCACGGAGAGCTTCACGTCGAGCGGGATCGCATGGAAGCCGGGCTGCTCCGCTCGCGCGAACAGCGCTGGCAGCTCCTCCTTGATGCCGCCGAGCGCAAGCAGCGCTTTCGCGCGCTGCTCCGTGATCCACATGCGCACCGTCACGCGGGGCTCGTCGCCAGCGGGCAGCTCGAAGGCCTCGCCCGACCAGCTCGTCTGCACGACCTGCCACGGGTAGCCCGCCGACGGCTGCGTGTGGATGATGATGCAGCCGGCCGCACCGTGACGCGCAGCCTCGGCGTACTTGTAGTCCCAGCGCCCGTAGTAGAGGCGCGTCGTGCCACCGAACCGCCTCGGATCCGAGGCGGGGTCGTTGTTCATCACGACCACGACCTTGCCGCGCACGTCGATGCCCGCGTAATCGTCCCACTTCTCCTCGGGCGCGACGATCCCGTAGCCCACGAAGACGAGCGGGGCTGCGTCGAGCTTGGCGTGCGGCCCCTGGCCACCCGGCGCGACGACGATGTCCTGCCCGGGCTGAAGGTGAAGCTCGCCCGCCTTGCCGCGGAACACCGGCGGCATCACCACCTTCTCACGCAGCCCGACCAGCGGCACGCGCTGGATCCAGCTGCGCGTCCCACCGCTCTGCATGTCGCCCATCGGCGCGAGCCCGAGGCTCTCGAAGCGAGTCGCGATGTAGCGCATCGACAGCTCATCGCCCTGGCTCGCGGGCGCTCGTCCCTCCAGCAGGTCATCGGCGAGGAACCGAGTGTCGGCCATCAACGTCGCCTCCGACAGGCGCGCAACAGCGGCCTTCTCGCGCGCTCTTCCAGCGCGCGGTCTGGCGAGAGCCAGTGCCGGTAGCAGCCCGAGGACGAGGACGAGAAACGGAGCGCGCATCCGCGCACTGTAGATCGCTCAGGGCTGGCGAGGGTGACGGACGTCGCGACCGCGGAGCGAGTAGATCACCATCTCGGCGACGTTGGTCGCGTGATCGCCGATGCGCTCGAGGTAGCGCGAGATGGACGAGATCGCGAGCGCACGAGCAAAGTCGCGCGCGCCCTCGGTGGGGGTCGAGATGAGGTCGGCGATGAGGTGCGTGTTCTGGAGGTCGATCTCGCGGTCGTTGTGGATGACCCGCTCGGCGCGCTCGACGTCGGAGTGCGCGAACGCATCGAGCGCGTCCTTCAGCGCCGCACGGACGCGCACGGCCAGCTCGACGAGGCGCATCTCCGCGGGCGACGGATCGAGCCGCGCCAGGTCGCGCGCGCGCTTCGCGATGTTCACCGCGAGGTCGCCGATGCGCTCGAGGTCGGTGACGATCTTGAGCGCGAACACGACGAAGCGAAGGTCGGACGCCACGGGCTGTCGGCGTGCGATGACGGCAAACGCGAGCTCGTCGATCTCGCGCTCGTCGAGATCGATGCGCTCGTCGTCGTCGATGACCTTGCTCGCGCGCTCGTCGTCGCGATCGACGAGGCAGGCGACCGCGGCGCTGATCTGCTGCTCGGCGCGACCTCCCATCGCGAGCAGGCGCTCGCGGAGCTGCTTCAGCTCGCGCTCGAACTCGCGGTTCGTGTGCTGACGTTCGATCGATCCGGGCATGGGTGGGGACTCAGCCGAAGCGGCCGGTCACGAACTCCTCGGTCTCGAGCTGGACGGGCTGACTGAACAGCGTCGTCGTGGGACCGTGCTCGACGAGCACGCCGCGGTTCAAAAAGGCGGTGTCGTCGCTGATGCGGATCGCCTGCTGCATCCCGTGGGTCACGACCACGAGCGCACAGCTGCGGCGGAGTTCCTCGATGAGCCCCTCGATGCGCGCGGTCGCGACCGGATCGAGGTTGGCCGTGGGCTCGTCGAGCAGCAGGATCTCGGGCTCGACCGCGAGCGCGCGCGCGATGCAGAGGCGCTGGCGCTCACCGGCGGACAGCGACGTGGCGGGCTCGTCGAGGCGGTCACGCAGCTCGTCGAACAGCGCGGCGCGGCGCAGCGACCTCTCGACCACGACGTCGGCATCGACGGGCGCCGCGTGACCGAGCCGCACGCCGACCAGCACGTTATCGCGGATGGAGAGGTGCGCGAACACGGCCGGCTGCTGGAACACGAGCCCGACGCGCCGTCGGATGGCGATCGGGTCGATGCCCTCTGCGTAGGCCTCGACGCCGTGGACGCGCACGCTGCCTGCGACGCGCGCGCCCGCGTCGAGCTCGTGCATGCGGTTGAGACAGCGGATGAACGTGGACTTGCCGGAGCCCGACGGACCGATGACGGCGAGCACGCGGTTCTTCTCCAGCGTCAGCGAGACGTCGGAGAGCAAGCGCCGCGCGCCTGCCCACGCGCTGAGGCGCTCCACCGCGAGCGCCGTCATGCCTGCACCGGCGTGCGTGGATCGAGGCGCTCCGCGAGCGCGGCCCAGCCCAGCGCGACGACGAGCAACGCGAGCACGGCGCCGTTCCCATGGAGCCACGCGAGCGCGCCGAGCACAGGAGCGCCGCCGATGACGAGAAACAGCCCCGCCTCGCCAACGAGGCGAGCGAGCACGCCCAGCAGCATCGCGAGGACTGGACGTGCGGTCACGGGGAGCAGCACATGACGGAACGCCTGGAAGGGAGACATGCCGAGGGCCAGCGCGGCTCCGAGCTGACGCTGGTCGGTCGCGGCGCGGACGTCGAGCAGTCCGAGCGTCAGCGGCGCGTACGCACCGACCGCCCAGAGCAGCAGCCACGCGTGCGACGACGGCGCGACAGACAGCGCGAGCGCGGCGAGCGGTACGGCCGCGAGCAGCCGCAGCGCCCCTAGCGAGAGGCGTGCCCCTCCGATGGACCACGCGGTCCACAGCGCCGCGGGCGCGGCCAGGAGCACGGCGACGAGCGCGAGCGCGGACGTCGAGAGCGCAGCCCCGAGCAGCGTCACGGAGTCACCTCGACGTGACTCGCAGCGCGCGCGCGCTGGGTCACCGAGCCCGGGTGCGTACGGAACGAACAGAACCCAGCGGGCAGCGCGAGCACGACGACGAGTGGCAGCGCGACTCCACCGTGGTCCGTCAGCAGGGTCGCACCGGCCAGCACGAGATCGTGCGCGCCGACGATCCGCCACACCGCGAGCGCCGCCACGCCGTCCGTCGCCACGAGCGCGAGCCCGCGCAGCAGCACGTCGCGCTCGACATGATCCGCCGACGCTGCGAGGCGCGCCGCCTCGCGCTGCGTGGCGCCGAGTGCGAGCGCGGCGCCACGCAGCTGGATTCGCGCGGGGCTCACCGACACCGCCAGCTCCGCCGCGAGCCGCGGCGCGACGACGAGCGCGGTCGCGACGACGCCGAGGACCCATGCGGAGAGAGAGCCGCCGTCCGGCAGCAGCCACGCGCCGAGCAGGCCGAGCAGCGTGCCCACCGCCACCGGCGGCAGCGCCCGCAGCGCCGCGGGCATCACCGGCCGGAGCACGAGCGCCAGAGGCCACGCGAGCGCGAGCGTCGAGACCGCGAACAGCAGCGTGTGCCCGAGCAGCGACGGCAGGCGCGACAGATCGCTCACGCCGATGCCGCTGAGCGCACCCAGCATCACGACACCCACGATCGCGATGGGCAAGGCACGGCCGGCGGTCGCCACAGCGCCGCTCGATCGTGGCCGATGCCAGGGCGCAGACAGCGCCTACTCTGCCTGCTGCCTGATGCGGTAGCCGAGGCCGCGAACCGTCTCGATGAGCTCGCCCGACTCGCCGAGCTTGTCGCGCAAGCGCTTGACGTGCGTGTCGACCGTGCGCGTCTCGAGATCGGGAGAGGTGTTCCACACGTTCGTGAGCAGCTCGTCGCGCGTGCGCACGCGGCCCTTGCCCTCGACGAGGTACGCGAGGAGCTTGAACTCCTGCAGCGTGAGTGGGAGCTCCTCGCCGTCGACGCGCACGATGTAGGCGTCGAGGTCGAGCTCGACCGGCCCGACCTTCAGCGTGCGCTCTCCTGCCGGCCGCTGCGTGCCGCTCGAGCGTCGCGCGACGGCCTCGACGCGCAGGAGCACCTCACGCACGCTGAACGGCTTTCCGACGTAGTCATCCGCGCCGAGCTCGAGCCCCGCGATGCGATCGGCCTCCGCCCCCCTCGCGGTGAGCATGAGAATCGGGATGCCGCGCGTCGCCTCGTCGCTCTTCAGAAGGCGGCAGACGTCGGTGCCCGACACGTCGGGGAGGTTCAGGTCGAGCACGATCACCTGCGGACGGAGGCTGCGCGCACGCGAGAGCGCCTCTGCACCGGTCGCGGCCTGGGCCACCTGATAGCCAGCCTGTCGCAGGTTGAACTCGAGGAGCGTGCGAAGATCTCTCTCGTCGTCGACAACCAGGACGAGACCACGTGCATCGGACATGGCCGAAGCCTAGCGAGCCGGCTCCTTCACGCGGTGACTTTCCTGTGAACTCTTGGGGTCGGGCGCGAATCGTGGCCACTCGACGAGGAAGCGAGTGCCGCCACCGACGACGCTCTCGACACGGATGTCGCCCCCGTGCGCAGCGACGAGGTGGCGCACGATGGATAGTCCGAGGCCTGTGCCCCCGAGCTCGCGCGAACGCGCGTTGTCGACGCGGTAGAAGCGCTCGAACAGGCGCGGCAGGTGCTCTGCGGCGATGCCG
>JBDTCO010000181.1:0-2600 GCA_039923495.1 Polyangia bacterium
CGGTGATCGGCGAGCACGCGCTCGACGAGGTCCGCGTCGCAGATATCGCCCTTCTCGAACGTCACGTCGGGCACGTCGGCGATGGACGCGAGGTTGCCGGCGTACGTGAGCGCGTCGAGCACGACGAGCTTCTCGCCGTGATGCGCAGCCCTGCGACGGCGCACGAAGTTCGAACCGATGAAGCCGGCGCCGCCGGTGACGAGCAAGCTCAAGGAGTGCCTCCGCCCGAAGGCTGCTCGAAATCGACCTTCGCGCGCAAGAGCCGAAGTCGCGCACGCGCGGCCGCGGCCTGATCGAGGTCCCCGGACTTCTGGGCAACTTCGACGAGCAGCTCCTCGAGCGCCAGCCGATCCTGCGGCTCGAAGCGTGACGTGTGTCCGATCACCTTGCGCGCGCCCTCGAGATCTCCGTGGCTCATGCGCACGCGGGCGAGCGCTGCGACGAGTGGCGCCGAGTCGGGGAAGCGCAGGAGCCCGCTCGCAGCCACCCGTTCGGCGCGCTCCGGCTGACCGAGCTCGTTCCAGGTCGTCACCGCCAGCGCCAGCTCGGCTCCATCCCCCGCCTCGCGCTCGATGAGCTCCGCCACCGCACCCCGACGCTCGGGCGGCATCCAGGAAAGCAGCGCGATCCGCGGTGCAGGCCCGGGGTCGAGCGCCGCCGCGCGTTCGTAGGCCTCCTGGGCATCGTCCCAGCGCTTGCGGCTGGCATCCTCGGCGCCCAGCGCCAGGTACGCAGCCTGCGTTCGAGGGACGGCGTCGATGGCGTAGCGTCCAACGCGGCGAACGAGCTGCGAGGCGGACAGCGGCGCTCCCCGCTCCGCGGCCAGCCGGAACTCGAGCGCGGCCTGACCGTACCGATGGAGCCGCTCGAGCTCGACGCCCGCGAGGACGTGGGCGCGCGCCGCGGTGGGCTGGAGACGCATGGCGCGTCCGAGATGACGCAATGCGCTCGGGTCCGCGGCGCGGATCGCCGCCTCGCCCGCGAGCATCTCGAGCTCGGCCGACGCCGGATGCCTCGCGATCGCCTGCTCGACCTCGCGTGGGTCGCGCGCGCCTTGTGCCCGTCCCACGTCGACCGCGAGGGTGTGACGGCACGAGCTCGCCCCGAGGAAGCACACCGAGACGCCGAAGAACGCGACGGGCACCATTCGCGCGCGTCGCAGCCTCGGGCGCGGCTTCCTCCGCTGCTTGTCGTGGACCTCGGCTCCCGCCGCCAGCGCGGACAGCGCCAGGGCCACGGGCAGCGCGAGCCCCGGAAACTCGAGCCCGAAGTCGAAGAGCTGGTGGACGCCGATGGCCACCACGCCTGCCGTGAGCGCCGCCTGGACCGGGCCGAGCGGTCCACGCCGCACGATGCGCACGAACCTCCAGATCGCGAACGCGATGATCCCGAGCCCGAACAGCAGCCCCGACTCGGCGGCGAGCTGCACCACGATGTTCTCCGGATACACCAGCCGCACGGACTCGTCGTCCTCGCGCTCGGACGCAATGGGTGCCTCGAAGGCGCCCCGTCCGACGCCGGTCAGCGGATACGCCTCTGCCAGCTTCAGGCCCGCCGCCCAGCCGCGAACTTTCTGGTTCTTCACGACCGAGTTGGCGGGGTTCTTCTGGACGAGGCGGCTGCGCAGGCCACCGGCGGTCACGAGCGCGCCGGCTCCGAGGACCACCATGATGCCGAGCGCCAGCGCCACGCCGCGCACCCGACCGAACTGCTCGCTCGCGACGATCGTGAGGAACACCAGCGCGCCGACCGCGAGCCCTGCTGCGCCCCCGCGCGAGGTCGTGCCGAGCACCGAGGCGCACAGCGCAGCCGAGAGCACGGCATACCCGACGCGACGTGCCCCCCTGCTCGCGACCGCCACCCCGATGGCACACAGCGCGGTCAGCGCGAACAGCGACGCCGCGTTGTTCGGCGCAACGAACGGCACGAAGAAGCCGAAACCGGGCAGGGAGTGCGGCGTGTAGAAGCCATAGATGCGCGTCGCGCCCGACCAGCGATGCGCCCACGTGAGCACGGCACACACGCCGCCGAGCCATGCCAGGATGGCCGCGGGACGACGCACGTCGCGCGTGCGCAGCACCTCGGACCCCACCAGGAACACGCACAGCGCCGCCAGCTGCTTGCAGAGCTCGAGCGTCGTCGCCGCACCATCGAGCGTGATGGGCGCAAACCGGGCACCCGTCTCGGCGCGGAGCGCGGCCGCAGCGGGCGAGACGAGGCGCAGGACCCCGAGTGGCAACGGCACCAGCTGGAACGCACTCCAGCAGAGCGCCGCCACGTACACCCAGCCGAACGGCACCACGCGAACCCCGCCCCGACATGCCTGGCTCAGCGAAGCGGCCAGCAGCAAGGCGACCGCTGCACCGCACAGGACGACCTGCGTCTCGGGATGAACGGAGCCGAGCGCGAGCGTCGCCGAGCCGCACAGCGCGTAGAGGGCGAGCTCCAGCTTGGTCACGACCGCGCGCTCACGGGAGCGAGCTCCTCAGAAGATACGTTCGGGAACCGAGATGATGTCGCCCGGCCGGACATACACGTTCTTCGCGCGGCCCTCGCCGATGGACGACACGGGCACGTGGACCGTGGACTTCTTGCCGTTC
>JBDTCO010000182.1:0-3093 GCA_039923495.1 Polyangia bacterium
GACGCCATTCACCACGGGAAAGAGATCGAGGACCGAGAGCGGCAGCATCCGCCCAACGTGTGTCGCCTGCGCGCGATTGTCAGGGGCGCAGACGGCGACGGCGCAGCGCGAGCGCGAGCAGCGGCAACAGCAGCCAGGGCACGCGTGCACCGTTTCCACCGAACGAACAGCCGCTCGACTTCACGAGCGGCGCCGTCACACCTGCGTCGCCGATCGGCACGAAGCCATCGGTCGGGACCGTGGCGGCGCACGTCAGCGAAAAATCGAACGCGATTGGCATCGGGTCCGTGATGGCGCCAGCGACGTGGGCCGACAGGACCGCGTGGTGCGTTCCCGGTGTGACGCCGGCGCGGTATTGCGTGGATCCAGCCGGCAGGTTGCAGCCCGCGAAGATCTCGTAGACGGTGCGAGAGTAGAGCTCGGGCGTCGCGTCGAAGACGGCGCCGTACTCGGACGTGGCCCAGGTCTCGCCGTCGACCTGGACGTCATAGCGCACCAGTGCTCGCCACGCAACGAGCTCGGCAGACGGCACGAGCGAGAGCGCCAGCAGGGACGCCTCGGTGTAGTCCACGCACGAGTATGAGGACGGGTAGTTCGAGGCGAGCACGCTGGTTCGACCCATCACCGACGCAGACAGCACGCCGATCGTCTGCGGCATCGCGGCGGCGTCACCTACCGTGATCGTTGCAGACTTCAGCGTGGGCTCTGCTTTCGAGCACGCCTCGCTGCGAGTCATCACGTACGTGCCAGACGACAGCGGCTTCGACGGCACGATGAGCACGTCGCCGTACGTCCCGTCGGGCACGATCGAGAAGGGCACATCGACGCCGTCCTTCGTGAGGTGCGGATCGCCGATCGTCGAGGTGCTCGTCGGGTAGTCGATGGAGGGCTGGAGGACGAGGGCGGGCGGTGCAGCTGGCACAGACGTCCCGTTTGCAGGGAAGAAGAATCCCGGCACGCATCCAAGAGGCGAGCACGCCTGCGCGACATGCGGTGCGAGCACGAGCAGCGGAGCGACCAGTGCGAGCTTCATGCATCCCGTCGACGACGAACGAGCACGAGCGCGAGCAACGGCAAGAGTAGCCACGGTGCCTTCGCGCTGTTGCCACCGAACGAGCAGCCGCTCGACTTCACCTGCGGGGTCACCACGACGCCGCCATCTTCGAACGGAACACCTCCGCACGCGAGCTGGAAGTCGAGCTCGATCGGCGTCGGGTCCGTCGTCGCACCTGCGACGTGACCGGAGAGGACCGCGTGGTGCGGACCCTCGGCGAGGCCGTTGTCGTCGGCGCTCGAGCCGTCCGGTCGATCGCAGCGGGCGAACACGCTGCTCACCGTGCGACCGGAGCTCGAGCTGCCGACCGTGCTGCCGTACTCGGACTTCGCCCACACCGCACCGTCGACCTCGAGCGTGTACTGCACGAGCGGCTGCCACGACGAGACCTCCGCCGAGGGTACGAGCGAGAGCTTCGCCACCGACGCTGGGTACGTCACGGTGCACGAACCCGAGGCCGTGCTGGCCGTCACCATGCCGTCGCTCACGACCACGGACGCGGTGCCGAGCGTCTGCGGCTGGACCACCACGGCCCCGACGGTGAACGTCGACGTCTGCAGCGTGAGCGCGCTCGTCGAGCTGCTGTTGTTGCAATCCTCGCTGCGCGAAAACGCGTACGTACCGGCCTCGAGCGGCGCTGCCGGCACGACGAGCACGTCGCTCGTGGCCTTGTCGGGCACGAGCGTGAACGCCACGTCGACGCCTTCCTTGGTGAGGTGCGGGTCGCCGTTCATCGAGGCGCTCGTCGACGCATGGATCACGAGCGCCGGCGGCGCTGCGGGCAGCAGGGCGCCGTCCTTCGGGAGCACGTAGCCGGGCACGCACTGCGGTGGGGAGCACGCACGAGCGACGTGCGGCGCGAGCGCGAGGATAGGGACGGACAGCGCGAGGAGCTTCATGCACGCCGTTGATTGCAGCGCGCGAGCCAGCGACGACTCGCAGCGATCGCGGAGGTTTACGAGAACGAGGCGCGACGCGCTCGCGACATCGCTGTCACGTCTCGAGGGAACGCCCACGAAGATCGCAGCTTTTCTCGTGCACGTCGCCTCGCTCGACGGTCCTTCGTCGTACGCCGCGGGCGGGTCGCTACACGGCTTCGAGCCGCTCCGCGACGATCGCTGTCTTCACCATCTGCTGGAGCGATCCTGTGTCTTCAGAGCTGAACACCTGATAGCTCCACAGCTCGCCACGCAGCACCCTGGCCGAATCGAGGAGCCGTGTTGTCTTCGCGACGTCCGGTCCCGGCGCATGGCGCTCGATCTGCTCCGCAACCCAGGCTCTCAGCCTCTGCGCGTCCAGGTCCGGCCGTGTTCTACGCGAGGTTGTGAAAGACCTTCTGCACGTCCTCATCCTGCTCGAGCGCGTCGACGAGCTCGAGCACCTGGGTGGCCTGCGCCTCGGGGAGCTCGAGGTGGTTCTGCGCGATGTACTCGCTCTCGGCGGAGACGACGTCGATCTTGCGCTCCTCGAGGGCCGCCTGGAGCTTGCCGAATTCCTTGAACGAGCAGCGGATGACGATCTGCTTGTCCCCTTTTTCGTTCGTGGACTCGCCCATCTCCTCGAGGCCGAAGTCGATGAGCTCGAGCTCGAGCGCCTCCGCGTCTTTCACGTTCTCGGCGGCGATGCGGAACACGCCCATGTGCGCGAACATGAACGCGACGGAGCCCGAAGCGCCGAAGCTGCCTTCGTGCTTCTTGAAGATGCTGCGCACGTTGGCGACGGTGCGGACCACGTTGTCGGTCGCCGTCTCGACGAGCAGCGCGATGCCGTGGGGCGCGTAGCCCTCGTACACGACCACGTCGTAGGCTTTTACGTCCTCGCCGCACGCGCGCTTGATCGCCGCGTCGACCTTGTCCTTCGGCATGTTCAGCGCGCGCGCGTTCTGGATCACGCGACGGAGCATGGGGTTCGAGTCGGGGCTCCCGCCGCCGGACTTCACCGCGATGGCGATGTCCTTGCTGACACGCGTGAACGCCTTCGCCATCTTGTTCCAGCGCGCGAACATCGTGTGCTTGCGAGTCTCGAAGATGCGTCCCATG
>JBDTCO010000183.1:0-18112 GCA_039923495.1 Polyangia bacterium
GCTTCGGATCCGTGTACATGCCCATGACCTTCTTCTGCACGACGTCGGCAGGGTCCGACAGCAGGATCGCGTTACCGAGCGACTTCGACATCTTCTGCAGCCGACCGTCGACGGGCGCGCCGATGCCGACGAGCCGCTTGATGCGACCGAGCCGTGCCTCGATGACCGGGAACAGGCCACCCTTCTTCACGTAGTCGTGGTCCTCGGTCTGCGAGTCGACGCCGCAGTACAGCTGGTCGAAGCGCCGCGCCACCTCGCGCGTCATCTCGAGGTGCGGCAGCTGATCTTCACCGACGGGCACGAGCTGCGGCCGGAACGCGAGGATGTCGGCGCACTGCCCGACCGCGTAGAGCGGAAAGCCGAACGGATAGTTGTCACCGAGCTGCTTGTCGCGGATCTCCTCCTTCAGCGTCGGGTTGCGCATGACCCGGTTGAAGGGCAGCAGCATCGAGAAGAAGAACGTCAGCTCGTCGATGGCCGGCACCTCCGACTGCACGAGCATCGTCGAGCGCGCCGGATCGATACCCGCCGCGAGCCAGTCCTCGGCGATCTGCAGCGTGGCCTCGCGGATCTCGTCGACCTTCTCGGCGCGCGTCGTGAACGCGTGCTTGTTGGCGATGAGGAAGTAGCAGTCGAAGTCGTCCTGCAGCTTGATGCGGTTCTCGAGGGAGCCGACGTAGTGGCCGAGGTGCAGGCCGCCCGTGGGCGTGTCTCCGGTGAGCAGTCGAGGCTTGTCGGTCATGGCGAACGCAGCGTAGCGCAAACGTCGAGCGCTGGCGTGACGCTGCGCCGTCTCGTACCTTCTGCGCCCCGTGGACCAGCCCGCGCATCCGCTGTCGTGGCACGAGCGCCCGCTCGCGGAGCTGCTGCGGCTCTCGTTGCCCATCACGGTGTCGATGCTGTCTTACTCGGCGATGACGCTCGTCGACACCTGGCTCGTCGGTCGTCTCGGCGCCGAGCAGCTCGCGGGCGTCGGGCTCGGCGGCACCGTCGCGTTCACGCTCGTCAGCTTCGGGTTCGGGCTGATCCGTGGCGGCAAGACGCTCGTGTCGCAGGCGATGGGCGCGGGCAAGAAGACCGAGGCCGGCGCGTACCTCGGCGCGATGATGCTCGGCGGCGTGCTCTTCGGCGTGCTGGCGATCCTGCTGCAGTGGCCGCTCGGGCTGTCGCTGTCGCACGCGGCCGCGACCGTCGCGCAGGGACACTACTTCGTCACGTACCTCGTCATCCGCTCCCTCGGCGGCCCCTCGGCGATGCTCGGCTGCGCGCTGCGCGAGGTGCGCTATGGCCAGGGCGACTCTCGCTCACCGATGGTCGCCACGCTCGTCGCGAACGCCGCCAACATCGTGCTCGGCTGGTTGTTCGTCTTCACGTGGGGCTGGGGTGTCGCCGGCGCCGCGTGGGCCACCGTCATCGCGCAGAGCATCGAGGCCGGTGTGCTCGTCGCGTACCAGCACCGCATCGGCTGGGGCATCTCGGCGATGCACCGCAGCCACCTCGCCGCGCTCTTCCGCGTCGGCATCCCGACGGGCCTCCAGATGATGCTCGAGATCGGCGCCTTCGCGGTCCTCGCGGCGATGATCGCCTCGATGAGCCCGGCCCAGATGGCCGCGCACCAGATCACGCTGCAGCTCATCTCGTTCTCTTTTTTGCCCGCGTTCGCCGTCGGCGAGAGCGCATCCGTCATGGTCGGCCAGGCCATCGGTGCGTTCCGCGACGATCTCGTGCCGCGCATCGCACGGCTCGCCGCGCTCGTGGTCAGCGCGTACACCGGCTTCTGCACCCTCGTGCTGCTGCTCTTTGCCTCGGGGCTCGTCGCGACCTTCACCAGCGACGCCGTCACCCAGCACGTGGCCATGAAGCTCGTCTACGTCTCGTGCGTGTTCCTCGTCATCGACGGCCTCAACATCGTCGCGCGCGCGATCCTGCGCGGTGCGGGCGACGTCGTCTTCCCGGCGTGGCTCGGCGTCTTGTGCTCGTGGGGGCTCACGCCGCCGCTCGCGTGGCTCCTCGGCTTCCACTTCCACCTCGAGGCCTTCGGCGGCTGGATCGGGCTCTCCGCCGAGGTGCTCATCGGCGCGACCGCACAGTGGCTGCGCCTCGCCCGCGGCGGCTGGCGCCCCTTCGCGGAGCGGACGCGCGCCGAGATGCTGGACGCAGCCACTGAGGCTACTGCCGCGTGAGCGTCGAGCCGTTCACGTCGGCGACGCGGCCCGTGCACGTGTCGCTTACGCGCGTGAACGTGACCGTGGTGCACGACGTATCCCACGCGAGCGCGTAGGTGGCCGTGTCGCCGATGCAGCCCTCGATGCTGTCGGGCAGCGACGACGTGTTGGTGAGCGACACGGCGTTGCCGGCCACGGAGAAGATCCCCTCGATGTCGATGAGCGCGCTCGACGACTGAATGTCGAGCGTGAACGACCCGCCCGACGAGGCCGACAGCAGCGTCGAGGCGGTGGTGGACGTGCTCGCGCTGAACGAGCCGACGATCGAGCATGACTGCGGTGTGGACAGGTCCTGCGTGTCGGTGGACCCGAGGTCGTCGGTCATCGAGGTGCCGCCGTCCCCGTCGCCGCAATAGGCCGCGACCTCGGTGGCGCAACCCTCGCAGCCGGTGGTGCTCGCGTTGTCGCACGCGCACGACGAACCACTGTACTCGTACGTGGTGGTGGTCGTTGCGCCGACGCACACGCGGTACGAGTGCAGCCCCGACGAGCACTTCTCCGTGACGCAGTCCCCCGAGCCGCCGCACGAGACCAGCATGGTGCCGAGCAGGAGGGCGACAGCTTTCACGTTCGACACCGCGCGATTGTAGCGCGCTCTATTCGTCGAGCACGCGGATCGACATCAGCTTCTCGATCAGCGTGGCGGGCTCGACGCCGTCGGTCAGCGCCGCGGCGACGCCGTGGAACACATGCGCGCTGACCTTCTTGCCAGGGTTCAGCTGATCGAGCCGCGCAGCGGTGCGCTTCATGGAGTCGAGCGTGCTCGGATCGATGTCGCCACCCTTCGCAAGCGCCACGCCCACCTGGTACGACGGCGTCGTCGGGTCGACGCTGCGCACCAGCAGATCACCGAGTCCCGCGAGGCCATTGGCGGTGAGCGGATCGCCGCCGAGCAGCGCGACGAGGCGCCCGAGCTCGCGCACGGCGCGCGTGATGACGAGCGCGCGTGCCGGCGCACCGAGCGCGAGCGCGTCCACCATCGCGCAGGCGACGACGGCGAGCTCCGTCAAGGATGCGCACAGCTCGACGCCCGCGGCATCGCGGCTGCGATACACGCGCAGGTGCTTGGTGGAGAGCGCGCTCGCGAACTCCTCGGTGACCTCCGGGTGATGGCTCGCGATGACGGCCGCCGTCGGAGTCCCCGCACGCAGCGCGCTCACCAGCAGCGGGCCCGCGAGCACCCCGACGCGCCTGCACGCGCTCTCGGTCTCGATGAGCAGAGACACGCGGCCCTCCTGACCCAGGCCGTGCACGGTGTGCGCGACGAGGTGGTTCGGCTCGAGGTACTCACCGAGCCGGCGCAGGAGCGGCAACAGCTCCGCGCGGTGCGCATCGACGAGGATGAGCCGCGCCTCCGCACACATGCGCTTCAGGCTCGGCGCATCGACACCCGAGACGACCTTCCGCCCATCGGTGCCGAGCCGTGCGACGAGCGCCTCACCGACCGGGGTGCCGTTGACGATACCGAGCACGCTCACGTTCCACCTCCGACGGGACGCGCCGCTTCCAGCGCGGGACCGTGATGGGCGAGCCTGTTTCGATAGTAAAGAATGAGCTCGCGATCGACGAGCTCGATCACCGAGCCCGAGCGCTGGGCCGCGGGGTGCGTGTGGTAGCCGGAGAACGCGGACAGCGCATCGTCGACGATCTCCTGACCGTCCATGTCGGCGACGCGCTGCGCGAGCCGACCGAGCGCAGGTGCGCCGATGATGGCGGCCTTGATCGCATCGACGCGCCTCGCGAGCGCGGCGGCGTCCACGACGAGCCGGCGCGGGTGACGCAGGCGCTGGTACAGATCGGAGCCGGGGATCTCGGCCTCGAGGTACGCGAACAGCGCGGCGCTCACGATGTGCGTCGAGAAGTAGCTCGTGCCCTCGCGGAAGTCGTCGACGATGTGGCGACCCAGCTCGCGCGTGTACTCGGCGTCGCGGCCCGCGTGGTGCGTGACCACACCGTCGCGCATGACGTAGCGCGCAGGATCGATCTCGCGACCGTGCGAGTCGAGCGAGCGACCATCGGCGTCGACGTGGTTACCGAACGGATCGCGCGGCGCGCAGAAGCGCAGCTCGAGCCCTTGGTCCATCGTCATGACCTTGCGGGCGTAGGTGGCGACGCGGCCCATCCTCGAGAACTCGTCGTCCTCGATGATGTAGCGGTTCTTGCCGATCTCCTTGAGGTAGTCCTCGATGAGCGTCTCGGCCTCGAGCACGAGCGGCGTGTTCAGCGTCATCGGCACGAAGTAGAAGCGGCGCGCGCCGGGCCCGAGCGTGCGTAGCTGCTCGACGTACGCGGAGAGCGCCGTACCCGCGAGACCGAGCTTGAGCTTCGACTCGACAGCCCCCGATCGTGAGCGCGTGCCGCCGGGGAAGAAGATGGAGTGCAACCCCTCCTCGAGGATGACCTGCGAGAACGTCTTCAGGATCTCCTTGTAGAGCGGGAACCCGAGGCGACGGTCGACCTTGTACGCACCGAGGCGCGCCATGAAGAACGACGTGAGCGGGCTCGAGAAGAGGTTCTTGCCGGCACCGTACGCCATCGGCGGCAAGCCCGCGCGCATGAGCGCGTAGCCCACGAGCGGTGAATCGAGGTTGGAGAGGTGCGTCGGCACGACCACGAGCACGCCGGTCGCGGAGAGGCGACGCAGCTGCTCGATGTCGCCATCGATCCGCACGCGCGCGTCGAGCGCACCGAGGCCGAACTCGCCCGAGCGCAGGTGCTGCGGCGTGAGCAGCAGCGAGAGCAGCGAGGGCAGCACGCTGGTGGCCACCTTGTAGGTCGGGTTCGAGAACGAGCCCGCGATGTCCTGCGCGTAGGCGCGCGCTTGCCTGCGCAGGAGCTCGAGCAGCTCGCCCTCGGTCGCGCGGCGCTGCAGCGCGCGCGCGATGTCGTCGACGCGGCGCTTGTCCTCGATGGTGTCCGGCGGATGGACGTGGCGCAGCCGCTTCTGCTCGTGGATGACCAGCTCGTTGAGGAGGCGATCGAGCGGCTCGACCGTGCGCTCGGCGCGCGCGTGCGCATCGACGATGCGCTCCGTGACCTCCTCGATGATGCCCGACCGGAGCCCGTCGAAACGAAACATGGGGGAGCTGGAGAGCGCTTGCACGAGCGGCATCATAGCGCGCCGAGCCGCGGTATGTTCAGGACGGCAACCTGACCGAGGAGCGCCCGTGACCCGAACCGTCTCTTGTACGCTCCCACCTTCAGGCCTCTGCGCGTGCGAGGAGTAGCCATGCACCCCGACGTTCCCACCGGACTGCTCATCGATGGCACGTGGCGTCCGGCGCGGAGCAAGAAGACGTTCGCCGTCGAGGATCCATCGAACGGGCAGGTGCTCGTGCAGGTGTCCGATGGCGGCGCCGAGGATGGGCTGTGCGCGCTCGATGCCGCTTCGCGCGCACAGGCAGGCTGGGCGCGCACACCGCCGCGTGAGCGAGGCGAGATCCTGCGCCGCGCGTTCGAGCTCGTGATCGCGCGCACGGAGGACTTCGCGCTGCTCATGACGCTCGAGATGGGCAAGCCGCTCGCGGAGTCGCGCGGCGAGGTGACGTACGGCGCCGAGTTCCTGCGCTGGTTCGCAGAGGAGGCGGTGCGCTCCCACGGTCGCTACGCGATCTCGCCCGATGGCAAGACCCGGCTCCTCATCACGAAGAAGCCCGTGGGTCCGTGTCTGCTCGTGACGCCGTGGAACTTCCCGCTCGCGATGGCGACGCGCAAGGTGGCGCCGGCCATCGCGGCGGGCTGCACGATGGTCCTCAAGCCCGCGAACCTCACGCCGCTCTCGTCCGCGCTGTTCGCGTCGGTGCTCATGGAGGCGGGGCTGCCGGCCGGCGTGCTCAACGTGGTGCAGACCACCGACGCCGCGGGTGTCACCGCACCGCTCCTCGCGGACCCGCGCCTGCGCAAGCTGTCGTTCACGGGTTCGACGCGCGTGGGCAAGCAGCTGCTCGGGCTCGCGGCCGGCAACGTGCTGCGCACCTCGATGGAGCTCGGGGGCAACGCACCCTTCGTCGTGTTCGAGGACGCCGATCTCGACGCGGCCGTGGCGGGCGCGATGCTCGCGAAGCTGCGCAACATGGGGGAGGCCTGTACCGCGGCGAACCGCTTCATCGTGCACGCCGGGATCGCCGATGCGTTCGCGAACGCGCTGGCGGACCGGATGCGCGCGCTCATCGTCGGCCGCGGCACCGATCCCGCGACGCAGCTCGGTCCGCTCATCGAGAAGAAGGCGCGCGACAAGGTGGTGCGGCTGGTGAAGGACGCCGTCGATCGCGGCGCACGCGTGCTCACCGGTGGCGACATCGTCGATGGTCCCGGCTGGTTCTATCAACCCACGGTCCTCGTCGACGTGAAGCCCGGCTGCGAGATCCTGCGCGAGGAGGTGTTCGGCCCCGTCGCGCCAATCACCACGTTCCGCACCGAGGATGAGGCGGTCGCGCTGGCCAACGACACCGAGTTCGGCCTCGCGGCGTACGTGTTCACGCGCGACCTCGATCGCGGGCTGCGCATGGGCGAGCGCATCGAGAGCGGCATGCTCGGGCTCAACACGGGCCTCGTCTCCAACGCCGCCGCGCCGTTCGGTGGCATCAAGCAGTCGGGGCTCGGACGCGAAGGTGGCGCCGAGGGCATCGACGAGTACCTGTCGACGCAGTACATCGGCATCGCAGATCCGTACGCACACACCAAGAGGTAAGACATGCGCGCTGTCATCATCACCGAGGTCGGCGGTCCCGAGGTCCTAAGGCTCGTCGAGCGCGACAAGCCCGAGCCCGCGCGGGGCGAGGTGCGCGTGCGGGTGCATGCGGCCGCGCTCAACCGCGCCGATCTGCAGCAGCGGCGCGGCTACTACGCAGCGCCGGCCGACAGCCCGCAGGACATTCCCGGCCTCGAGTACGCGGGCGAGGTGGACGCGCTCGGTCCCGACGTCACGGGGCTCTCGGTCGGCGACCGCGTGTTCGGGCTGGTCGGTGGTGGCGCATACGCCGAGTACATCGTCACGCACGCGCGCGCGCTCGCCCGCATCCCTGTGCACCTGTCGTACGAGGACGCCGCCGCGCTCCCCGAGGGCTGCATCACGTCGTACGACGCGATGTACTCGCAGGCGCGACTCCGCGGCGGCGAGACGGTGCTCATCCACGCAGCAGGCAGCGGCGTCGGCACCCTCGCGGTGCAGATTGCCCACGCGCTCGGCGCGGTCACCATCGGCACGGCCCGCACCGCCGACAAGCTCGAGCGCGCGAAGAAGCTCGGCCTCACGCACGGCGTGGTCGCCACCGATGGCAAGTTCGCCGACGCGGTGAAGCAACACGCGCCCGACGGCGTGTCGGTCATCCTCGATCTCGTGGGCGGCGCCTACGTCGAAGAGGGGCTGCGCTGCATCCAGGTGGGCGGCCGCCTCGTCGAGGTCGGGCTCACCGCCGGCGTGCGCGCGACCCTCGAGCTCGCGCTGCTCCTCCATCGTCGCGCCACGATCATCGGCACGGTCATCCGCGCGCGCCCGCTCGAGGAGAAGATCGCCGTGCACCGCACCTTCGAGCGCGAGGTCGTACCGCTCATCACGCGCGGTGCGGTGAAGGCCGTCATCGACGAGGTGGTGCCGCTCGCCGACACGGCGAAGGCGCACGCGCGCATGGAGTCGAACGACACCTTCGGGAAGATCGTCCTCCGGATGTAGCCGCCAGCAGGCGCTTTTACTTCGTGTTGGTGACGAGGGAGTCGACGGCGTGGACGGGGGCCGCGTCACCCTTCATGAGGTGCGCGATGGCCGACAGCACCATGCGCTGCTTCTCGAGGAGCTTTTTGCCCTCGAACGCCGCGGAGACGACGGCGATGTTGAAGTGCCCGCCGCCCCCGCTGGAGTCGCACTTCGCGCCGGGGATGGCCGCCTCGATGGACGACTTGATCGCCACGTTGGGGTCGCCGACGAAGTTGGTTGGGTGATCGCTCATCAGTACTTCGCAACCTTGCTATCGACCTGGGTCGACCACGCGTCGATGCCGCCGGTGAGGTTGTAGACCTTCGTGAAGCCGCTCTTCACGAGCTGCTCGGCTGCCCGCTGGCTACGACCCCCGTGGTGGCAGTGGATCACCAGCATCGTGTCCTTCGGCAGGGCCTCGACGATCTTCCACGCCTGCTCGTCGAGCTGCTTCGCCGCGTCGATCTTCGCGACCTTGCGCTCGGCGTCGGGACGCACGTCCCAGAGCTGCAGCGGCTCGCCCTTCTTCAGCTTCTCGTCGAGCTCCGTGACCGACATGGCGCGGACCTTCGGCGGCTCGTGCGGGCTCGTGATCTGGAAGCCACCGCCGCGCGCGTCGTTGACGAAGTCGATGGTGCCACCGTCGAGGCGCGGGGCAGAGGCGCGGTCGATGTGGACCGTGACGCCGTTGGACTCGCAGGTGAAGTCGGCGGGGCGTGCATCGCCGATCGAGAGGTCGTACTGGAACGTCGCGCCGCACGTCAGGTGGAGCACCTGGCCAGGGCCCGCGTCCTTGATGGCGGCGGCGAGCGTCTCGGCGGCGGCCGGTGTGACGGTGAGCTTCGGCGCGGTCACGGGCGCGATGTACGACGCCAGCGTCTGGGCGAGCTCGCCGGACGCATAGAGCTGCTTCATGATGTCGCAGCCACCGAGGAACTCGCCCTCGACGTAGAGCTGCGGGATGGTCGGCCAGTTGGAGTAGGCCTTGACCCCGTCGCGGATGGCCGGATCGGCCAGCACGTTGACGGTGTTGTACTTGGCTCCGATGCCGTCGAGGATGCCGATGCAGGTGGCAGAGAACCCGCACTGCGGAAACTGCGGCGTCCCCTTCATGAAGAGGAGGACCTTGTTCTCTTTGACGAGGCCGTCGATACGGGCCTGGGTGGGATCGCTCATGCGCGCAATATAGTCATGCGCCGGCCGGTAAGCCACCCCCGACGATGTCCTCCTCCGCGACCTCCCGGAGCCACTCGTTGCGGATGCGCGAGCCCACGTAGAGCGCCGGGAACGACAGGAAGAGCCCCGCGAGCCCGAACACGTGCTCGAACAGGATGAGGCTGCCGACCAGCACGAGCGCCGGCAGGTGGACATGCTCGGCTGCCAGCCTGGGGTTGAGGTAGTAGCTCTCGATCTTGTGGAGGACGAACGTGGACGCGACGAACACCCCGACCGCCCACGCGCCGCGCGACTCGTACGCGACGAGACACAGCACGGCGCCCGCGACGAGGTTGCCGACGACCGGGATGAGGCCCGAGACGATGATGAGCAGCGACAGCATCGCGACGTGCTTGAGGCCGAGGAGGAGCAGGATGGGGAGCGTGACCACGGTGTTCACGATGGCGACGACGAGCTGCATGCGTGCGGTCGCGACGATGGCGTCCGAGACGTAGCCGAACCAGCGCACGAGCACATCCACGATGCCGCCCCTGTACAGACCGTCTCGCCAGTGGACGAGCTCCTCGCGCTCGAACGAGTACATCACTGCGACGATGAGGCCGATGAGCACGTAGAGCAGCACGTGCGCCGTCGCGTCCGCGACATGCACGGCGTCGAGGGCGTGGTGCTTCGCCTGCTCGACGAGGCCGGCGCCGGAGACGCCGGTGAGATCGCGCAGCTTCTCGAGCGCGGGGTGGTTCTGCAGCGCCTCGAACCAGCCACGCCAATCGCCGCTCGCCTCTCGGACCAAAGGTGCGAGCGTGCGGACGAGCACCAGCACGACCACCGTGGTCACCGCGGCGAACATCGCGAGGATCGAGCCGAGCACGCGCATGCGACGCACGTGCAGCCTGTCCTCGATGACGGACGCGAGCTTGCCGAGGCCGCGCGAGATGAGGACGAAGCACACGAACAGCACCGTGAGGTGACGGAACCCGTAGAGCAGGCAGAGGAACAGCGCGACGCCGAAGAGCCGACGCCAGCGAGGATCGAGCGGCAGGGGGAAGAAGCGCGAGCGCATGCGCGGACCGTACCCGCTGAGGATCCGTGGATCAAACGCGCGGTGGTGGAGCGTCGTGGCCCTTCCCGACGAGAGACGACCGGAACGTGCTCCCCTGATCGCCACGTCTTGTGTAGTCTCCCCGCCGATGTCCGACACGCACGACCCCGCCGAGCTGGAACGCCTGCTGCTGCTCCTCGAGCAGCTCGGAGACTTTCGCGAGCAGATCCACGCCATGGACGAACCCGTCCGCCTGCGCCTGATGAAGGCGGCGGGAAAGGTCGCGCACCCCGAGTACCTCGTGCGCAAGCAGCAGTGGCGCAAGCAGCGCATCGATCAGAAGGCGTCGAAGCGGAAGCACGACGCGGCGATCGTCGGTGCGACGCAGATCCGCACGTCGCTCCGGCAACCGGTGTATCGCGCGCCGGAGAAGATCGAGGATCCGAGCGGCCTGCCGCCCTTGCCGAAGCTGCTCGAGCCGCGCTCCTGCTACGTCTGCAAGGCGGAGTACGTCGACGTCCACTTCTTCTACGCGAGCATGTGCCCGAGCTGCGCAGATCTGAACTACGCGCGGCGCTTTCCGAAGGGTGACCTCACGGGGCGCATCGCGGTCGTCACGGGCTCGCGCCTCAAGATCGGCTTCCAGACGTGCCTGCTCTTGCTCCAGCGCGGCTGCCGCGTGATCGCGACGACGCGCTTTCCGCGTGATGCCGCGCAGCGCTTCGCATCGCTGCCGGACCACGACTCGTTCGCCGATCGGATCCACGTGTACGGGCTCGACCTGCGGCACATCCCGAGCGTCGAGCTCTTCACGTCGCACCTTGCACATCGCTGGCCGCACCTCGACATCCTCATCAACAACGCGGCGCAGACGGTGCGCAGACCCGCGGCGTTCTACGAGCACCTGCTGCCGCTCGAAGCGCGCGGGTTCGACACGCTCTCGCTCCCGATGCAGCGCATCCTGGCGGATCACCGCGCGCTCGCGTCGCAGCTCGGCACCGGTGACGGGCTCGTGCAGATGCCGATGGCCGGCGCGCGCGGGCTCGTCGGCTTCCGTGGCGATGCCCAGGCGGTGGGTCTCACCGAGTCGGCGCAGCTCTCGCAGCTGCCGTGCGGGGACGAGGACGTGGGCGGCAACATCGTGGGCACGCGCGAGGAGGCGGCCGCACTGTTCCCGAACGGGCAGCTCGACGTGGACCTGCAGCAGATCGACCTGCGCCGACAGAACAGCTGGCGCATGACGGCCACCGACGTGCCGACGGGCGAGCTGCTCGAGGTGCACCTCGTGAACGCGGTCGCGCCGTTCGTGCTGTGCGCGCGCCTGCGTCCGATGCTCGAGCGATCGCCGTTCTCCGACCGCTACATCATCAACGTGTCGGCGATGGAGGCGCAGTTCTCGCGCAACAAGAAGACCGACAAGCACCCGCACACCAACATGGCCAAGGCCGCGCTCAACATGCTGACGCGCACGTCGGCGGCCGACTACGCCGCCACCGGCATCTTCATGAACAGCGTCGACACCGGCTGGGTCACGGACGAGGACCCGATGCACCACGTCGTGCGCAAACAGGAGATCCATCGCTTCCACCCGCCGCTCGACATCGTCGACGGCGCAGCCCGCGTGGTGGACCCGATCTTCTCCTCACTCGGCGAGGAGAAGCCCGCCTTCGGCCTCTTCTTCAAGGACTACCGGGTCTGCTCCTGGTAGCCCTTTTACTGGGGACACGACCCACCTGCTCATGTAGCTGACATCGTTCGGGTCCTGCGCAAACTGGCCAGGAGCTGGCCATCGCCGTTCGACGAGGAGCCATGTGCCCTACGGAACGTGTCCCACCGGCCTTGCGCTGTATCCGGGCATGCGCATCTTGAGACCTATGGAAAACATCATCGTCGAGGATCGCACCACCGAGACCCCCGAACAGGTGCTCGAACGGGAGGTTCTTCTGGCCGGCAAGATGATCGCCGGCTTCACGATCCAGGTCAGCGGCGCGCGTCCCTCCGTCGGGCTCGGCGCGCTCGCGTGGGTACTCGGGATGGGCGCCGCACGGACGGGCGCAGACATCGAGGACGTGCTCGAGGCGGTTCGCAACCACTACAACGGCACACAGGCCGCCATCGCCGAGGCTGTCGAGGAATCGGAGGCCAGGGAAGTGAAGGCCGCCAGCAGCCTCTCGTAACCTCTGCCGGCAATCACGGAGCCCGTCGCGCAAGCCAGCGCGACGGGCTTTTTCGTGTCCGCTACTTCGCGCGCAGGGGAATCTCCGGCGCGATCTTGAAGAAGCCGTTCTTCTCCGGGTCGTTGTACGCACGATAGTCCAGCGCCCACGGCCGGAGCTTCGTGCCCGAGTCGTCGTGGATGATGGTGAGGGCCATCGGCGTCACGGTGCGGTAGCTCGACGTCTCCGGCAGGTCGTCGTTGTCCTTGCCGCCCGACGAGAACAGCGTGTAGAGCCGCCCCTCGTCGCCGTCGTAGTTGGTGACGAAGCCATCGTTCACCTTCTCGTGGCCGCGGAACATCGTCGAGGCGCCGAGCTTCTGCATGAACGCGCGGAACTGCAACTTGCCGAACGCGAAGCGCGAGCTCTTGTCCTGCAGGTCGGCCGGGATGACGTCCGCCTTCGACGGGTCGCTCCACATCATCTGGAAGCGGATGTCCGGATCGTTGAGCGAGGAGAGATCCTTCCACCGCTCCTTCACGAGGCGGTCCTTCGGGATACCGCCGTGCACGAAGAACAGCTCGCCGAACGAGAGCGAGTTCGGGAGCATCTCGAACAGCTCGATGTAGTGCCGGAACACCTCGATCGGCACGTACGGCCGCAGCGTGTTGATGGCCTCCGACGGCTGCACGCCGCCGTACACCTTGCCCTCGTGCTCGATGTAGTACTCGTGGTTGCCGCGCAGCACGTGAACGTACTCGGGCGCCGTCACGAACAGCTGCAGCACACCGCGCAGCACGCCATTGAGCGAGAACAGGCCGCGATCGATGTAGTCGCCGAGCAGGATGAGGTGCGGCTCCGGCTTGGTGGGGTCCTTCTTGTACTCGTTCACCTTGTCGAAGAAGTTCGACTGGAGGATGGCCGCCTTGAGCACGCTGTAGCAGCCATGGAGATCGCCGAGCACGAGGATGTCGTACTTCTTGCCGGGCTTCGGCGGCACGACGTAGACGTGCCCGTCGAGGAACGCGTCCTCGCCGGCGAGCTCGACGAAGCTCTTCTTGCCGCTGAGCTTGCCCTCGCCCTTCTTGCGCTGATCCGCGAACAGGTGGCGTGCCCTGTCGACGAGCGCGACGTCGGCCTGGATCTGCTGCTCGATGACGTCCTTGCGATAGTGGTGCTCGAACGGCTCGAAGAACGGGTGCACGGCGCCGGCGGGTGGCAGCTCCACGACGGCCTCGAGTGTGACGTTGCCGCGCGGTCCATCGTCCTCGTCGATGAGCTCGAGCCCGAGGTCCGCTTCGAGGAACGACGCGAGCTCGGCGCGAAACTTCACCTCGGCGGGGTGGACCTCGCCGTCGGCCATGAGCAGCTCGTCGATGGCGGCCATCAACGCCTCCTGGCCCTCCTTGTCGAAGCCCTGCATGAGCTCGAGGCACTGTTGCTTGAGGCGCGCATGCACAAAGGCGCTCGGGTCTTCGCCCGATGCGGTGGGCTCGTTCATGAGGTCGCGCACGCGTGCGTCGACCTGCTCGAAGACCTCGTGGAAGTGCGTCGTGAACTTGTCGACGAGCTCGGAGCGCACAATGACGTCGCCGACCTTCGCGCCGTCGACGCGCGCCTTCACGAGCGCGCGGATGCGATCACGGACGAACTCCTTTTCGCGCTGATCGAAGTCGCCGTCGATGTAGCCGAACGTCGTCATCATGAAGATGACGGCCTGCATCTGGCTCTCGGCTACCTGTGCATCGTTGGAGAAGGTCAGCATGGGGCATTCACTGTAACGCGAACGCCGCGCGCAGTGGAGTCACCTACCGCCGCACCTCGTACACCAGCATCTCGCCGAGCGTGTCGTGCTGCTCGGTGCCGATGTGGGTCATGCCGAGCTTCTCCATCACGCGGAGCGACGGCTTGTGCCAGGAGAACGTCGTCGCGCGGACCGCCTTGACGTAGTCGTGCTGGAAGGCCCACGCGACGCACGCGGCCGTCGCCTCGGTGGCGAGGCCATCGCGCTGCGAACCCTCCTCGATGCCGTAGCCGAGCTCGCAGATGCCGTCGTCGGGTCGACCATGGAACACGACGCTCCCGACGACGCGCCGCGGCTCCGTGCGCGAGATGCACAGCCTGTCGCCCCACAATCGTCGCTCGGGCTCCGCACGGATCGCGTCGAGCGATACGAAGAACGCACGCTCGATGAGCGCGTGGTTCGGCCACAGCTTGGGCAGCACGGCGCCTGCGATACGCTCCGATGCATCGCGGTCGTGGCTCATCACCGCCTCCACCAGCTCGAGCGACATGGGCACGAGCTCGAGGCGCGGCGTTACGATCGTGCTCATCTACTTCAGGCGCCGTCGCAGGTGGTTGAGCAGATCGAAGCGCGTCACGAGGCCGACGAAGCGGTCGCCATCGACGACGATGGCCACGAGGCCGCGCGCGAGCACGGGCACGACGTCGGAGATCGGCGTGTGGATGGGCAGCGTCTCGAGCTTGGTCGACATGTGCTGACGCACCGGGTTGCGGAAGTGCGCCTGGTCGCTGTTCACGGCGAGCAGCACGTCGGACTCGTCGAGCAAGCCGACGACCTTGTCGCCCTCGAGCACCGGGAGCTGCGACACGTCGTAGAGCTTCATGAGCTGGAAGGCGCGCTGCAGCAGATCATCGGGGCGCACGACGATGGCGGCGCGGCGCTCGTGCGAGCGCGAGACGAGATCACGGAGATCGCCGTGGCTCTTCACGTCGAGGAAGCCCTGATCGGCCATCCAGAAGTCATTGAACATCTTCGACAGGTACTTGTTGCCGCTGTCGCACACGAACGTGACGACGCGCTTGGGCGTCTTCTGCTCGCGGCAGTAGCGCAGCGCCGCGGCGATGAGCGTCCCCGACGACGATCCAGCGAGGAGGCCCTCCTTCTTGAGCAGCTCGCGCGCGGTGTCGAAGGACTCGCGATCGGGGATGGAGTACGCCGACTTCACCTTCGAGAAGTCCGAGATGCTCGGGATGAAGTCCTCGCCGATGCCCTCGACGAGCCACGACCCCGCCTGGCCGAACTTCCCGGTCTTCACGTAGTCGACCAGGATCGAGCCCTCCGGGTCGGCGAGGATCATCTCGGTGTCCGGCGAGACGCGATCGAAGAACTTCGTGAGGCCGGCCATGGTGCCGCCGGACCCGACGCCGCAGGAGATCGCGTCGACACGGTGATCCATCTGAGCCCAGATCTCCGGGCCCGTGGTGGTCTCATGCGCGAGCGGGTTGGCCGGGTTCGCGAACTGGTTGATGAAGTACGCGTTGGGGTCCTCGTCCGCGATGCGCTGCGCGATGTCCTGGTAGTACTCGCCGTGACCCTTGCCGACGTCGGAGCGCGTGAGAATGATCTCGGCACCGAGCGCGCGCAGGTGCGACACCTTCTCCTGGCTCATCTTGTCCGGGATGACGAGCGTGAGCTTGTAGCCCTTCTCGGCCGCGACGAGCGCGAGCCCGAGGCCGGTGTTGCCCGCCGTCGCCTCGACGAGCCGCGAGCCCGGCTTGATCTTCCCCTCGCGCTCGGCGACCTCGATCATCGAGAGGCCGATGCGATCCTTGATGGAGCCGCCCGGGTTCTGCGACTCGAGCTTGAGGAAGAGCTCGCAGACACCCGTGTCCATGCGACGGACCTTGACCATGGGGGTGTTACCGATGAGCGACAGCGTGTCTTGAGCCATGCCCGCACGATCACCGACGGCAGGCTGAGCGGTCAACCCGAGAAGCTCCGACGCAGCGCGGTATTTTTGGTCACGAAACCGCTTGGTCGGATCGTCCTCGACGCCCATGATGCGAAGCGTTTCGATGGCTCCCACTCGTTCATCAGGTCTCCGGCGCGCACTGTCGACCATCGGGCCGAACTTCACGCTCGCGACGTTCTTCGTCCTGGGCCTCTTCGTGGTGGTCCTCACCTACGGCGGCAGCATCCGCTACAAGGAAGGACCCATCATCCTCTCGCTCGGCATCATGATGGGCATCCTCATCCTGCGCGTCATCTGGGGCGTGCCCGCGCTGCTCCGCGGCACCCCGGCCGCAGCCGCCGAGCTACGCGCTGCGATGCTGCGCACGATCTACGACTGGGGTCCGCTCATCATCGTCGTGTGGATGTTCGAGAGCCTCGGCGCGTACACCGGCATCATCCGCGCCGACACCGTCTACGACCAGCAGATGTACGACGCCGACGTGTGGCTGTGCGGTATCGAGCCATCGCTGTGGATGGGCAAGCACCTCTTCTCGCCGCTGCTCGTCGACTGGTTCTCGGTGACCTACGGGCTCTACTTCATCACGCCGATGGTGCTCGCCACGATCCTGTCCCTGCGCGGGCGCCGCGGCGACTTCACCGAGATGGTGACGGCCGTCGTCATCCAGATGGGCTTCGGCTTCATCCTCCACCTGTTCGTTCCTGTCGGGCCACCCCGCTTCTTCGCGCCGCTCATGAGCCAGTTCGAGCCCACGCACCTCCACTCCCTGACCGGCCTCATGGAGATGCAGCAGGGCGTCTTCGACACCGCGCACCAGATGAAGACACGCGCGTCGTTCCCGTCGCTGCACTGCTCGCTCGGCATCATGACGCTGCTGTACGCCAACCGCTACTCGGCGGGCGTGTTCCCACGTCGTCCGCGGCTCTTCTTCTACATCGTGTGCGTGCTCGTGCCGTCGCTGTGGCTCTCGACGATCTACCTGCGCCACCACTGGCTGCCGGACATCGCGGCCGGCCTCGTGCTCGGCGTGACGTCGGTGTACCTCGCCACCAAGCTGCGCAAGATCTGGCCGCACGACGGCGGGGCGAACGCGTAGCCAACCGGCGACGGGGACCGGCACCGCTGCTGCGCGTCATTCCTCCGCTCGGGCGGGCGTCTCGCGGATCGTGACACCGATGGCTGCGGCGACGACGAGCAGCGCCGCGAGCGACCAGATGCCGAGCGTGTCCGCGCCCGTCTGTGCCTTGAGCAGCGGGATGGCGAGGATCACGAGGACGCCGCCCGCGTTGCCGAAGAGCATGAGCAGGCTCGTCGCTGCGCCGGCGCGGGCGAGGCCGGCCTCGCTGGCGCACATGTCGAGGAGCAGCGCGAACGTGGGCATGAAGAAGAAGCCCATCGCGAGCGCGAAGCCGTAGAGCGCGTGCACGCTTCCGGTCGTGCAGACGGGGACGGTGCACACGGCCGCGATGAGCGCGCACACGACGAGGAACGGCTTTCGCCTCCGCACGTGATCCGACCACAGCGGGATCACGACGGCACCGAAGAGGCCACCCACGATGAGCAGCCCACCGACGAGGCCCGCGGTGGCTGCGTCGATGCCGTGCGGCGCGAGGAACTGCTCGAGCCACGTGGTGAGGCCATTGAACGAGCCGAGACCGAGGAGCGCGATCGCGAACAGCGCGAGCATCTTCGGCCGACGTAGCAGCGAAACGAAGCCGCCGGTCTCCGATGGGACGTTGGGCCTGCGCTCGGTCCCGAGCGCCACGAACACCGCAGCGGCGACGGCGGCGACGACGAAGAACACGATCATCGTGCTGCGCAGGCCGACGCTCTCGACCAGCGCGGGCGTCGCGGCCATGCCTGCTGCCATGCCGAGGAACATGCCCATCGTGCCGAGGCCGTTGGCGATGGCCCCCTCGGCCTCGGCTCGTTCAATGGCCTCACCACGTGGCTCGAGCAGTTCCTGGCGCCGCACGGCATCGCCGCCGCCACCGCGGGCCTCGTCGGTGGCCTGCTCATCGTGGGTGGCCTCTTCGGTGCCGTCGTGATCCCGCTGTGGTCGGATCACGTGCGGAGGCGAAAGCCGTTCCTCGTCGTGTGCGCGCTCA
>JBDTCO010000184.1:0-51892 GCA_039923495.1 Polyangia bacterium
GGGCGTCGCCTCGATACGCTCTCCGGAGGGGAACGGCGCCGCGTGCTGCTCGCGAGGGCGCTGGCCCAGGAGACGGCGTCGCTCGTGCTCGACGAGCCCGCCGCCAACCTCGATCTCAGGCACCAGCTCGAGCTCTTCACGCTGCTGCGTCGTCACGCGGACGGCGGAGCGGCGGTCGTCGCGAGCGTGCACGAGCTCGGTCTCGCCGCGCGCTCCTGTACCGAGGTGCTGCTGCTCGACGGACGCGGCGGCGTCGTGCACGGCGCACCCGCAGAGGTACTGACGCCCGCACGCATCGCGGATGTCTTCGGCGTCGAGGTGATGACCGGACGCACCGACGACGGCACGCCCTACTTCGTTCCGCTCCGGCCTATTGGCTAGCGTCGAGTCGATAGTCGAGGTCGACGTCTATCGGCCCATCCACGAGCGGTAGCGGCGCGGCACGCTCGACGGCCTCCACCGCAGCACGCTGCAGCAACGCGTCGCCGTCCGCCGTGGCGATGCCGAGCGGACGACCATCGCCACCGATGGTGAATCGCACGTGCACGACACCCTCGAGCTCGCGACGACGAGCCGCCTCGGGATAGCGCCGCGCCGAACGCACGCGCGCGAGCACCTGCGCGAGTAACGCCGCGCGATCGACGCGAGGCATGACGACGGCTGCCCCGTACGGGCCAGCTCCGTCGCCCGTGCCGCCTCGCACGCTCACGCCGGCGCCCGTACCGACGCCCAGGCCTGTTGTGGACGTCCCGCTCGGAGCGCCCGTCGCAGGCGCCTCCTCCGTGGTCACGGGCGCGACGGGTGTGCTCGGCTCGGGGCCTCGAGCCGGAGGCGCGAGCACGGGAGCGACATGCGCGGTCGCCGCGGGTGCGGATGCCGGAGCCACCGACACGGTCTCCTCCGCCGCGAGCTGCACATCGGTGGTCTCGACGTACGGCACGACGTCGACGACGGGCTTCGGCGCAGGCGGCGGGCCCGGCCGTACGTGCAAGAGCACGAACAGCAGCACATGGAGCAGCCCCGCGATGACGAGAGCCGCCGCGAGCCGCGGGAAGCGTCTGCCGACGAGCGCCTCGCCCAGCCGCGACGTGGGCCCCGGTGAATCCTTCACTGCTACTTGCGCTTGAGGAGGCCGCCGAGCGCGCCGATGAGCGAGTAGCTCAGCACGCTGCGACCGACCTCGCCGGCGCGCCCGGTGCAGTGCGCGCACAGCGACTTGTCGCGCTTGCCCTGGTCGGCGCGTGCGAAGCCGTTGCAGTAGCCGCCGGTGAGCCACGTCATGCACTTGACGCCGAGGCGCTGGCAGCGCGCGCAGCGAAACTTGTCGCGATCGAATCGCCCGCTGGCGGGCTCCGCGAGCGTGTAGTTGGTGACGTCGTAGCAGTGCGAGCAGAACGCGAGCTCCACACGACACACCGGGTTCGAGCACACCGTTGCCGACTGGTCGACGACGGACGTACATGCGGGGCAGCGATACTCGCGACTCATGGTTGACTTCGAGGCTAGCACGCAGCGATGAAACGGCACCCGTGTTACGGTATTGCGGCATGGCCCAGCGTAGAGGGAGCGGCTCCGGTTCAGGGTCTGAGGGTGGTGATGGCAGCGCCGCCGGCATAGGTGGCCCGCGCGCGGTCGACTCCGCCGCGCCCGTCGGTCCAACCGACGAGGTGCAAGGCGCAGAAGGCGTCCGCGCCACCTCCGCAGCGGCCCCGGTCGCGCGAGCGTCCGCAGCCGCCGCGAGCGACGAGGTCGCCGCCGTGGCCGCCGCACTCAAAGCCGGCGAGCTGACCGTGGCGCAAGCCGTCGACCGCCTCATCGACGACGCCGTGCAGAAGCAGGTCGGTCGCGCGGTCGAGCCCGGTTCCGAGATCGAGGCGCGCCTCCGTCGGGTGCTGCGCGATCAGGCCGGCGCCGACCCGCTCATCAGCGAGAAGATCCGTCGGCTCGAAGGGCGACGCTCCGGTCGATGACGCGGCGCCTCACGAGCCTCCTCGTCCTCCTGAGCTTCGTGTCCACGTCGGTGCCGACGCTCGCCGAGGCCGACGAGGAGACGGCGACGAAGGTGCGCGTGACCACGTTTCTGCTCGATCACCCCAACATCGAGGACGCGGTGCTCGTGCCCGGGATGCGTCAGCTCGACGACGCGCTGCGCCGCAACCCCCGCCTCGAGATGAAGGACCTCGACACGCGCCTCGCGGACTTCGCGCAGGAGGTCCCGTCCGATGAGATCGAAGCCGGGCGCAAGCAGCTCGCCGACGGCACGAAGTTCCTCATCGATCACGAGCTGCCCAGCGCCGCAAAGCAGCTCCGTACCGCCATCGACACGCTCTCGAAGATGCTGCCCTACATCAAGAAGCAGGAGCTCGCCGAGGCGATGATGAGCTACGCGGTCACGCTCTGCGAGAGCGGCGACAAGCGCGGCTGTCGCGCGCAGTTCCAGCGCGTGCTCACGTGGCGTACCGATCAGAAATACGAGACCGGCAGATTCCCCGATCGCTACCTCGCCCTCTTCGAGGAGGTCCGCAAGGAGCTCGACAAGGGCAAGCGCGGCATGCTCGAGATCCGCTCCGATCCGCCGGCGGCAGAGGCCTTTGTCGACGGCAAGTACGTCGGTGTCACGCCGACCGCGGCGGAGGGCCTTCTCGTCGGCGAGCACTTCATCACCATCAAGAAGGGTGGTTTCCGCAAGTCCGTGCAGGCCGCGATGGTGTCCGGCAAGGTCCAGGGGACCGTCGACTTCAAGCTCGAGCGTTCCGGGAAGTACCTCCTCGTCGAGGAAGCGATGCGCGCGGCCGAGAAGGAGATGGGCCACGACACGCTCGACAACGAGCTCGACAACCTGAAGGAGGTCCTCTTCCTCGATCAGGCCGTGTTCGTCCGCGCGAGGCGCGTTGCGCGCGGTCGCGTGCGCGTCGAGACGCACCTCTACGATCTGCGAACACACCGTCGCCTCGCCACGGAGACGCACGAGATGGCGGACAGCGACGTCGACAAGCAGCTCGCCGCGCAGGCGGCCGCGCTCTACATGAACGTGAAGTACGACGCCGAGCTCGAGGCGCCAAAGGACGAGCCCGTGCCGCTCGCCCGTCGGAGGCGCCAGCCCATCTACAAGAAGTGGTGGTTCTGGACCGTGGTCGGCGTCGCCGCGGTCGGTGTCGGCGTGACCACCGGAGTCCTCGTCGAGAAGTACAAGCCACAGGCCTGCGGCGACAACAACTACTGTCCCGGCTTCAGCTTCTGAGCAACCAGCATCCTGGGACTCCCTGAGCGCGAAGGCTCACGCCCTTGCGAGCAGCTCGGCGGCGCCCAGCGCTAGGAGCGCGTCCGCGACTGCGTCGCCGAGCGCTTGTGGATCGTCCCCACGCTGATCGGCGCGGAGGATGCGAGTCCCGTCGGTCGAGCCGACGAGGCCACGCAGGCGCAGGGCGCCGCCGTCCTCGGTGGCAAACGCGGCCAGAGGGGTCTGACAGCTCCCTTGCAACCGCACGAGCGCCGCACGCTCGGCCGCGACCGCACGCGCCGTGGAGACATGGTTCATGACTGCGAGGCGCGCGCGCGTGGCGTCGTCGTCGACGTGGCACTCGAGCGCGAGCGCGCCCTGTCCGACCGCCGGCAGCGACTCGACGGGATCGATCGCGCACGCGATGCGATCGCCATAGCCGAGACGATGCAGGCCCGCACACGCGAGCACGATGGCGTCGTAGTCACCGCGCGCGACGCGAGCGAGCCGGGTATCGACGTTGCCGCGCAGGGGCTCGACGACGAGATCGGGGCGAATGGCGCGCAGCTGACACAGCCGTCGCAGGCTCGACGTGCCGACGCGCGCGTCCCGTGGCAGCGTGGCGACCGACGTGGCGTCGAGGCCGGGCCGCAGGATGAGCGCGTCACGCGGATCTTCTCGCTCGGGAACAGCGACGATGGCCAGGCCCGGCGCGAGCTCGGCCGGCACGTCCTTCATCGAGTGCACGGCGATGTGCGCGCGCCGGTCGAGCAGCGCCTCCTCGATCTCCTTCACGAAGAGCGCCTTGCCGCCGACCTCGGAAAGCGGACGATCCACGATGAGATCGCCACGCGTCTTGAGCACCAGCAACTCGACGGTGAGGCCGGGCTCGCGACGCTCGAGCTCCGCCTTCACGTGGTTGGCCTGCCACAGCGCCAGCATGCTGCCGCGCGTGGCGATACGGATGATCACGACTCCCCCTCGCTCGAACGCGGACGCAACGGCACGACGCGCGCGACCGCAGGCTCTTCGTCGGTAGCGGGCAAGCGATAGAGGCGACTCACCGCCTCGACGAGCATGGCCGCGTCGGCCTCGGCCGCCTCACGCTTGAGCGCGACGGTGGGCTCGTGCAGCAGCTTGTTCACGATGGACTCCGCGAGCTGACGGAGGAGCTCGCGCTCCTTGTCGGTCGCCGCCTTGCCGGCCATGCGTTCGACCTCGGCGATGGCCACGTCGTGGAAGCGCGCGCGCAGCGCCTTGATGGTGGGGACCACGCCCTGGGTGCGCTCGGCCGCATGGAAGCGATCGACCTCGCCGACGACCATCTCCTCGGCGCGACCCGCTTCCTTGCTGCGACCGTCGAGGTTGGAGCGCACGACGTTGTCGAGTGCATCGACGTCGTACAGGTAGACGTTCTCGATCGCGCCGACCTCGGGTTCGACGTCGCGTGGGACGGCGATGTCGATGATGAAGAGCCAGCGTCCCCGACGCGCTCGCATGACCTTGCGCATCTGGTCGCGTCGCAGCACCGGCTCCGACGCGCCCGTCGAGCAGATCACGATGTCGACCTCCGCGAGCAGGCGATCGAGCTGTGCCAAGTCGTAGGCGATGCCACCGAGTCGCGCGGCGAGCTCGTCGGCGCGCGCGCGGGTGCGGTTGACGACGCACAGCCGATCGACACCCGCCGCGCGCAGGTGACGCGCCGACAGATTGCCCATCTTGCCCGCGCCGACCACGAGCACCGAGCGGCCCTGCAGCTCGCCGAAGATCTGCGCGGCGAGATCGACCGCGGCCGAGGCCACCGACGCCGACGAGCGCGCGATGTCCGTCTCGGTTCGCACGCGCTTGGCGAGCTGGAAAGCGCGCGGGAGACAGCGCTGTAAGAGCGAACCGATGGTGCCGACATCGACGGCGAGCGCGTATGCCTCCTTCACCTGGCCGAGGATCTGCGACTCGCCCACCACCATCGAGTCGAGTGAGCTGGTGACGCGGAAGAGGTGGCGCAGCGCAGCCTGACCCTCGTGCGAGTACAGGTGCGCGCGCAACGTCGAGGGCAGCGCCCGGCCCTCGATGAGCGTGCGGCGCACGAGCTCGGGGGCATCGGCGTGATCGACTGCGGCGTAGACCTCGACGCGGTTACACGTGGAGACGATCATCGCCTCGCGCACGCCCGGCAGCTCGGTGAGACGGCGCAACGTGTGCTCCAGCTGGTCGCTCGGCACGGCCAGCTTCTCCCGCACGTCCACCGGCGCGGTGCGGTGCGAGAGCCCGACGATGCACAGCGAGGCCACGTTCAGGCGCCTCGTCCGCCGCGCACGAGGTACACGACGAGCACCGCGACCGCCGTCAGGGCGCCGGCCACCGTGAGCACGGCCGCGCGACGCCCACGAAAGCCGACGCCGATGCGCGCAGCGATGAGCCCCGCGTACACCAGCCACGCGACGCTGGACAGGAGGTACTGCGCGGACAGGAGGCCGTCACCGCCGGGCGTCTGCAGCAGCCACACGGCGCCGGTGATGAGGGCCACGGTGAACAGCGTGAAGCCGACGGCAGTGGCGCGACGGTTGAGGGTGTCCAGCGTCTCGAGCGCGGGCCCACGACGGAACAGTCGTCCCGCGCGGTGCTGCTTGAGGTTGCGCTCCTCGACGAGGTACAAGACGGCGCCGCACGCAGCGACGGCGAACAGCGCCACGCCGAGGCTGGCGAGCGTGATGTGGACGATGGCCAGCAAGCTCACGGCGCTGCGCGCTCCGTTCCCGGGCGACAGGCGCGCGGCGAGATCGAGGACGAGCGTCATCGGCACGAGCACGACGCCGATCGCGGCGAGGCGATAGCGCGACGACAGGACGAGGTACGCGCCGCACAGCAGCCACGAGAAGAACGACAGCGCCTCCTTCGCGTCGACGACGGGGTGCATGCCCTTGGTGCACAGCCAGCCGATGTCGACGGCGTGGCTCGCGAAGGCCAGCGCGAGCGCGATGCGCGCGAGGCTCGAGACGCCGGTCGCAGCCTGCTGCCGCTGGCCCTGCTGCGGACTGTGTTGCGGACTGTGTTGCGGGCTGTAGTACGGGCTGTAGTACGGACCATAGAGATGCGCGAAGAACAGCGCACACGCGATGCCGTACAGCGCGACGGTGGCGGGGAACAGGGGCGGCATCGTCAGCGCAGGTGGAGCAGCCCCGAGCCCGACGCCGGCCTGGCATCCGTCGGGGTGCCGATGAAGCCCTCTTCGCACTCGTACGCGGTGTCGCGCAGGATGACGGAGGTGCCGTAGTGCTCGGCCCCGACGCTCGCGAGCTCGCTCACGCTCTTCACTTTACCGACGAAGAGCGACTCGTCCTCGCCACCGGACAGCGTGAGGAACCGGACCGCAGTCTCGAGACGAAAGCTGCGCCGAAGGTTCTCGTCCGCGGCGGAGACCGTCATGAGATCGTCCTCGAGCGCGACCTTGCCGTCGTTGGTCCAGTGGTCCATCTGATCCTGCGAGACGTAGAGGCGCGCCACGACCTCAGAGTAGCACCGCACCGCTATCTTCGCACTGCGAGGCCGAGCCCGAACAGGCCGAGCAGACCGAGCAGCGTCCCGATGAGGCCGAGGCGCACCGGCCAGCTCGCGTAGCGCAGCTCCACCCGATGCAGCCCCGCGGGCACGACCACACCCGTGAGCGCGTAGTCCGCGCGCAGCAACTCCGCGTACTGCCCATCGACGGTGGCCGACCAGCCCGGGTAGAACGCCTGGCTCACGACGAGCACGCCGGGCGTCTTCGCGTTCGACTCGATGACCGTGCGATCGCGCGACTCCTTCGTGACGCGCGCCGGCTCGAGCGGCGCGGGCACGATCCCGGCGAGGAGCGCGTGCTCGACGAGCACGCGCTTCCGCGGATCGAGCGTCGCGAGCGCGTGCTGCGCGGCCTGCTCGTCCGTCACCACCTGCACGTCGTGCACGACGAACGCGCGCGGCAGCACGTGCGGGTTCTCCCACACCGAGATGCGGCGATCCCAGCTCGGCTCCCACTTCGCCGCCGGTGCGGTGGAGCCAGCCTTCGGGTGGAAGCGCTCGATCCACCCGGGTGCGGGCAGTCGCTCGGCGAGGACCCAGCGCACGTTCAGCAGGTCGACGAGCGGCGAGTCGAAGCGCTTGAGGTCGCTCGCCGCCGGATCCCCGTCGAGCGGCGTGGGCAGTCCGCGCCCGGTCGCGATGATCTGCAGGAAGTTCACGTAGCGGAAGATCTGCACCGAGCTGTATGCGGTCACGCCCTCGATGCCGTACGTCATGCCGAGGTTGTGGAGGCGGAACGGGCCGTGGGGATCGAGCGCGAAGCGATCGGTGGGCTTCTGCTGGAGCAGCCAGTCGACGGCCTGCAGCCGCTGCGTCCCCTCGACGTAGTCGAACGGACGCGGCTGCACGTAGCCGCGATCGATCGTGACGAGATCGACCCCGGCGATGAGCACGAACAGCGGCGCGACGAGGCGCGTGCCGTCGGCGAGCCACAGGCACAGCGCCGCGAGCCCAGCACCGAGGACGACCGCGAGGTGAGCGAACGCGCTGCGCTGCACGAGATCGAGCGGAGACAGCGCGCCGTGGCTGAAGAGCTTCGTCTTCTCGAGCACGATCGCAAACGCGACGCCCCCGAGCGCGAAGAGGGCCGCGCCCGCGTACCAGCCGACGCTGCGTGTGCGCGTGCGATCGAGCAGCGCCTCGATGCCCTCGGCCGACAGCACCGTGGTCGCGAGCATCGTCATGACGAGCGCGCGAGTCGGGCAGCGCAGCGCGGCGTAGAGCGGCAGGTGTTTGTAGAAGAAGCCATGCAGCGGTGCGTGATCGCCGAACGCGAGCACGATGCCCATGAGCGCGGCAACGAGGAGCGCGATGGTCTCGAGCACGACACCTCGGCGCCGACGCCAGAATGCGAGCGGCGCAAGGAGGATCGCCCAGACGCCGACGTAGTAGCCCGCCATCTCCCAGTGGTTGAACATGCCGAACCAGTGCTCGCGATCCTCGCCGCCGAAGAGATCGGGGACGAGGAGCGTGCCGAGGTACGAGAGGCTCGGCCATGCGTAGCTCGACGCGAACGCGTAGCTGGTCCCGAGCGCGCGCGGAGACAGCGGCAGATGACTGAGCGTCGGTACGAGCTGGGCCGCGGAGAGCAGCAGCCCGACGAGCGCAGCTCCGACGATCGCGAGCGCGTCGACGAGCGGTCGCTCACCGGTACGCAGCCGCGGCAACACGTAGAACACACCAACGATGCCGAAGAAGGGCAGGAGCGGCAGCGCGCCGCACAGCAACGTCAGCCCGACGGATGCAGCGACGAGCACGAGCTCGCGCGGACGCCTCGTCCGGAGCCAGCCCTCGACGCCGCACAGCGCGAACGTCATCCACGCGAGGCCCTCGGGAAAGATGATGTGGCGGATGCGGCACACGAGGAACGATGACAGCGCGAGCGAGACCGCACCGAACCCCGCGCTCGCCGGCGAGAGCCCGCGACGCCGCAGGAGCCACAGCATGCCGAGCCCGCACAGCAGCGTGTGCAGCGCCGCGAGAAAGCCCAGGCCACGCGCTGCACCGAGAACGCCGAAGAGCACGTTCGGCGGGTAGAACGGCCCGTAGTACGGATCGGCGACCATCGGCCACCCCGTGGCAGCACCCCGCTCCCACGACGGAAGCTCCCCGTGCGCGTACGCCCGAGTGATCGCGACGTGGCACGGGTAGTAGCCATCGGCGGCGTCGTCCATGTGATAGACGTCCCCCGAGAAGATCACCTCGTGGTGCAAGCCGAGCGTGAGCACGACCAGCAAGAGGCACACGAGCAGCGTCGCGCGACGTTCAGCGGGCGGCGGCGGTGGGCTCATGTGCGCGTAACCTTACCACTGCCCAGGCGAGCGCCCGCGCGTGATTGACTTCGACGGTGGAGCGCCGCACATTCGCAAGTCGCATCGCTGCTGCATCCGCATGCGCGTAACGCCCCATCGCTCACGGAGGAAACAATGGCCTCGGACAAGCTCGTCACCATCACGGACGCCAACTTCGAGTCGGAAGTCTTGAAGTCGTCCGAGCCGGTTCTCATCGATTTCTGGGCGCCCTGGTGCGGCCCATGCCGCGCGATCGCTCCGGTCGTCGAGCAGCTCGCCGGTGACTACGCTGGCAAGCTCAAGGTCGGCAAGCTCGACATCGACCAGCACCCGAAGACGGCCACGCAGTACGACGTGCGCTCCATTCCGATGCTGCTCCTCTTCAAGGACGGCAAGGTCCAGGGCCAGATCGTCGGCGCCGTGCCCCGCGCCAAGATCGAGGACATGGTCAAGAAGGCGCTGTAACACCTGCACCGATTCGTCGGTCACTGGCTGGCGCGGACCGAGCTCGTCTCGGCCGCGCCAGAGTCGTTTCTAGGCCTTCAGCCGCTCGTCGATCAACTTCAGGACGGCGCCGAAGCCGTCGCGCCACGAGAGCTTCTTGCCTTCCGCGGAGGTCCTCGGCTCGTAGCCGATGGGCATCTCGAGGATGCGATACCCGCGCTTGCAGAGCTGGGCCGTGATCTCCGGCTCGAGCTCGAAACGGGCCGCCTTCAGGTTGAGCTTCTCGAGCACCTCGCGTCGCATGAGCTTGTAGCAGGTCTCGATGTCGGTGAGACGCTGGCCGAAGAGGCCCGTCGCGAGCAGCGAGAGGCCGCGGTTGGCCGCGTAGAACAGCGGGTTGCCGCGCCGCGCACCGGGCTTCGGCGAGAGGAAGCGCGAGCCGAAGACGACGTCCGTCTCGCCCGCCTCGATGGGCGCCATGAGGCGCAGGAACTCCGACGGGTCGAGCTCGAGATCCGCGTCCTGGATGGTGACGATGTCACCCTTGGCGAGCGAGAAGCCGATGCGGACCGACGCTCCCTTCCCGAGGTTCACCGGGCTGTGGTGAACCGTGATCCCCGGAGTGTTCTCGAAGCGCCGGAGCGCGTCGCGGCTGCCGTCGGAGGAGCCATCGTTGACGATGATGAGCTCCTTTTCGACCGGCAGCTCGAGCACGCGATCGACGAGCGCACCGACGGTGGCCGCTTCATTGTAGACGGGGATGACGATGGATAGGCGCACGAGGCCCGGACGATAGGCCAGCTTCGTGCTGCGCGGCAAGCGATGTGCGTACCCATCCGATCGTCGCACGCACGCGTACCCATCTTGGATGACTCCGAAGGCACAGGCCGGTGGTTAGATGTTGCCTCTCGGGGTGCGCTCCGATAAGAGCATGCCGGTGCTGAGCTTCGTGCTCACGTTCGTGGCCGCGCGGTTCAGCGCGCAGGCCGGTGGCGGTGGGGAACCCGATGAGGGTGCTCTGCTCGCGCGCATCGCACGCGGCGATCGTGAGGCCTACCGCACGCTGTACGAGCGACTGTCCGCGCAGGGCCTCGGGCTCGCGCTGCGCGTGCTCGGCTCGCGCGCCGAGGCCGAGGAGGCCTTACAGGAGAGCTTCCTCGACGTGTGGACGCGCTCCGGCCAGTTCGACGCCGCGCGCGGCAACGGTCGCTCGTGGGTCCTGTCGATGATCCGCAACCGCTCCATCGATCGGGTGCGCACACGAGGCGCGGTCGCGCGCATGGTCGATCGCGCGGAGTCCGACGCCGCGACCCTGCCGCGACATGGCGAGACGCCGGCGGACGCGCTCGTGCGCAGCGAGGCCCGCGCGCAGATCCAGAGCGCGATGGCGGAGCTCACCGAGGAGCAGCGCCACGCGCTCGAGCTCGCGTACTTCGAAGGGCTCTCGCAGAGCGAGATCGCGGAGCGCCTCGGCGAGCCGCTCGGCACGGTGAAGAGCCGCGTCCGCGCGGCCATGGACAAGCTCGGGCGCCTCATCCCGAAGGACCGAGGTCGCGCGTGACCTGCGCCGAATTCAAGGAGCTCGTCGGCGCGTACGCGCTCGGAGCGCTCTCGCCCGAGGAGTGCGCGGCATGCGACGCGCACCTGTCGAGCACCACCACACACGAGGATTGCTGGCACGCGCTCAGCGACGCCAACGCGGCCGCTGCACTCGTCGCGATGTCCGTCCCTGCCGTCACGCCGCCGCCCGCGGTGTGGGCGGCCATCGAGCGCCGTCTCGATCGCGCCGCCGCGCCCGCCCCGCGTCGTCGCAGCACCGAGTGGGTTGCCTGGACCATCGGCGTCGCGGCGCTCGTGCTCGTGTTCTTCATCGCGCGTGATCGCGATCGTCTCAACGACCAGGTAAAGCTGGCGAGCGCCGCCAGCCAGCGCGTGCAGCAGGAGCGCGCGTCGTGCGCGACCGATCTCGAGCACGCGCGCGCCGACGCCGACACGCAGCACCAGGCGCTCGAGCTCCTCTCGCGTCGTGGCACGAAGCTCATCGCGCTCGCTCCACAGCCGTCGGACGACACCACGCGGGTGGCCAGCGTGATGTTCAACCCGGAGAGCCAGCGCGCGTTCCTGATCGGTCACGGCCTCGCGGCACCGACGGGAAAGGACTATCAGCTCTGGATCATCCGCGGCGATCAGAAGATCCCCGCCGGACTCCTCCACGGTGACGCTGCGGGCGGAGCGATCGTCGCAGCCATCGATCCGAAGCTGCTCGGTACGGCGCCCGACGCCATCGCGGTCACGCTCGAGGCCACGGGTGGCGCACCGCAGCCGCTGGGCCCGATCGTCCTCGTCGGAAAGATCTGATATCGACTAGGAGCCTGCGGTCGCGTCCACGAAGCGACCGAGCGCAAAGCGCCAGCGCTCCCCTGCTTCGATCGGCAGGAGCTGGCCTGCATCCGGCAGGACCTCGAGCTCGGCGTGAGGTAGCGCGCGCACGATCGGCAGCGCGTCCTCGTACCCTGCCCAGTGGTCGTCGCGCCCGCACACGACGAGCGTCGGCAGCTGCACATCGAGCCGCGAGACGACCGCCCACGGCAGCACGTAGCGCGTGCGGATCGCCTCGAGCGCCTGACGATCGGTGCGCTCGCTCGCGGGGTGCACGAGGCGCTGGTACGCGGCGAGCGTCGATGGCGTCTGCAGCACGGCGATCTCCTCGTACGTCTCGCGCTCCTCGCCGCTCGTCGAGAAATGGAGCGGCGCCGGCCGCACGACGCGGCGTGGCGCGACCGTGCGACGCGCGGGATCGGGCTCGACCACAGGCGTCACGAGCACGAGCCCCGCGAGCTGGCGCACCGATGCGAGACCGAGCGCGAGGTAGCCGCCATACGAGTGACCGACGACGATCGGCGGTGAGGTGCACGCGTGATCGACGAACGACGCGAGCACCTCGACGAGCGCCTCCGCCGAGCCACAGCGCGGATCCGGCGGCGTCAGCCCGTGCCCGGGCAGATCGACGTACAGCCGCCGTGCCCGCCGCGAGGCGAACACGGGCTCGCTCGTCTCGAGGAGCAGGTGGTGGTCGAACGTGAGGCCGTGGATGAAGAGGACCGGACGACCGTCGCCGCGCTCCTCCGTGGCGAGCTGCACGCCTACTTTTCCTCGTGCGGCATCATCGTCTCGAAGTGGCGGACGTCGCGGTAGTGGTCGGGATACTTCGTGCGCACGACCTCGATCCACTTGCGCGAGTCGGCGTAGTGCCCGAGGTCGTAGTTCACGATGACGAGAAGGAACGGGGTGATCCACGGTGCGTTCTTGTCGCCGCCGTTGGCCGCGCAGGCCTCGAGCTCCTTCTTCGCCTTCGGGAACTGCTTGTTGCTGTTGTAGATGCTCCCGCGCTGACAGGGATCCTGGCGCCGCGCGGGCGCGAGCGCGGCGATCTCCTGCTCGGCCTTGTCGCCACCCGACTCCTTGTCGCGCTTGCGGTCGATGGCGACGTTACAGAGCATCTGGTTCATCGAGTACATCTGCGACGCGGGGTACTTCCGCAGGAACACCTCGCACTCGCGCAGCATGCCGTCGTCGTCCTTGAGCTGCTCGTAGCTGCGAATGAGCCAGCCTTGCGCCTGCTCCGAGATCGAGCCCATCGACGCGTAGGCGGGCGGCGTGGGCGGTGGGTTCGCGATGATCTTGCGAGACACGGCGATGAGCGTGCGATAGCGGCCCGCCATCATCAGCCGCCCGTTGAGCTGCAGGTACGCGACGTACACCTTCAGCGGATCCTTCTCCGTCGCGATCTCCTGTTCGATGCGCTTCATCTCTTCGCGCAGCGCGTCGTCCTGCGCCACCGCTGCCACCTGTCCGTACTCGCGCATGCGCTTCTCGAGCGCATCGAGATCGCGCGACGCATACACGAAGCCCGGATCCATCTTCACCGTCTCGGCCAGGATCGCGCGCTTCTTCTTGTCGTCGGGCTCCATGATCGCATCGCCGTACAGCTCGATGGTGCGAAGCGACTTCACCTTCGGTCGCGGACGCGCCGCGAACTGCTGCACCTTCTTCTGCTCCATGCCCGCCGAGGAGAGTAGCTGCGACGTGACCTTGTCCTGCAGGAACAGGAAGTCGCTCTGCGGCCCGTCCACCTTCGCCGTCCCCATGAGCACGCCGTTCTCGACGTTCACGAAGCGGGCGGTCAGGCGAACCGTGTTGCCCGCGCGCTGATACGCACCGGCGACGAGCAGCGTCGCGCCGACGAGCTTACCGACCTTGACCGCGGTGAGCTGATCGATCTCACCCTTCTTGCCCTGCAGGTTCTGCTCGGACAGCACCTTGTCGAGGTTGGAGCGCTCGATGACCTTCAGGCCGCCGACCTCGCGGAGATCGCTGGTCACCGTCTCGCGGATGGCTTCGCCGATGTTGCCCTTGCCGCCGGACAGATCGTGAAAGGGCATGACCGCGACGGCCGCCGACGTGGCGTGCGCGGTCTGCGGCGCGAGCAGGGCAACGAAGGCGAGGCACAGCGCGAGCTTCATGGCTTTTCTTTGGCCTTCTCTTGGTCGACGATCTGGATGACGTGGTCTTCGAGCTTGGCCGCGAGCTCGTCCTGCAGCTTGAGGATGTTCGGCGCGCGGCCGTCGATCTTGGCGACGCCGATGATCTCACCCGTCTCGACGCGCACGAAGCGCGCGGTCGCGCGGACCACGTTGCCGGAGCGCTGATAGCCGCCCTGGACGGCGACGTCGATACCCTTGAGGCGCCCCTTCATCGCGACGGTGGACTTGTCGAAGTGCGCGTCGTCGCCGCGATCGATCTCCACGATGTCCGAGTCGAGGTCCTTGCGCTCGACGAGCTCGAACTTGCCCTTCGCACGCTCGAACAGGCCGTCGATCGCCGTCTCACCGATGCCCTCGGCGAGCGCGTCGAGCTTCGGATCCTTCGACACGTTGCTGAACCTGAGCACGGCGATGCGCAGCGGGCCCGTGTGCGAGACCGTCGGCGGCTTCATCGCGAACTCGTTCGTCTTCGGCGGCTCCGCGATGGGCGTCACCGTCTGCGGTGCCTCGATGACGACCTGCGGCGTGACGACGGGCGGCGGCTTGTGTCCGAACGCCACGACGGCCGCGATGCCGAGCCCCGCCGTCGCGAGCGCCGCTGCCACCCCGATGGCCATGCGGTTCTTCGCCGGCTCCGGAGGTGCGGGCACGTGATAGACGTTCGTCGGCGGCACCGATGGCGAGACCGGATCGTTGCTGACCTGCATGGCGAGGGATGGCTTCGAGAAATCGGCGGGCGCGCCTTCTGATATCGACTCCAGGGCGCGCGCCACGGCGTCACAGCTCTGCGGCCGCGCGTCGGGATCTTTCTCGGCCATCTGCTCGACGAGCCGCACGAGCTCCGGTGGGAAGTTGCCGCGCTGTCGAAGATCGGGCAGCGGCTGTTGCATGTTCATCACCACGAGCGCGATCGGATCCTCGGCGAAGAACGGTGCCGCACCGGTCAGCATCTCGAACATCGTGAGCCCGAGCGCATACACGTCCGCGCGCGAGTCGACGGTCTTGCCCTGCGCCTGCTCCGGCGCCATGTAGCCCGGCGTACCCATGAGCGCCGCGGCCTGCGTGAGCTGCGCCCCCGAAGACGCGCGCGCGATGCCGAAGTCGACGATCTTCACGTTGCCGCGGCCGTCGACGATGAGGTTGGACGGCTTCACGTCGCGGTGGATGATGCCCGCCCGGTGCGCAGCGGCGAGCCCCTGCGCCGCCTGGCGCGCGATGTCGCAGACCTGCGCCGGAGGCAGACGTCCGCGCTCGATGAGCATCTTGTCGAGCGGCGTGCCCGCCACGAGCTCCATCACGAAGAACGGGTTCGTGAGCTCGTCCACGCCAAAGTCATAGACCTGCACGACATTGCCGTGCGTGAGGCGCGCGATGGCCTGGGCCTCACGACGGAAGCGCGCGACGAAGTCCGGCGTCGAGTGCAGCATCACCTTGATCGCGACGGCACGGTCGAGCTCCGGATCGTAGCCGCTGTACACGACTCCCATCCCACCGCGTCCGAGGATGTTGAGGTCGATGTAACGGCCGATGCTCGACGGGGGCGGCGGCTCGGCGTAGCTCGATTCCATGGGCTCGGTCATCATATCGGAAGAAGACGACTCGTGCGCGTCGGGCGGCATGAAGACGATACGCGGCCGCGACTCCCGCCTTCCTCAGTCCGGCTCGATCTCTGCCAGTGCGCCGGCGAGCTCGGAGGCGGCGTGGCCGTCGCCTTTCCTGGCCGCGACGACGCGTCCCTCTTCCATCACCGCGCGCGCCTCGTCCTTGCGGTTGAGGCCGACGAGGATCTGGCCGTGCATGAGGTACTGCGGCACGTAGTCCGGCGCGGTCGTGCGGAGGGTCGCGAAGATCTGCAGCGCGTCGTCGAGGTGTCCCTCCGCGCGAAGCTCGAGGGCCAGGCCGTACTGCGGGAACGGATCGGTGGGACGCTGCGCGGCGATGCGACGGAGCGTGTCGAGGCGGGACATGAGCACAGCGTACCGAACTTTCGGCGCTTGACCCATGGGCGGCTTGACGAACACTCTGACCCGACGTGCGCACGTACTCTCACTTCGTCGGGGTCGATCTCGGCGGTGGCAAAGGCAAGAACACGGGCGTGGCCCAGCTGCGCGCCGTGAACGAGCCGGGCGAGGTGAAAGTGGAGGTCGTGGACTACGGCACGGGCAAGTCGGCGCCTTTCTACGACGAGCATCTGGTCGACTACCTCCGCAAAACGCCCGACGCGCTGCTCGCCATCGACGCGCCGCTCTCGCTGCCCGCGTGCGTGCGCTGCCGCGAGTCCGTGTGCCCAGGGCAGTCGGACTGCGAGGTGCCCATCGTCCGCTGGTTCGGCCAACGCGATCGCGAAAAGCTCGAGGCCATCCCCATCGGCCCGCGCAAGCCGCGGTACACGCCCTACACGCAGCGCGCGACCGAGGTCATCCTCCACGAGGAGCACGCGATCCTGCCGCGCGAGACGCTCGGCCAGGGCATGGGGCCGCTCACCGCGCGCGCGACCTACCTCCTGCGCGCCCTCGCGCCGACGTTCCGCCTCGGCGACAACCTCATCGAGGTCTATCCCAAGGCCACGCTGCACCGGCTGTTCGGCGAGAAGCTCGCGCGTGCCTACAAGCGCTCTGCCGAGTCGCCGGCCGCACGACTCGAGATCCTCAACTCCCTACCAGAGCTGCGCTTCGGCCCCGGCGCGTGGAAGCAGGACGCGCTCGACAACGACCACAAGTTCGACGCGATCCTGTGCGCCTACACCGCGTATCTTTACAGTCGCGGTGCATGCGTCGCCCCCGACGAGCGCGTCGTCGCCGACGACGGATGGATCTGGATCCCCGCAGCGCCCGAGACGCGCTCCGTCCGATAGCCCGCTAGGCCGCGGTTCGCTTGGTGGGGATGAGTGGGCGAACGCGATTGAGATCCGCGGCGCCGCGCTCGCGCAGGTACTCGAGGAACGCGATGGCGGCGGGAAGATCTACCGCGGGGATCTGATCGATGATCTCCTTGGCCTGGCGCCGCAGGATCTCGCCGGGACCTTCCGCTGGAGTCGGCGGGCGCTCGAGCGGCGCCTCCACATCGGGAGCCGGCTCGGGTGCGATGCCCCACGGGGCGGCGTTCGACGCCTCGAGCTGCTCGCGCTCCATCCACTTCTGGATCTGCCAGTGCAGCAGATCGCCGCGGAAGCCGAACCAGCGCTCGCGCTCGGCCGGGTACGCAACGAGCACGTCCTTGAAGCGCCGGAACGCCCCCTTGCCGTCGATGGCGATGCACAGGCGCTCGCGCAACATGGGGTCGGTCACCATGACCACGAACCGCTCCATCCATCGGTACTGCTCGCGACTCGCCGCCGGCTCGATGCGGACGAAGGACTCCGGCGACACGGCCACCTTGGAGCGCTGCTCGGACTGGTCGAGCGCACCTGCGACCACGCTCACGACATCGCCACTGCGCGTGTCGAGAAAGCTCTCGATCTCCGAGGCATTACGCTCGAAGGCGGTCTCGAGATCCGTCCAGTTCACGGGGGTGACGCGCATCTGAACCCTCTTCCGGGAGGACGCGAAATGTCCTCCACCATAAGATAACGCCACAGTCCTACGTGTTCAAGCGCACCTTTTACGGCGGGACGCGGCCGGAGAGGATCCCGGCGGAGCCTGCGGTTCCATGTGAGGCGGGCGGGCGGGCGCGAATAGAGCGTGGGCTTGACAAAAGGCAGCCGGCGCCGAAGACTGCGCAGCTCGCGGCGTGGACTCATACGTCGCTGTCGTCCGGCTTGATACCGGCGGCTTGATACCGACTTGAAGGAGGCCTCCGTGGCTCGCGTTACCGTCGAAGATTGTCTCGAGAAGGTCCCCAACCGCTTCGCGCTGGTCATCCTGGCCGCCGAGCGTGCCCGTCAGCTCTCGAAGGGCGCACGTCCCCTCGTCGAGTGCGAGAACAAGCCGGCCGTCACGGCGCTGCGCGAGATCGCGGACGGCAAGATCAAGTTCAACGAGGAAGTGCGCGACGCCATCGACGAGCACCTCGCCGAGACGCGCCTTCGCGGCCTCGCCGAAGAGCTCCGCAGCCGCCGCTAGTCGGACACGCACGCCTCGACCGCCCCGTACGCCACTTTGCCTCCGTGCAAAAAGCGGCGACGGGGCGTGTTAGTTTTTGGCCACGACCATGCCTCTCGTCGCGCTGCACGCTGCTGCCATGCGCCAGGACACGGGCACCCTCGTGCTGTCCTCGGTGCCGGGCACGTGGCGGCTCAGGCTCGATCTCGTCCGCGGCTGGATCCACGGGTATGCGGTCGAGCGCGCCGTCGACGAGGAGCCGGCGCGCCGCCCGAGCGAGCACGCGCAGCGCCAGTCGAAGCTCGTCGACGAGGTCGCGCCGCGCGCACCCATCGCACCGCCGCTCGCCCGCCTCGCGCAGCTCCTCGTCGTTGCCGTGCGCGCTGGCTTCGTGGCGCAGCGATCTGCGCCTCGGCGCTCGTCGTGGGACGCGACGACACCTTTTCATCCGCTGGCCGCGCTGCGCACCACCGTCGCGCGCCTGCTCGATCCAGTCGATGCGCGCGCCCTGGCGCAGCTCGGCGCAGTGTCTGCTCGGACCATCTCGCTCGTGAACGGGCTGCACGCGAGCGCGCTCGACCCCGACGAGCAGGCCGTCGTGTCGCTGCTCTCGACCACGCGCAGCTGGGACGAGCTCCTCGCGCGATCACGCGCCACGCCCGTGCGCCTTCTGCGGCTCCTGCGCGATGCCGCCGCGCTCGGCGCGCTGCGCATCGACGACGCTGATCACGGCGCGGCGCTGCTCCACCTCATGATCCACGGCGAGGCAGAGGAAGCCGCGCGCCACGTGAAGTACCGGTCCGAGGCCCGCGCCCTTCACCCGGACCTGCATCCCGAGGCCGATGACGAGGAGCGCGCGCGGCTCACTGCCGCGATGGCCGACCTCGCGACCCGAAATCGCAGGTAGTATCAAGCGATACTAAATCGACCGAAAGCAGGGGCGAGACGGACCGAGAAGCGAACGGCGGGAGGCGCCCCTTAGTCGACGACCGCAAAGAAGAACTTGAGGTAATTGCCGTCGTAGTAACCGGCGGGCAGCGGGAAGTCGGCGGGGAGCCCGACGCGGTCGATGATGCGGACCTCGCGACCCGCGCGATACGCACCGGTGCCGATGGCGCGGTCGAGCTCGGCAGGCAGGAGCTTCATCGTGTTGGAGACGAAGGCCACGCGGGCGCCCCGCTCGCACACGCGCAGCGTCGCCTCGACCAGCTCCGGGTAGTCGCCCGCGACCGTGAACGTGCCCCCCTTGCCCTGCGCGAACGAGGGCGGGTCGACGACCGCGAGGTCGAACTTGCGACCGCGCTCGGCGAAGCGCGCGAGCACCTTGAACGCGTCGCCGGCGATCGGATCATGCGGCGTGGTGAGCCCATTGATCTCGAAGTTGCGGCGCGCACGGGCATGCGCGCGCTGCGCGAGATCGACGGCGACGACCTCCTTCGCGCCCCCCTTCGCCGCGTACACGGAGATCGCGCCCGTGTACGAGAAGAGGTTCAGCACACGCCGGCCATCGGCGTTCTTACCGATGAGCTCGCGCCCTTTGCGGAGGTCGAGGAACAGGCCGGTGCCGAGCGGCGCCGTCACGTCGACGAGGAACTTCAGGCCTCCCTCGACGACCTCGACCTCGACGGGGGCGAGCGTGCCCCGCTGCAGCGTCGCGGGCTGCGCGTGACCCTCGCCCGACTGCGGGCGCTGACGGTTCTGCGCGTAGATCGCGCGCGGCTTGATCGTCGCCTCGAGCGCGTCGTAGATGGCGGTGAGGTGCGGCTCGATCGCGGGCGAGAAGATCTGCGCGACGAGGTAGTCGCCGTAGCGATCCACGGTGAGGCCCGGGATCCCGTCGCCCTCGGCGTGGACGATGCGATATGCGGTCAGGCCGTCGGGCACGAGGCCTCGACGACGCTCGACCGCGCTGCGTACGCGCTCGGCGAAGAGCGACGGGCCGATCTGCTGGTTCGGATCGCGAGTGACGACGCGGACCGCGACAGGGCTCGTCGGATCGAAGAGGCCGCGCGCGACGAGCTGGCCATCGCCGTCGAGGAGGTCGATCGCATCACCGGCTGCGCCGGGTAGCGCGCGCGGGCCGAGCGCCTCGCGGAACACGAGCGGGTGGCCCGCGCGGACATGCGACGCCACCTCCGGGCTCAGCTTGACGGCCCCCTTGCGGACGCGAGGCTCGGTCTGTACGGGGCGAGAGGGGCGACGGGGCGCGGGGGCGCGTGTGCGTGGGGTCGACACGGCGCGGCACGCTACACGAGCGTCACGCGCTCCGCCAGCGCTCCCGGCCATCCTCCAAAAATCCCGCCTGAAAATCGCTCTCCGACAACGAAAGCCAGCCCACCAAAAGTATGCTCATAAACTCGTTGACAGCCTGTGAAGACGCGTGCGATGTAGGCCGATAGCGGCGCGGCCACGACATGTGATCTCGGCTGCGTTCACAGCACCGCAAAGCACAGCAAGAAGGGGTTGATCGAATGGCACAGAAGGCACTTCAGCCGATCCGCTTCGGCGATTTTCTCGTCGAGCGCAAGCTCATCAGCGAGCGCCAGCTGCTCGACGCTCTCGCGGAGCACTGGATGAGCGGTTGCCGCATCGGCGAGTCGGTCACGCGCCGCGGCTACGTCGCCAAGTCCGAGGTCGAGCGTCTCGCCTCCGAGTTCCAGAACCTCTCCACCATCTACGTCTAGCCCGTCCGCCTTCGCTCTTTATCCACAGAGCGTCGAGGAGTATGGTCCACCGCACTGGTGGCCGTCTCCACCTGCCTTCGCGACTCATCGTTCGTTGTTTTTCGTCCGCCGTCGCGGACCGAGTTTTCCTTCCGCCTTCGCGGACCGAGGTCGACATTCCATGCAAAAGCGCAGCGATGACAACTCCGTCAGCCAGATGCCCGAGCGGCCCGTTCCGGAGGGTCCCATGAGCAACCGCCGTCCGACGCTCCTTGGCCGTCCCGTCCATCGCTCCACGAGCGAGACGCCGCTGCCGCAGCCCGAGCCCGCACGCGAAGATCTCGGCCCGCTCGTCGGTCGCACGTTCGGCGGCTACGAGATCGTGAGCTACATCGGCGAGGGTCCGTCCGGTGCCGTGTATCGCGGCGAGGACCTGCTCGGCAATGCGATGGCCGTCAAGGTCCTCCACCCCGGTCTCGCGAACCGTCCGCGGACGGAGCAGCTCCGTCGCGAGCTCGAGCGCCTCTCCGCGCTCGATCACGGTCAGCTCCAGCACATCTACGACGCGGGCTATGGCGAAGAGGGTCAGTTCTTCTACGTCACCGACGAGCTCATCGGCTGCGACCTCGAGACCGGCCTCGACGACGCGGGCGGTCTGCCCCCGCGCAAGTCGTATGAGATCGTGCGCGCGGTCTGTCAGGCGCTCGAGGCTGCGCACGCCGCAGGGGTCGTTCATGGCGGCCTCCGTCCGCGCAATGTCTTTCTCATGCCGCAAGACCACGGCACGGCCGTCAAGCTCCTCGACTTCGGCGCTGCGCGTCTCGGTGGCGGGAGCGACCGAGGGATCGTCGCGGGTCACCCGGTCTACCTCGCGCCCGAGCAGATGTCGGGTCCGATGGACGGCGCAGCCACTTCGCGCAGCGACCTCTACTCGCTCGGCGTCCTCATGCACGAGCTCTTCTGCGGCGTCATCCCCTCCTTCCGTGGCGGTCAGGCGAGCGCGCTCGCCGGTCGTCGTGGTCCGGTCGTCGCGCCCCCTGGCATCGACGCGCAGCTCTCGCGCCTCATCGTCTCGCTCCTCGACATGGAGCCCACGCGTCGCCTGCCGTCCGCAACCGCCGTGCTCTCGGAGCTGGATCGCTGGGCGAAGAACGCCGGCGGCAAGCTCGACCCGCACCAGCCTGTGGTCGCGCGGAGTCGTGGCCAGACCACGGCGACCGGCTCCGTCGGTGCCGACTCCACGGTGCGCATGTCGAAGTTCGATGCGCTCGCGCTCGCCCAGGAGACGATGCCGTCGGCTTCCGGCCGCGGCGAAGACGACAACCTCGCAACCGGTCCCAACGTGTTGCAGGATGAAGTGTCCAGAGATGATGACGAAGGCGTCGAGCTCGCTTCCGAGCCGACGTCGACGAACGCGAGCATCCCAGAGCTCGCTCCACGAGGCAGAAAGACCATGACGCAGAACTCGAACCCGAAGCCCGATTCCCCGCCGGCCCGCGACGCCAATGCGTCCGAATCCGTGGAGGCATCGCTCGAGGACTTCATCAGCCAGGCGAATGCTTCGTTCCCCGCCGCCGATGGCTGGGACCTGCACACCGGTGACGTCGAGCTCATCGAGGCCGACGATGGCCCGGATCTCGTCGCGCCGCGTCCGAGTGCGAGGCGCGTCCCCGAGCGTACGGAGGTCGTCTCGCAGCCGCTGCCCGCGCCGATGTACGCGCCCACGTATGCGGCGCCTCCGCAGGCGGCCGCCGGCACGAACCCGCTCATGGTCGCCGGCCTCACGGTGGTCGCGGTCACCGTCGGTGCCGTGCTCGCCTTCTACTTCCTCAGGTCGATGGCGCCGCAGCAGCAGCCGGCTCCGCAGGTGATCATCGCACCCGCCCCGATCGCCGCGCCCGTCGCTGCGGCCCCGGTGGTCACGCCGATCCCCTCGCCCGCCGCGCCGGTGGTCACGCCGATCCCCGCGGCCGCCGTCGCCGCGCCGGTCGCTGCACCGCCGGAGGCCGCCGTCACCATCCACCACGCTGCCGTCGCGCCGAAGAAGCACGTCGCCGCTGCCCCGAAGGCGGCCGCTCCCAAGGCTGCCACTCCGAAGGCCGCTTCGGCGCCGAAGAGCGATGCCCCGAAGAAGGATGGCGGCAAGAAGTCCAGCGATTGGGTCGACCCGTTCGCGAACTAGCTCGGCGCTTCGCACCCGCTCCACAGCGTCACCCCGCCTGAACGCCCCACTCCGTCACCGCGCATTTACACTCTTGCTTGCATCTGCGAGCGGGACGCGGGTATGTACGCGCTTTCGATCCTCATTCGAGCCGGTGAACTAGATGCAGAAGCTGCCCACGGTCCGTCGCAGTGCCCGCCCCCTGACCTCGTTCGTCGTCGCTGGTCTCATGACCGTCTCCGGGCCGATGTCGCTCCTCCTCGCCACCCAGGTCGCGCACGCGCAGGCTGGCAGTGACGACGATCCGGAGGTCATCGCGCAGGCGAAGGAGCACTACAAGGCGGGGCTCGCCGCGTATCAGGCCGGCAAGTACGACGTCGCCATCCGCGAGCTCAAGAAGGCCTACGCGGCCAAGCGCCTCGCACCGCTCCTCCTCAACATCGGCGCGACGTACCGCAAGATCGGCGACCTCGACCTGTCGCTGCACTTCTATCAAAAGTACCTCGACGAGGCGCCCAGCGACTCGAAGGACCGCCCCGAGGTCGAGAAGATCATCGCCGAGCTCAAGGTCGCAAAGGCTGCGCAGGCGACCGACGACAGCACCGGCGTCGGCGAGGTCCCGCAGCCGCGCGAGTCGCGTCGCGCGGGTGGCGAGTGGAAGCACACCGTCATCGACGCCGCCCCGCCTGAGACCCCCATCGACGTGCGCGTCTCGACGCCCCCGATGAAGGGCGTGAAGGTGTTCGTGTACTTCCGCAGCGCAGGCCAGGCCGACTTCAGCTCGGTGCTCATGAAGCGCCGCGGCCAGGAGAAGGTCGGTCGCATCCCCGCCGAGGCCGTCACCGGTCGCTCGCTTCAGTACTACATCGAGGCGAAGGACGCCTCGGGCACGGTCGTCAAGTCGGCCGGCGACTCGGGCAACCCGAACATCATCATGATCGAGGAGGGCGTGAAGCCCGTCATGATCGCATCGAGCCGTCGTGTCGACGACGACGCCGAGGAGACGAGCGAAGAGGACGCGCACCCCAAGCGCCACGTCAGCAACGACGACGACAGCGTGCCCTCGGGCGCCAACCTCAACGAGCGCCCGGGCGCTGCTGCGCGTCACAAGGAGAAGAAGGTCGGGCAGACGACTGCGCTGCAGATCGCCGGCTACGGCTTGCTCGCCGGTGGTGGGCTATTCACGATCGCCGGCGGCGCGCTCGTCGGCATCTCGAAGCACGAGCAGAACGTTCTCGTCGCTGACTCGAAGTCGAGCACGGCCGCGTCGCCGATCTACTGGAACAACGATCCGAACTTCAACGGCACGCAAGAGAAGGCGCACGACGCCACGGCGCGTACGGAGAACCGTGCCGGCATCGCGGTCCTCTCCATCGGCATCCTCGGTGCGCTCGCCGGCGCAGGCTGCCTCATCGCCGACGCGGTCACGCGCACGGACAGCAGCAGCCACCACGCGAAGAAGAAGTCGAAGAAGAAGCACCGCGCCGCCGAGGACGAAGAAGAGAGCAGCAACTGGTACGTCGCGCCGAGCCTCGGCCCCAGCGTCGCCGGCGTGACCGGCGGATTCACCTTCTAGGCCAACGGAGACTCTGCGATGTCGTTCCTTCGTTCCTCTCTCTTCGCCACGTTCGGGCTCGGTGCCGTCGCGCTGCTCGGCGTCGCTTGCTACAACCCGAAGTTCGCGAGCCCCGGCTTCGCGTGCGACGACTCCGATCCGAAGACGTCCGAGTGCCCGAGCGGTCAGGCCTGCGTCGGCACGACGTGCGTGACGTCCACGGGCCCGAACAACGGTTGCGTCACGGCGTTCACGATCGCCAAGACGTCGACCTACAACGGCGCCACGTCGAACCCGATGCTCGACACCATCGACGAGTGCCCCGACGCGAAGCCCAGCCAGGGCCTCGAGCCGAACGACGACAGCTGCACGGCCACAGTGCTGCCGGCCGTCACCGTCGGTGGCACGCCGCTCAAGCTCCAGAGCCTCGCCATCTGCCCGACCGGCAACAACCCCGATGCCAGCGGCCACGACGTCGACGTCTACCTGCTCAACGTCCCGTCGACGACCACGGCGCTCGTCGAGATCACGTACGACGTGAAATACGGCGACCTCGATCTCGGCGTCTTCCGCAAGGATGGCACGTCCTCTGCCGTCGACGGCTCGGCCATCTCGAACGCGTGCGTCGCCCCGACGCTCGCCGCGGGTGACTACTACATCGTCGTCAGCGGAGCCGGCAGCATGGCCGTCAACCGCTACAGCATGAGCATCCGATTCGGCGCGGCGCTCAGCTGCACGACCGCGCCCTAGTCTCCGAATCGTTCGATAAAGATCGCACGCAGCGTCGGCTCGGCCTCCAGCAGGTCGAGCGTCGCCTGCGCATGGCCGGGCGCGTAGCCGTTGCCGACGAGCATGTCGATGTCGCGCGACACGCCTTCTGCGCCGAGCGCCGCCTTCGTGAACGATGTGGCCATCGAGAAGAAGTAGATCACGCCTCCATCGCGCGTCGACAGGATGGCGCCCATCTCGGCGTCGGGCACGTTCACGCACGACACCGTGAGGTCCACGAGACCACCCGCGAGCTTCGTCACCGCGCTCGAGACGGCGAGCGCATCGGCCGCGTTCGCGATGCCGATGTCCGCCATCCCCAGGCGGCGCGCACCCGCTGCGGCCGCTTCACTGCGCTCGATCCCGACGACGCGTGCGCCGGCGCGCTTCGCCGCCGCGGTGCACAGCAGGCCCGACTTGCCACCGCAGCCGAGGATCGCAACGACGGGCGACGCGACGCCCTGCGCCACCATGCGCTCGACGAGCCGCGTGACCTGCGGCGCGGCACCCGCGACGTCCAGCGCCGAGAGCGAGACGGACTCGGGCAGGGACGCGGGGAGCCGCGACCACGCACCCGTCTCGAACAGGATGGCCCGACCGCGCACGCGCACCTGGTGACGATGCAGATCGATGTCGTCGATGCCGTCGAGGTGGAGCGGCGTGAGGCTCAACGACACGAGCGTGGCGATGCGCTCGCCGACCTGCAAGCTGCCGTGGGGTCCGTCCTTCAACGCCTCGCCGACGTGGGCGACGCGACCGAGCAGCATGCCGCCCGAGCCCGTCACGGGGTTGTGCTGCTTGCCACGCGTCCGCACGGTCTCGGTGATCGCCGCACGCACCTGCGCGCGACGCTGCTCGTCGGTGGCGGCGCCTTGCTCCATCTGCACGAACGAAGCCGAGTCGACGTTGAGACACTCGACGTCGATGACGATCTCGTCGTCGAAGCGCTTTTTCATGTCGTTGTCGATGCGCTGCGCGGCCTGCGGCAGCACGCCCCTCGGCTCGATCACGCGGTGAAGGCCGTACCTGTCTCCATGCATGCGCGTCACTTTACAGCCTCAACCACCGTCGTGGCATTTGTGCAGCTATGTGATGGCGGGTATGGTGATAACTCTTCTGTTTCCCTACTCATTGTGACCTCCGGAGCCCCATGTCCCGACTGGGTGAGCTGCTCGTACGTGAAAATCTGATCTCCTTGCAGCAGCTCCAGACGGCGCAGGAGGAGCAGCGCAAGTCCGGTACCCGCATCGGTTACAGCCTGACGAAGCTCGGCCTCATCCAGGAGCAAGACCTCACCAACTTCCTGTCGAAGCAGTACGCCGTGCCGTCGATCAACCTGGGCGAGTGGGAGGTCTCGAACGACGTCATCGCGCTCGTACCCGCCGAGCTCGCCAAGCGCCACCAGCTCGTGCCCGTCAGCCGTACGGGCGCGACGCTCATCGTCGCGATGGCCGACCCGTCGAACATCTACGCGATCGACGACCTGAAGTTTCGCACGGGCCTCAACATCGACGTCGCTGTCGCGAGCGAGGCCGCGATCGACGAGGCGTACGTCAAGTACTACGAGAAGCAGGTCGATCTCGACGACATCGTCGGTCAGCTCGATGCCGACGCGGTCGAGATCGCGGAGTCCGACGCCGAGGTCTCCGTCATCGATCTGGAGAAGGGCGCCGGCGAAGCGCCCGTCATCAAGCTCGTGAACGTGATGCTGCTCAACGCGATCAAGAAGCGCGCGAGCGACATCCACGTCGAGCCGTACGAGAAGAGCTTCCGCGTGCGCTACCGCATCGACGGCATCCTGTACGAGGAGATGCAGCTCCCGCTCAAGCTGAAGAACGCCGTCACGTCGCGCATAAAAATCATGTCGCAGCTCGACATCTCCGAGCGTCGCCTGCCGCAGGACGGACGCATCAAGCTGAAGATCGGCAAGGACAAGGAGATGGACTTCCGCGTCTCCGTGCTGCCGACGCTGTTCGGCGAGAAGATCGTCATGCGGCTCCTCGACAAGGGGAACCTGCAGCTCGACATGACAAAGCTCGGCTTCGAGGAGAAGCAGCTCAAGGACTTCATGAAGGCCATCTACATGCCGTACGGCATGGTGCTGGTCACGGGGCCCACTGGATCCGGCAAGACGACGTCGCTCTACTCCGCTTTGCAGGAGCTCAACAAGTCGACGCGCAACATCTCCACGGCGGAAGACCCCGTCGAGTACAACCTCATGGGCATCAACCAGGTGCAGATGCACGAGGACGTGGGGCTCAACTTCGCCACCGCGTTGCGCTCGTTCCTGCGCCAGGACCCGAACATCATCATGGTCGGCGAGATTCGTGACTTCGAGACGGCCGAGATCGCGGTCAAGGCCGCGCTCACGGGCCACCTCGTGCTGTCGACGCTGCACACGAACGACGCGCCTTCGACGATCTCGCGCCTGCTCAACATGGGCGTCGAGCCGTTCCTCGTGACCGCGTCGGTCAACCTCGTGCTCGCGCAGCGCCTCGCGCGCCGCATCTGCGCCGACTGCCGCCAGCCTGTCGAGAAGAACGTGAAGGCGCTCATCGATCTCGGCATGCGCCCCGACGTCGCGGAGAAGACGGCACTCTTCAAGGGCACCGGGTGCCCGAAGTGCGCGAACACCGGCTACAAGGGCCGCATCGCGATCTACGAGGTCATGCCCTTCTACGAGTCGGTGAAAGAGCTCGTGCTGCAGGGCGCGTCGACGGCCGAGGTGAAAGCCGAGGCCATCCGCTCGGGCATGCAGTCGCTGCGCATGTCCGGGCTCCAGAAGCTCGCCGAGGGGATCACGACGCCGGAAGAAGTCCTCCGCGTGTCGGTCTCCGACTGACAGGAGCACCACGAATGCCCGCACCATCGCTACAGCAGCTGCTCAAGACCATGGTCGACAATGGTGCGAGCGATCTGCACATCACCAAGAACTCACCGCCGCAGATCCGGCTCGACGGCAACCTCGTGCGACTCAAGACGGAGCCGCTGTCGCCCGACGACACGAAGCGGATCTGCTACTCGATCCTCACCGACGCTCAGAAGGCGCACTTCGAGGAGCACCAAGAGCTCGACATGTCGTTCGGTCTGCAGGGCCTCGCGCGCTTCCGCGCGAACATCTTCGTGCAGCAGGGCGCCGTCGCCGGTGCGTTCCGCGTCATCCCCTGGAAGATCCGGAACTTCAACGAGCTCGGGCTGCCACCCGTCGTCGCGGAGCTCACGAAGAAGCCACGCGGCCTCATCCTCGTCACGGGGCCGACCGGCTCCGGCAAGTCGACGACGCTCGCCGCGATGATCGACAAGATCAACCAGGACGACCACGGTCACATCGTGACCATCGAGGATCCGGTCGAGTTCCTCCACGAGCACAAGAACTGCGTCGTCAACCAGCGCGAGATCGGGGCCGACACGCAGAGCTTCAAGAAGGCGCTCAAGTCCATCCTTCGTCAGGATCCCGACGTCGTGCTCGTCGGTGAGCTCCGTGACCTCGAGACGATCGAGGCCGCGCTCACCATCGCGGAGACGGGTCACCTGACGTTCGGCACGCTCCACACGAACGGCTGCGTCTCCACCATCAACCGCGTCATCGACGTGTTCCCGAGCTACCAGCAGCCACAGATCCGCGCGCAGCTCTCGTTCGTCCTCGAGGGCGTGCTCTCGCAGTCGCTCATCCCGAAGGAGGGCGGCGGCCGCGCGATGGTGCTCGAGGTCATGATCCCGACGCCCGCGATCCGCAACCTCATCCGCGAGGACAAGATCCATCAGATCTACTCGCAGATGCAGCTCGGCCAGTCGAAGTTCGGGATGCAGACGGCCAACCAGGCGCTCATCGGCCTCCTGCAGAAGAAGTGGATCACGCCGGAGAAGGGCCTCGAGTACAGCTCCGACCCCGAGGAGCTGAAGAACATGATGACCCAGGGTGGGCTCGGACCGCAGACCCGACCGCCGACTCGATAACGGGCACGTGAATGAGGCTCGGCGAAAGTTCGACAGAGCGCCGGAGCGAGTCGACACTAGACGTTCGTACGTCCACTTGAGGAAATGACGATGGGCCAGCTGTTTGCATTCGAAGCGCGCACGCGTGGCGGCGAGGTCCGCAAGGGCGTCATGGAGGCAGAGGGCGAGCCCGATCTCGCCCACCGTCTCCGCTCGCAGGGCCTCACGCTCTCGAAGGCGAAGAAGAAGGGCAAGGACATCGTCATCAAGCTGCCGTGGGGCGGCGGTGTCCCGGAGCGCGATATCGTCATCTTCACGCGGCAGTTCGCGACGATGATCGACGCCGGCCTGCCCATCGTGCAGTGCCTCGACATCCTCGCGACGCAGACCGAGAACAAGAACTTCCAGAAGATGCTGGCCGAGGTGAAGCTCAGCGTCGAGTCGGGCTCCACGTTCTCCGACGCGCTGAAGAAGCAGCCGAAGGCGTTCGATGCGCTCTACACCAACCTGGTCCAGGCCGGTGAGATCGGCGGCATCCTCGACACGATCCTCTCGCGCCTCGCGAACTACATCGAGAAGGCGATGAAGCTGAAGAGCCAGGTGAAGGGCGCGATGGTGTATCCGCTCGCCATCCTCTGCGTCGCCGGCGTGGTCGTCGTCGGCTTGCTATGGAAGGTCATCCCCGTCTTCGAGGCGATGTTCAAGGACTTCGGCGGCGGCGCGCTGCCGAAGCCCACGCAGATCGTCATCGACATGTCGAACGCCTTCGTCGATCACATCTACATCATCTTCACCTTCATCTTCGCGCTCGTGTTCGGGTTACCACCGCTCATACGCACGAAGAAGGGCACCGAGATCTTCGACAAGGCGATCTTGAAGACGCCGCTCATCGGCAACGTCCTGCGCAAGGTCGCGGTCGCGCGCTTCACGCGCACCATGGGCACGCTCATGTCGTCCGGCGTCGCCATCCTCGACTCGCTCGAGATCGTCGCCAAGACCGCCGGCAACACCGTGATCCACGACGGCATCATGTTCGTGCGCGAGAAGATCTCCGAAGGCCGCACGATGGCCGAGCCCCTCGCCGAGACCGGCATCTTCCCGCCGATGGTCGTGCAGATGATCGGCGTCGGTGAGCAGACCGGCGCCATGGACACCATGCTGACCAAGATCGCCGACTTCTACGACGACGAGGTCGACGTCGCCGTCGGCGCGCTCACCAAGGCGATGGAGCCGCTCATGATGGTGTTCCTCGGCGGCGTCGTCGGTGGCCTCATCATCGCGATGTACATGCCGATCTTCGAGATGGCCGGCTCCGTCAAGGCCGAATAGTGGAGCGCGGCGCGTCCCTGCGTCGCACGCGGTTCACCTACTTCCTCTTCTTCCGCGTCGTCGTCGTCTCGCTGCTCCTCGCGGCGCGCGCGATCGAGGAGTGGACATCGCCGCTGAGCGCGCCCGCGTTCGGCATCACGCCGGGCCTCCTGCTCGTCATCGTCTGCTACGGCTCGGCGATCGTCCTGTCCCTCGCGCTCGGGCGCGCTCACGACGAGGCCGCGATCGATCGCGTCGCGGTGACGCAGGTCGTCTTCGATCTGCTCGCGTCCACCGCGCTCGTCCAGCTCACCGGAGGCGTCGAGAGCCAGCTCGCGTTCACGTTCCTCATCGTCGTCGCGGGCGCTGGCCTCAGCATCCCGCGCGGCGCGCTGCGCACGGCCGTCGCGGCGATGCTCTTGCTCGGTGCCCTGGTCCTGTGTCGACAGTATGGCCTGCTGCCGATGACCGGTCAGCTCGGACCTTCGCCGACACGCGAGATCGTGCGTGCGCTCATGCTCAACAGCCTCGCGGTGCTCGCGACCGGTGCGCTCGCCGGGCGCCTCGCCGTGGAGATCGCGCGCACCGGCGAGAGCCTCGCGTCGAAGAACACGCAGTTCGACGACCTCGCCGCGCTCTACGCCAACGTCGTACGCTCGCTCAGCTCCGGCCTGCTCACCATCGCGGCCGACGGGCGCGTGGCCACGGCCAACCACGCGGCGCTCGCGATCCTCGGGCTCGATGCGGGCTCGGTGCTGGGCCGACCGCTCAGCGATTCTCTGCCCGGCATCGCGCCGCTCCTCGACTCGGCGGGCGTCATCCGGCGCGAGGAGGTAGCGTTCGTCGATCAGTCGAACAAGCCGCGCCGCATCGGTGTCACCGTGTCACCGCTCGTCGACTCCGCCGACCGACAGCTCGGGCAGATCGTCACGTTCCAGGACCTCACCGAGCTGCGCCAGATGGAGGAAGCGGTGACGCGCGGCAAGCGCCTCGCCGCCATCGGTCGCCTCGCGGCCGGCATCGCGCACGAGATCCGCAACCCGCTCGCGGCCATCTCCGGGTCGATCGAGCTGCTCGTCTCGTCGGGCGTCGGCGACGCGTCACCCGAGGCGCGCGAGCTCGGCGGCATCGTGCAGCGCGAGACCGAGCGGCTCAACGGCCTCATCACGCAGCTCCTCGAGTTCGCGCGGCCGCATAAACCGGACCTCATCCAGCTCGATCTCGCCGAGTCCGTGACCGAGCTCGTGCAGGTGTGGAAGAACGATCGCCACCTCGGTGACACGCGCATCGAGCTCACCGCACCATCGGAGGTACGCGTGGAGGCCGACGAGGCGCAGCTCCGTCAGGTGGTGTGGAACCTCCTGCGCAACGCCTCCGAGGCTGCGCCGGGCGGCGTCATCCGTGTCGCCGTGCGCAGCCACGCGGGCCGCGCTTTGCTCGTCGTCTCCGACGACGGACCCGGCATCTCCGACGATCAGCTCTCGCGCATCTTCGAGCCGTTCTTCTCGACGAAGCCCGCCGGCACCGGCCTCGGCCTCCCCACGGTGCACCGCATCGTCGAGGAGCACCGCGGCAGTGTCGAGCTCACGCGAAACCCGGATGGCGGAACGACCGCGACGGTGTCTCTGCCGGCGATCTGAACAAAGCCAGATGGAGCGAGGCGGGAAGGCCTCGCCCTCAACAACGGCAGGCCTGCCCTTTTAAAGAAAGTGCGCGCCGAGGCCGAGCGAGAAGTCGATGTTCATGCCGTTCTGCCCGCCCGGGCCGATGCCGACGGCGCCGAGGACGTTCACGTCGAGCATGACGGCGAGGTACTTCCAGACGTCGACCCAGAGGCCCGCACCGCCACCGACGAAGAGGTAGCCGAGCTTGAGCGAGTCGTAGCAGTTCGCGGAGGTGCAGACGACGTGAGGCTTCGTGGTGGGGTCGCTGTTGTACGCGTTCGCGCTGGCCTGATCGGTGAGCGGACTGTTTGCGTTCAGGCCCGAGGTGTATGCGCTGCCGAGGTTCAGCGCGTTGCGGATCTCGCCGCCACCGATGTCGGCGTGGATGTACGGGTGCCACCTGCCCTCGAGGAAGCGGTAGCGCGCGCGGAGCAGACCCGCGACGGCGCCCGTGGCCTTCGTGCTGCCGCCGTTGAGCGCGGTGCCGTCGGAGCGTGTCTCCGCGTTGGCGCCCGTGATGACCTCGAAGCGACCGATGACGGAGAGCGAGAAGTGGTTCGTGATGTTGCCGCCGAGCTCCACCGCGATGTGGAACGGCGAGAGCGCGATACCACCGCCGCCCGCGACGGACGTCCGCTGGTACGAGGAGCCGCTTCCATCGGCGTTCGGCTTGTACTGGTACGCGACCTCGGTCTTGTTGCCGCCGGGGTGGAAGCCGAAGCCGAAGCCCGGCGACACGAAGACGAAGAGGTGGTGGAACGGCGCGTGGGGCTTGTCGGCCTTCTGCTCGTGCGTGTCGCGGACGACGCGCGCACCCGGCGCGACCTCGGCGAGCGTGACGATGTACGGGTTGGGAGCGGAGCCCGATCCGATGACGACGCGGCCGCGCTTGTCGCGGGCCTCGAGGTAGTACTGCAGCGGGCGATCCCCTACCGCGTCGGCGGGGATGACGCCGACCCACTCGGCCGAGCCCGCGGTGTTCTTCATCGGGACGGTGACGTAGTCGGCCTGGCCGCTCAGCCGGTAGAGCACGTAGACGCGCGTCGCGCCGACATCGCTGCCGAGCAACGCCTTGATGGTGATGGGACGATCGGGGAGCACCTCGTCGATGGGCGTGTGCGAAAATCCCTTCACATCGTCACCGCCGTTGTCGGCGGGCGTCTCGGCCTGTGGGTCGGGCTGCTTCGGCGCGGTGTCACCCACCTGCTTCTTCGCGTCGACGAACATCTCCTCGATCTCGGGCGTCGCGAGGTTCGGATCGAGCTTGATGGCCGGGTTGATGCGGAGCGCGCGCACGAACTGCTGGAGGCCGCGGCTTCGATCCTTGAAGCCGGCGAAGTAGACGATGCCGAGGTTGAGGTACGTCTTGGCAGCGACGGGCGTGTCGTCGATGCCGCTCTGACGGATGATCGCGACGGCGTCCATCAGCGTCTTGCGCGCCATGGTGAACTCGAGCGAGTCGTAGTCGTTCATCGCCTGCTTGTTCATGCTGCGAACGCGCTTCTCGCTGTCCTGCTGCGCGTACGCGGGAGCTGCCAGCTGTGCCAGCGCGAGGAGACAGAGCAAGGTGAGGTGGACGACCCGACGGACCCGCATGCCGCGCTTTCCTACCACGAACGGGGGGCCCCACGGGGCGTCATCTGGCCGGAGCCGCTTCGTGTTCAGGCCCACGCGCCTCGAGCTCGATCTCGTCGTCGGCATCGGGGCGGCGGGGGGCCACGACGACGGGCTTCGGGGCTTCGACGGGTGCCGCCGCGAAGCACCGATCCACCGCCGCGAGCACGAGCCGCGCACGATCCTCGGCGAGCCCCGTCTCACGCTCGGCACGCATGAGCTCTCCTGCAGAGAGTTCGAGGTGCGCGAAGGCCTCCCGCGTCTCGGCCTGCGCGAGCAGCTCGGGCGCGCAGGCGTACGCACCCTCGTGCCGCGCGAGGACCGTCGTGCTGTGAACGCGCACGAGGCGCTGCGCGACGCCCGCGCCGCAGCCCGACAAGAGGACCAGCAACCACGCGCGCTTCATCTGGTGGCGCGAGCGAGCGCGGCGTGGCCGAGCTGGCTCGCTCGACGTCCGCAGGCGAGCGCCTCCTGCCACCTGGCGTAGCCGGCGAGCTCGCGCGACTCGGTGAGGTACATGAGCCCCGACGTCAGCTCGTATGGCGCTGCGCGTGCCGCGCCCTTCGCGGTGGCCTCGGCGAGCGTGCGCGACGCCTCGCGCGTGATGGAGAGATAAGACGCGGGCCCACAGCCCGACAGCAACAGAACGAGCGCCAGCGAGCGCATGCTCAGCGCTCGCGCTCGCCCTGCTCCACGAGAAACAGCACCGACGTCACGAACCCGGCGAGCAGCCCGAGGTCGATGATGCCGACGGCCCAGCCCAGCTTCCGTGCGGCGAGCGACGGCGACATCGCGAGCTCGAACTCTGCGTACGTCCCCGCGTGCCCGACGCGTGCGCGCAGGAGCACGAGCGCGACGAGCAGCACGAGCCCGAGCACCGCAGTCGCGATCGACACCTCGCGACGACGACCGAGCTTGAGCAGCTGCCAGCCGACGAGGTATCCCCCCGCCTCCGCCGCGGCCGTGCCGACGAGCGCGAGCCCGACGATGCCGAAGGGCAGACGCTCGGGCGGAACGAGGAACAGCCAGCTCCACGCGGGGTGCACGAGGCCGAGGTACAGCACCGCCGGCGTCACGAGCACGAGCTGATAGAAGACCGGCACGAGGCCATTGCGCGCGAACGGCGACCGACCGTCTGCGGCCTGTCGATGCGCTGCGAGCGCGAACACGAGGCCGACGAGCAGGCTTCCGACGAGTTGAAGGGGAATGGGCAAGCCGGACGACCATACCAGACGCGTCCCGGCGGCATGTTCTCGACACGAATCAGTTGAAGGAGAATATCCGCGTGGTATAAAACGCGGTTCCTAGAACCACTCTCGTTCCGCTCTCCCGCTTACTGACGCCCGTGGAGGCTCTTCCCGTGAAACAACTCATCGCATACCTCCTCGAGAACCTCATCCTCGACTTCCAGGGTGACCTGACGCTCGAAATGGTCCGCGACTTTCTCCGCGACGACGAGAGCCGCGAAGGTCGCGCGCTCCTGTCGAAGCTCGTCGAGGACCGTGGCGTCTCTGACATGATGATCACCCTCGCCGACTGCCTTCAGGACTACCTGCGCACCGGCATCAACGACGACACCGTTCGCGAGCAGATCCGCACCTACGCCGAGTCGTAGCCGTCACGTCGGCGCGCGAGCGCACGGGCCAGCCTCTGGTGGCCCGGTGCTCGCAGCGCCGGATCTTCGAGCGTGATCCGCGCGGCCACCTCTTCGGCCTTTCGCGCGAGCGACTCGAGCACGTCCGCAGGTAGCGGCGGCAGCGACGGAAACCCGCTCTGCTCCTCACCTCCCAGCTCCCCCATTCCACGCAGCTGTAGATCCGCCTCCGCGATCGCCTGGCCGTCCTGCGACTCCACCAGCAGCGCGAGTCTCGGCGTCTTCGCGTCCGCGACCAGCAGGCAGCGGCCCGACCTGTCGCCGCGACCCACGCGTCCGCGCAGCTGGTGCAGCTGTGCGAGCCCGAGCCGCTCCGGTGATTCGACGACCATGAGCGTCGCCTCGGGAATGTCGAGGCCGACCTCGACGACCGTCGTGGCCACGAGCACGCCGCCCAGCTCGCGGAACGAGCGCAGCTGCTCCGCGCGCTCGCTCACCGGCTGCTGCCCATGGCACAGATGCACGGGGACGTGCACCTTCGTACCAAGCCACCTCTCGACCTCGCGCACGCCGCGGCTGTCGATGGAGTCGATGGTGGGACAGATCCAGTAGACGAGCCCACCGCGCTCGAGCTCGTCACGCACCGCTCTCAGGGCCTTCGGCCGCGTGGTCAGCGCCGTCGCCACCGGAGCGCGACCCAGCGGCCGCTCCGACAGGTGGCTCACCTCGACGAGGCCGCGCAGCGCGAGCGCGAGCGTGCGCGGGATCGGCGTGGCCGAGAGCGAGAGCTGATGCACCGTCGCGCTCGTGAGCGCCGCGCGCTGCCTGACGCCGAAGCGCTGCTGCTCGTCGATGACCACGAGCCCGAGGCCGGCGAGCTGCACGCGCTCCTCGAACAGCGCGTGCGTACCAACAATCACATCGACCGGGCCGTGCGGATCCGCGAGCGCGGCGAGCAGGCGCGTGCGCTCCTTCGCCGGCGTGCCCGAATGCAGGAGCGCGACGCGACGGTCTCGCAGGATCGAGCTCAGCGCGCCGAGCTGCTGCTCGGCGAGCAGCGCCGTCGGTGCCAGGAACGCCGCGCGCTGCCCCGAGCCGACGCAGGCCTCGATGGCGCACGCCGCCACCAGCGTCTTGCCGGTGCCCACGTCCCCCGTGAGCAGGCGCCGCATCGGTCGCGTGCTCGCGAGCGCGGCCGCGATCTCGTCGATCGCGCGACGCTGCGTCCCCGTTGGTGCGTAGGGGAGCGATTGCACGAGCCGTGACGTCGAGCCCGAGAGCACCGGCGCGCGACCGCCTTCGTCGCGCGCCGAGAGCCTCAGCACGAGCAGCGCCTCGAACGCGAGCCGCTCGTGCCCGCGCGACCGTCCCTCGACGAGCGCCTGGCGTGCCTCGCCCTCGGGCAGCGGTGGCAGCGCGTGTAGCTCGCGCGCTGCCGTCACGAGGTCGGGCAGCGACGGCACGGGGAAGTCGTCGATCTGCACGCTGCACGCGAGCGCAACGAGCTTGCCGATCGCGGCCGACGAGACACCCTCGATCGGCGCATACCGCGGCGACAGCGAGCGCTCGCGCGCCCCCTCCTCTGCCACGTCGCACGTCGGCTGGATCATCTCGCGGCCGCGCTGTGCGATGCGCACCTTGCCGGCGGCACGCACGCGCGCACCGACCACGTACCGCGCAGGCACATCGCCCCGGTGACGGAACCAGCGCAGGAGCACGTTGCCGTGCGCCTCGTCCTCGATGACGACCTCGAGCGTCGCGCGGCGGAAGAAGCGCTTCACCGACGCGCGCGTGATCGTGCCCTCCACGTACGCGCGCTCGCCCGCCTGCAGGGTCGCGAACGGGCGCAGCGCACCGGCGTCGTCGTAGCGACGCGGCGCGAAGAGCAGCAGATCGGAGAGCCGCTCGAGCCCGACGGCCCCGAGGCGCTCCGCGGTCTTCGGCCCGACGCCCGGCAGCCCGAGCAGCGGCGCGTCAGTCGTGATCGTAGGGGACGACTTCGACGGTGGCATCTTCGAGGAGCCCGGCTGCCTCGAGCGCGGGGCGCAGCTCGTCGGCGGTGGTGACGATGACGATCTCGAGATCGTCGGGACGCATGAGGCGCTGCAGGGCCTCGTTGATGACCTCGAGGCTGACCGCCGCGACGCGCTCGGGGAAGCGCGCGAGGTGATCGGGCGGGAAGCCGGCGAGCTCGCTCGTGAGCCGCACGTCGAGGCGATCCTCGGGCGTGGCGAGGTTGAACGCAAAGCTCTCGCGCAGGTTCGCGCGCGCAAATTCGAGCTCGTCCCTCGTGATGCCGCGCTTGCAGAAGTCGTTATATAGCTGCCGCACGAGCGCGAGCGTCTCCGCGGTCTGCTCCAGCGACGGGAACACGTTGATCACGAACGCCTTCGCGCCACGCCCCTGGCCGAGCCTCGCGCCCGCGCCGTACGACAGGCCGCGCTTGGCCCTGACCTCGTCCATGAGCCGGGACGTGAAGGTGCCGCCGAGCACGTGCGTCGCGACGAGGAGGCCGTCGAAGCCGGGATCGCGCCAGTCGGGTGCGACGTGACCGAGCAGGATCTGCGACTGCGTGCGCTCCGGCTTGTCGACGAGCGTGATGCGCGTGCCGGTGCGGACGGTCGGTGCGGCGTACGGGGTGCTGTAGCTCGCGTCGCTCTCACGCAGATCCGCGGCGTACGTCGCGACGAGCCGGCGTGCTGCGTCGGTGTCGAGATCGCCGGCGAACGCGAACAGCACACCCGGAGCGCGCACGGCCCGGTCGTGCCACGCACGCCCAGCCTCTGCAGTGAGGCGCGGCAGCGTGGCCTCGGTGCCCGTGAGCGTGCGGCCGTACGGGTGCTCGCCGAACAGGCGGCTCGACAGGAAGCGCCCCGCCACGAGCGAGTCCTCCTCGCGCAGCTCGTCGAGGTGCGCGAGCTGCTCGCGGCGGAGCTTGTCGGCCTCGTCGACGGGAAAATCGGGGCGCAGGAGGAGGTCACAGAGCAGCGCCATCGACTCATCGAGCCGATCGCGCAGCGCGGTGATCTCGATCTGCGCACCATCGTGGTGCGTGTGGATCGTGAGCTGCGCGCCGAGCGCGTCGAGCGCCTCGTCGATGGCCATGCGGCTGCGCCCCGCGGCGCCCCGCGCCATCAGCTCGGTCGCAAAGCTTGCGAGACCATCGAGCTCGGGCACATCGTCGGCCCCGCCCGTGCGCAGCGCCGCGGTCAGCCGCACGATCGGCAGATCGTGGTTCTCCTCGACGAGCACCTCCGTCATGGCTTCTCGAGCGGCCGCGCGACGACCGTCGTGCAGCGCTCTGGCTGGAGGTACTTGGCGACGGCGCGCTGCACTGCCTCGGCGTCCACGGCGGCGTAGCGCTGCGGTGCCTCGAACAGCCTCCGATAGTCGCCGAGCGTGACCTCCGCGTGGCCGAGACCCTCCGCCTTGCCGCTCTGCGGACGCAGGCCCGTCCAGAAGCGCGTGAGCAGCCGTGCGCGGGCACCATCGACCTCGCCCGGCCGCGGACCGTCCTTCGCGAGCGTCTGCAGCAGGGCGTCGACGAAGACCTCGGCCTCCTCCGAACGGTGTCCACGCGTCAGCGCGATGGAGATCTCGAAGAGTCCGGGATCGCGAAACGGAGCGACGGAGGCCTGCACGCTGGACGCGAGCTCACGCTCCACCACCAGCGCGCGGTAGAGCCGCGAAGCGTTGCCACCCCCCATCAGCTCGGCGACGACGTCGAGCGTCGCGTGGTCGACATCACCCTCGCCCACCGCCGGCCAGCCGAGCTGCACGCGATCGGCCGGCACCGCCTTGTGGACCTCCCAGCGACGCTGCGCGAGCTGCGGCGGCTCGGTCGGCAGCTGCTCGGTCGGCAGGACCTGGCGCGCGATCGGTCCGTAGGCGGCCTGCACGGCAGCGAGCGTCGCGTCCTCGTCGAGATCGCCGACGATGACCAGCGTCGCGTTGTTCGGTGCGTAGTAGGTGCGATAAAACGCGCGGCAGTCCTCGATGGTGATGGCCTCGATGTCCGGCATCCAGCCGATCGTCGGCCACTGGTACGGGTGCCGAGTGAACGCGCGCTGGTAGAGCGCCTCGTTGAGCATGCCGTCAACCGAGTCGTCCACGCGGAAGCGCCGCTCGTTCATCACGACCTCGCGCTCCGACTCGACCTGCTCGTCGCCGAGGAGGAGGTGCTGCATGCGCTCGGCCTCGAGCTCCACGAGCGTGTGGAGCGCTCCCGACGGCGCGTTGGTGACGTAGTACGTCCAGTCGACCCACGTGCCCGCGTTGGTCTCACCCCCGACGGACTCGATGCGGCGATCGAACTCACCGGGCGGCAGGTTCATGGTCTGGTTGAACATGAGGTGTTCGAACAGGTGCGCGATACCCGTGCGCCCCTTCACCTCGTTGCGCGAGCCCACGCGGAACCATGTCTGGTACGCGAGCACGGGCGCGGACGCATCGCGCAGCAGGATCACGGACAGGCCGTTGTCGAGCTGGTGCTTCTTCGCGACGAGCCGACCGAAGGCGAGCTGTGAGGACGGGATCATCAGTAGTCCATGCCGAGCGCAAAGCCGGCGTGGAGCGCACCCATCGTGTAGCGCCCCGCGGCCGACGACGTCGCGCTGCCGGCGATGTGCTTGCCGCAGGCATCGAGCGCGTAGCTCGAGTCGACGCAGCGAGCCTCGGCGCGCGGATCGTAGACCTGCCCGTCCTCGCCGTTGAACCACGTGGTACCGCCGACGTGCGCGCCAACGGTGAGGTGCGCGCGCGGCTTCCACTCGAGCGTGAGCGCGAAGTCGAGCTTGTGTCCCTCGAGGTTGGCGGCGCTCACGTGATCGAGCGCGACGGGGCTCGACTCGTAGAACAGCGAGGGCGACAGCCGCAGCTTCTCGGTGACCTTGATGCGCACGCTGCCGCCAATCATGTATGCGTCTTGCCAGCCACGATCCACGCGCATCAGCGACGGCACCGCCGACGTCGCGTCGCTGGCCTTGAGCCGACCGATGTTGCCACCCTGGACATACATGTCGAGCGCGTTGCGGCCGCCATAGTGGACCCAGCGAAACTGACCCGCCACCTCGAGTCGCGGCGTCGCCTCGATGCGCACGCCGAACATGATGACGTCGGGCACGAGCACCGTGATGCGCGAGCGCGCCACGCACGCACCACCGCAGTCGGGATCAGGGCTGCCCGGAGCCTGGGTGACCGCGACCCCCTTGGCGCTGTTGAGCGGCAGGTCGACACCACGGTACGGATCGAAGAGGTGCGACACGTACGACACCGCGAGCCACAGGCGATCGATCGGACGCACGAGCGCGCCCAGGGAGAAGCCGATGCCCCAGCCGAAGCCGTGGACGCGCACGTCCTGTGTCGCGAGTGGGTTCTCGAGGCCACACGCCTGGCCGCCGCAGCGCGCGCTCGGCTGATCGATCGCGGCGGAGCCACCCTGCGGTGCGATGTCGCGGGCGAAGCGATAGTCGGTCCAGCCCTGGCCGAAGTTGGCGGAGGCGCCGATGTAGAAGCGCGACGAGATACGCACACCGACGGCGACGTCCTCTTCGAGGATGGCGCTGCGTTGCCAGATGTCCTTGTAGCGCACCGCCGAGTTCGAGCGGAACTGCGTCAGCTCAGTGGCCGGCGTGAGCACGCCGAGCCCGAGCACGATGCGGTCGGTGAAGAGGTCCCACGTCGCGCCGACGAAGCCACCCACCGACGGGTTGGTGATGGGCGTGGTCTGGCCCGCCTGTGCGCCTTCGCCGGCGGCGCGCTTGATCTGCCCGAGCTGGATACCCGCGCTGTTGTCGTACCAGACGCGCACGCCACGCAGCGGACCGATGGCGGCGGGGTTGTAGAAGATTCCCGCGACGTGCGGATCGGCAGGGCCGGCGATCGCGTCCGCGATGGGCCGCACGGGTAAAGTCGGCCACGCGGAGGCGCGCCCGTCGCACAGGGCGACGATCGTCACGGCGAGCCACACGAGGGAGAGACGCCCCACGCGAGCAGCCTAGCGGAAACGACGCGACGAAGGCTACGCTCCGGCACATGCGCTCACGCTGGCTCGTTGCTTCGCTGTTTCCGCTCGTATTCTCGGCGTGTGCTGCGACGCCGGAGCAGATCGAGACATGGAAGGGAACGCAACGCGGCCCCGACAAGCTGCGCGCGGTCGTCGAGGACGATGGCGCCGATCCGAAGCTGCGTGCGCTGGCGGCCGCCGCACTCGTCGAGATCGGCATGGGCTCCGACGCGCAGGGCGAGCTCGCGAAGGCGTCGGGCGCGAGCAAGCCGACCATCGTGCACGAGCTCGTCACGCCGCTCGCCATGCTGCTCGGCACGAGCGTCACCACCGCGGGGCCGACCACCGAGGCGCAGCGCTCCGCCAAGGACATGCTGTTCGTCGAGCGTGAGGACGCAGCGCCAGCCGATCGCGCGCGCATCGACGAGCTACTTCTCTCGTGGACGACCGTGGATCTGAGCGCGCGCGCATCGCTCGGTGGTCAGTCGTCGGCGAAGATCCTCACCGCCATCGGTGCACCCGCCGCCGACAGGCTCGTGCCGCTCGTGCACCTCGGCCCCGACCTCCTCGGCACAGCGAAGCTCATCGGACAGCTCGGCAATCCCGGTGCACAGCAGAAGGCCGTCGCACAGCTCGTCACCGCGGCCCGCAGCGCGCCCGTGGGGATCGCGCGCGTACCCGACGACGTGCTCTCCGCGCTCGCGTCGATCGGTGGCGACAGCGCGACGGCTTTCCTGCTCGAGGTGGCGACCAGGTCGGAGAAGCCGACTCGCAAGGCAGCGCTGTTCGCGCTCTCGCAGGGCCGCCCCGAGCCGAAGCGCGCGCTCGCAGGCGCCCTCGCGATCGCAGCGGATGCGCACGCCGACCCCGGCGTTCGCGAGGCGGCGTTCCAGGTGCTCGACAAGCTGGGGCCGCCCACGGTCGAGGGCGTCATGAAGATGTTCCACGACGCGGACTCGAAGGTGCGCTTCCGCGCCGTCCACGCCGCGTTCCTCGCGGGCGGCGTCACTACGGTAGACGAGGTGCTCGCCGCGCTGCCGGAGGATCGCCCGGTGCCGACTGCAGATGTCGACGACTTCGTCGTGCGCGACCTGGTGGAGATGGGCGACGTCGTCCTCCCCGCGCTCGCCAAAGCCACGGGCAGCAAGACATCGCTCGGTCGCGTCGCGGCGATCCGCGCGTTCGGCCAGGTCGGCAAGGCAAGAGACGCAGCGACCCTCGCGCCGTTCCTGGCCGACACGTCGACCTGCGCCACCATCAGGCCGCCCGCCCGCATCGCCGACGAGGCAAAAAAGGCGAGCACCGCGCTCGCTGCCCGCCATTAAAGCGCCGCTGGAAAGCACCACAGCTGGCGGTCGCCGACCTTTTGATACAAGATGGGGCCGCCCGAGGGTCGTCCCTCGAGCACGAGCGCGCGCGAAGGGAACATGGACCAGAGTAAGAAGACGATGCGCCATTTTTACTGCCGAGACGTCCTGTGGGAGACGTTCGAGCAGATGGCCAACGACTTCGATTGCTCCATCGACTACCTCGTCAACGAGGCGATGCGGTTCTACGCGCGGTCGAAGAACTACCAGGCCGGTACCGTTCCTCCGACCGGCGCGCAGATGCCCGCCGCCAATGCAAATGGCTCCGCTACGCCGCCCATCGCGCCGCCGCGGGTGCGCCCGCCGATGCCGCCGCCGCCCGCGAGCCAGGCCGGCACCGCGATGCGCCAGCAGCTCGCGGCCGCAGCTCCGCCGGCTGCGCCACGTCGCGCACCCGTCGCGCCGGCGCCGCCACCAGCGCCCGCCGTTCGCTCCGAGCCCGGCCTCGCGCAGAACACCGCTCCGACGCTGTTCCTGATGTTCAACAACCAGCGATTCACGATCGACAAGGACCAGTTCATCATCGGTCGCGGTTCGAAGTCGTCGGATCTGCCGATCAAGGACGGCAACATCTCGCGCAAGCACGCGGCCGTCATCCGCCGCAACGGGATGTTCTACATCAAGGACCTCGGGTCGACGAACGGCATCGACTACAAGGGCATGCGCATCGACAACAAGCGCATCGACGAGGGTGATGTGTTCCACCTCTGCGACTACGAGCTCCGCTTCACCTATCGCTGAGGCGACTCCCCACACCACGCGCTCTTCGCGCGCGCTCGCGAGCGGTGGTGCTCGGGTAGGACCTTTGCCGCGGTTGCTTCAGTGACAGACGGTGTTGCGACCGCCGCGCTTGGCGCGATAGAGCGCGGCATCCGCGGCAGACACGAGGCGCTCCTTCGCGGTCTCGAGCGGGTGTAGCTCCTCGGGCCTCAGCAGCGCGACGCCGACGGAGATCGTGAGCGGCCGCGGTGGGTCGAATGTCGCGCAGAGCTGCGCGAGCTCGACGGCGGCGCGGAGACGCCCGGCGAGTCGCATCGCACCGTCCATCGGGATGGCGCGCAGAAGGACGATGAACTCCTCACCGCCGTAGCGCGCGAGCACGTCCTCGTGACGCACGGTGCGCGCGCAGATGGCCGCGACCTCGGTGAGGATGCGATCGCCGGCGAGGTGGCCGTAGGCGTCGTTGATCTGCTTGAAGTGATCGAGGTCGAAGAGCACGAGCGCGACCGGCAGCTTGTGACGCTCAGCGAAGCCCAGCTCGGCCTCGATGCGATCCATGAAGTAGCGACGGTTGAAGATGCGCGTCATGCCGTCACGCAGCGCCTCGTCGACGAGCTTGCGCTGCATCGAGAGCTCGCTCTCGTCGTAACGCGCGTACTTGAGCACCGTCGTCTGGCCAATGCGGATCTTGTCGCCTTCGACGAGCAGGCGCTCCTTCACGCGCACGCCGTCCACGAACGTGCCATTGGTCGAGCCCATGTCGACGAGCAGCGCGCTGCCGTCCTCGAGCACGCGGATGCGTGCGTGCTCGCGTGACGCGCCGCGATCGTGCGGCAGTCGCAGGCCGTCGGTCGGATCCCGACCGATGACGAGCTCCTTGTCGATGACGATGACCTCGCCGAGCGACGCGCCGGTGAGCTGCACGAGGCAGACGCGCTTGACGCCCGGATCGCCGATGCGGTTCATGCGTGGCGTGACCGGCGTGCGTTCGTCGGCAAACGCGATCGCATCGCTCGGGTCGATGACGTCGGTGCGATGCGTGGTCACGACACCGCTCCCATCGCGGCGCGAAGCATGACGCGCGTCTCGCGCGGGCGGTTGGTGATGATGCCGTCCACTCCGATGGTGGCGAGGTAGCGCTGCTCGGCAGGGTCGTCCACGGTCCACACGTTCACGCGAAGCCCCCGTCGATGCCAGCTCCGTACGCTCGCCTCGTCGACGAGCACGGACTCGGGGTGCACCGCTCTGGTGCCGAGCACCTGCGCTGCCCAGCCCCGCCGCAGCGGAGCGGATTGATCGGCCGCGAACAACATCCCCGTGACGACGGTCGGGGCGCTGCGACGGAAGCGCGCCAGCAGCACGGGATCGAACGAGGACACGAGCGCGCGCTCTCCGAGGCCATGGTGCCCGAGGATCCGTGCCACCTCGTCTGCGAGCCCGTCGTTGTCGACACGGCCTCGCCATTCAGGCGCGGTCTTCAGCTCGACGTTGAGCAGCATGCTGGCACCGAGCACCTCGATGACCTCGTGCAGCTCGGGGATGGGCTCGCCCTGCACGGAGAGCTCGCGCAGCTCCGCGAGCGACCGGGCGCGCGGATCCCCGACGACGCCGCAGAGCCGCTCGAGATCGTTGTCGTGGAAGACGATGACCTGGCCCGTCCTGCAGCGCATCACGTCGAGCTCGACGCCATCGGCGCCGTCCTGCCGGGCGAGCGCAAACGCACAGAGCGTGTTCTCCGGCGCGTCGTGCGAGCTGCCCCGGTGGGCAATCACGCGGACATCGGCGCGGGGCTCGAGCCAGTTCATGCCGAGAGCTCCCACGCGTTGCGCAGCCGGCCGGCGTCGACACGCACGCGATGCTTCGCGAACGCGACCTCCCACTGGGGCAGCTGGGCCTGGAGCAGGCGCGCCGTGGACTCGTAGCCGAAGCGCAGCATGCGACCCTGCGACGAGAAGCTCATCGGGTTGGCGAGGAAGATGTCGGCCTCGTCGGCGGGCGGCTCGATGACGAGAATCGTGGCGTCGGGGTGCGACGCCTTGTAGCGCTTGAGGCCCTGGTGGAGCTTGGTGCGCGTCGACATCTTGCCGGCCTGGCTATAGACGGCGAGCAGACCCTTGTCGCGGAGGTGGCGCGCGCCGACGAGCGGAGTGGGCAGACCCTCGCGATCGGGATCGTTGAAGATGGGGACGAGCGGGTTGACGACGATGATGAGGTCGCAGCCGCGTGCGAGCGCGACGTCGGCGTGCTCCACCTTTCCGACGGCTCCGTCGATGAAATCGCGGCCGCGCCAGCGGATCGGCTCGAAGAACAGCGGGATCGCCGAGCTCGCGCAGATGGCCGTGGCGATAGGCACCTCGGCGAGCTCGCCCTGGCCGAAGAGCACACGGTGGCCCGAGTCGAGATCGTTGGCGGTGATGTAGAGCTCGCGCCTCACGTCGGCGAAGCGCGTGGGGATACCGTGGTGCTTGAGGAAGCGCTCGAGGTAACGCTCGTAGTGCCGCAGCGAGAAGACGCCGGCTGGCAGCGCATCGAGGAGGCCGTTGATGACGACACCGGGGATATCGCGCAGCTCCATCTTGCCGCGTACGGCCTGCGCGGTGGAGGACAGCGCAACACCGATGAGATCGCGCGCGAAGCCGAGACCCTGGCGCGCATCGAAGCGGAAGATGTCCGTGCGGCGCGCCGGCATGAAGCTCGCGTCGTCCTCGAGGGCCGCGCGAAAGAGCTTGCGCGCGGGGACACCGGCCGCGATGCACGCCGCGAGGATGGAGCCCGCCGAGGTGCCGACGTGGACGTCGAAGTCGTTCAGGCTGAAGGCACCTCCGCCATCCCGACCGGCGATGAAGTCGTCGAGGGCGGCGAGCGCGCCGATCTCGTACATGCCGCCCGTGATTCCACCTCCGCACAGACAGAGCGCGGTCCGGGCCGGGCGCTGCTCGACGAGGGACATGCCGTCAGCGTACCACGAGCGCCTCGTGCAGAGCTCGCGTCATGTCGTCGACGCGGTCGGTCGGGACATCGATGGTGATGGCCGAGGCCGAGGCCGAGACGGCGATGGCCCCCGTGGCTGCGACGCGCACGAGCTCGGGATCGGCGGCGATACCGGGACCCACGAGCGTGACCTCCCCGACCTCGCGCACCGACGTGAAGCGTGCGGCGATGCGCGGCCAGTCGGGGATGTCGTCGCGCACGAAGCGCAGCTCGGAGCCGTGCACGGACCGCAGGGGCAAGCGCTCCTCGGCCGCGATGGTCAGCGCGTCGACGTCATGGACGACGGTGACGACGCGCGTGCCCGTGACCGCGCGCGGACCCGCGTGGCCGAGGGCGCGGCCCACGCGCGTGCCGCCGACCGGACGGTCGCCGCGCCCATCGATGGAGGGGCCCAGCGGCGCGGTCCCCGTGGCGCGCGCGAGGATCTCGATGCCGGCGCGCGCGGCCCACGCGACCGCCTCGGCGTTGAGCACGCGCGCACCATGACTCGCGAGCTCTGACATCTCGGCGTAGGAGATCGCATCGAGGCGATGCGCATCGGGCACCACGCGCGGGTCGGCCGAGTAGACGCCGTCCACATCCGAGCAGATCTCGCACCACTGTGCACCGAGCGCTGCCGCGAGCGCGACCGCCGTGGTGTCGGAGCCGCCTCGACCGAGCGTGGTGATCTCGCGCTTGTCGCTCATGCCCTGGAACCCGGCGACGATGACGATCCGCCCACGCTCGAGCTCGTCCTCGATGCGTACGGGACGCACCTCGATGATGCGTGCACCGGTATGTCGATCATTCGTGATGATCCCGGACTGCGACCCAGTGAACGAGATCGCGGCGAGGCCGCGGTGCTCGAGCGCCATCGCGAGCAACGCCATCGAGATGCGCTCGCCGCACGACAAAAGCATGTCGAGCTCGCGCCGCGACGGAGACGGGGTGACGGCGCGTGCGAGGGCGTACAGCTCGTCGGTGGTCTTGCCCATCGCGGAGACGACCACGACGACACGATGCCCCGCGCGCGCGGTCTCGGCCACGCGGTCGGCGACGCGGCCGAGCCGCGCTGGATCGGCCACGGAGCTGCCGCCGTACTTCTGCACCACGATTCCCGGCATGAGGCCCTCATCTGACACCGCTCCCCGTCGTACCGCAAAACCTCGGCGGCCCTTCCCTCGTGTCGGAAGCGCGCGCTAGACTGCCGCCCGATGCGCCTTCGTCGACGATTCGCCACGCACGCGTGGCTGCTCTCCCTGGCCGTGCTCGCTCCCGGCTGTGCTGCCCATCAGCGGCATGACGCGACTCATCCCAGCATTGTCATCGTGCATCCCACCACGACCGTCCGGACCGAGGAGGACTACACCGCCGCGCGCGCCGACTACGACGCGATGCTACCCGGTGAAGCGGGTCGCCTCGAGAAGCGCTCGGCGCTGCTCGCCTACCTCCTCCATGAGGCCGACTCCGCGCTCGCGCGCAACCACGCCGACGACGCGGAGCAGCCGTTCAAGCAGGCGCTGTCGCTGTACGCGCCCGTCGATCTGCGCGACGGCTCCGCGGCGAAGGAGAAGGACGCGACCGCGGTCGTCGCCACCTCGCGCGCCTACGAGGTCGGCTTCCGCAAGCGCGGCGCGCACGAGCAGGTGCTCACCGCGCTCGCCGCGCGCATCACGCTGTCGCCGAACGACGAGAGCCCGAAGAAGCGCTACGGCGAGATCATCGTGTGGCTCGAGCAGGGCGGCGGCGACGAGGACGGTCCCGACGGCGCGACGCGCGTCATCGACGATCTCGAGGCCGTCGCGCGCGTGTTTCCGTCGCCCTTCGTCGTCGAGGAGCTCGAGCGTCGCTACCACGAGGTGCGCTTGCCTGCGCCTGCGCGGAGCGCGCATCAGTCGATGCGTGCGCTGCGCGAGCTGATGAACGAGGAGCAGCGCGCCTCGCGCGCGTACGAGATCGCGCGCCTCTACCTGCGCGTCTCCGAGATCACCAGGGCCGCGAGCGAGATGGCCGCGATGCGCACCGGCGGAAAGCTGCGCGGCGACGAGACGGGATTCGCGCAGCTCGTGGAGAAGGCCGCTGCACGCGACGCCGTCGCCACCGACTGGGTCGCGCTGGCGATGAGCATCATTCGCCAGAGCCGCGAGCGAAACGGCGACGATCGCGACGTCGCGCTGCAGGTCTGCCGCGACGCCGAGGTGCGCTTCCCGAAGGCCATCGAGCCCGGCCTTTGCGCCGGCCAGCTCGCGCTCTCGATGGAGCAGCTCGGCACGGCGCAGCGCGCGTTCGAGGCCGTGCGCGCGATCGATCCCTCGCGTCGCGAGGCGTGGGAAGCGCTCGCGCACATCTACGAATCGCGCCTGTTCCAGGTCGTCACCGAGGAAGATCTCGACGTGAGCGGCCTGCCCGCCGCGCTCGCGAAGGTCGAGGCGTTCCACGCGGAGGCCACGAAGCGCTTCCCGACGCAGCCGCTCGACCCGGGCGTCGCGGGCGCCGTGTTCCAGGTCGGGCGCGGTTACTACAATGCAGGCCACATCCCGGAGGCCGAGAAGTACCTGCAGCGGTCCATCGACCTCCAGCCGAACCGCGACGCGCTGGAGCTCCTCGCGCAGATCCGTCTCAAGCGCAACGACCCGCAGCGCGCAGCCGTGCTCGTCGAGCGCGCCATCAACCTCGGTACCGGCGCGAAAGAAGAGCAGCTCTACCGTCGTGCGAAGCTGCGCCGGCTCCTCGCGGATGCGGTCGAGGCCGCCGGCGACACCAAAGCTGCCGCGCAGACGCGTCGCGGTGCGGTGGAGGATTGGGACGTCCTCCTCGATCTCGGCCTGCAGCAGAAGGAGTTCGCGGCCGAGGCGCTGCTCGAGCGCGGCAAGCTGCTCTACCAGCTCGGCGATCGCGAAGAGGGCCTCCATTCGCTCGCTCGCGCCATCGACACGCTGCCCGATCACGGCTCGAGCTACGCGGACGTCATTGCCTTTCTCATCCCCCGAGCCGAGCTCGCCGATGCGCTCGACGCATATCACCGAGCGCTCGGGCGCTCCGAGGTCACCGACTATCTCAAGGTCTACTGCTCGCTGTGGATCGTCGATCTCGCGCACCGCGCGGGTCAGCCGGAGGATCCGCTCGCGCTCGCGTACCTGCGGTCTGCCGACGGCGGAAAGTGGTTCGACGATCTCGCGCGCTGGTCCACCGGTCGCGAGAGCGAAGCCGAGCTCGTGAAGCGCGCTGACACGCAGGCCCGCAAGGCAGAGTGCGCCTTTTATCGCTCGATGAAGGCGCTCCGCGACGGCCACACCGACGAGGCGCAGCGCCTGTGGAAGGAGGTCATCGCCACCGACATGATGGCCTTCTTCGAGTACGACATGGCCTCCATGTATCTCCGCGGCGGCGCACCGTCGACACCGCACATCGTCAAGATGACGGCGGCAAAGCCTTCGGTGAAGCCGCAGCCCGTGGTCCCCGCGCAAGCTCCACCCGACGGCAGCATCTAGGGTTTTATTCCGCGCTCGCAGCGCCTCGCTCGTCGCTGCCTCTCGAAGACAATGAGGTCTCGCGCGTTGACGATCGATCCGTCGGCTGGTATCCTGAACGCGATGGTGGATCTCGTCGACCGCAGGGCGATACCACTCCGTACCTCTCCGCGAGGTGCAGGGTACGCGACGGCTGTGCTTCTCGCGGCGTGTGTCTCTCTGCCCTCGGCGGCACACGCCCGACCGACGCTGGACGGCGGTCACCTCGCCGCGCTCTCGCAGTACGAGGTCCTCACGTTCAGCGACGCGTATCGCGCGGGCATCGAGCGCGGCAAGGCAATCGGCGTCATTGATGCCACGCCGGAAGAGGTCTTCCGCGTCGCCACGGACTTCGAGCGCTACAAAGACTTCATGCCGCGCATCGCGGTGTCGGACCAGCTGTCACGCACCGCGGACGGCGCACAGGTCGTCATCACGGCCGAGCTGCCGTGGCCCGCCGGTCGTCGCTGGATCGAGGCCGATTACCGCTTCGAGCGCGTCGCAAAGGACATCTTTCGCGTCCGCTTCGACATGGTGCGCGGCAACATGCGCCAGTACCTCGGCTCGCTGTACATCGAGCCGTTCTCGAAGACGCAGACGGCCATCACGTATGAGCTGGTCGCCGAGCCCGATCTCACCGCGCCGAAGTCATTGATCAACAAGGGCGTACGTCGCACCGTCGGCAAGTTCGTCCACGCGCTGCGCCAGCGCATCAACGACCTGCACCAGCTCGGCATGCTGCACCCGGTGTTGCCACCGGTGCCGATGGCAAAGGCCGGGGTCGTTCGCCCCAACCCGGCCACACTCAAAGCCCGCCGCTAGCACCACGTGCGCGTCGTGCTGCTGCCCGGGCTCGATGGCACGGGCGCACTCTTCGAGCCGCTACAGCGCGCGCTGTCCTGCCCGGCCACGGTCGTTTCCTATGGCAGTGCAACGACGGAGGCGGACCATCTCGCGTGCGTGGCGTTGCCGGACGAGCCGTTCGTCCTCGTCGCGGAGTCTTTCTCCGGCAGCATCGCGGTGCAGCTCGCGGACACGCCGAACCTCGTGGCCCTCGTCCTCGTCGCCACGTTCATGCGGAGCCCGAGCGTGCTGCCCAGGTGGCTCGGATGGCTGCTCGCTCCCGTTGCTGCGGTCATGATGACATGGGCGTGGCTGGTACGCGCGCTGCTGTTCAGCGGACAGGTGTCGGACGACGCCCTGGAGCGCACTCGGGCGGTGCTCACCACGGTGCCGCGCGCTGCGATCATCGCGAGGCTGCGGATCGTGTTCAGGCGCGACACGATGGCGCTCCTCGCCGCGACGAAGCTCCCCGTGCTCTACGTGCAGGCGCTCCGCGATCGGCTCGTGCCTCCGCGCGCGGGTCGCGCGATGCAGGCCGCGCTGCCCACGATGCAGCGCGCGACCATCGATGCGCCGCACCTCGTCCTCCAGCAGCGTCCGGCGGAGTCGGCCGCGCTCATCGAGAGCTTCATCGATCGCATCGCGAAGGCTTGATCCGCGCGCGTTGCTCGACTAGTCTGCGCGTCGCTCCACAACACAGGGTGCCGTCGCCAAGTTGGTAAGGCATTGGACTGCAAATCCAACATCCCCCGGTTCGAATCCGGGCGGCACCTCTGAGTAATTCACCGGAATCGCAGCGAACTTCGGCGCTGTGCCGTCCTTCCGCGTCCCTCCTGCAACCCTGATCTGGTCCACATTCTGGTCCATCGGTAGAGTTCCATGACTGATCCCGTGACTGCGGCTGGCGTCTTGTTGAAGGTCGCGCCCGGCGCGGTGCTGAAGGGCATCGAGCTGGCGTGGAAGGGGCGGCAGGGAGCATCCGCGCAGGACCAAGCGCTGCAGGATGCCCAGGAACTGGCCCTGCGGCTGTGGGGCTCGTGGATGTTCGAGGCGCGCGCCAACCTGGAGCTCGTCCGCGTTTTGGCGACCAACGCCGACCGCTGTATTTTCAACTTCGAT
>JBDTCO010000185.1:0-37365 GCA_039923495.1 Polyangia bacterium
CGTCGTCTAGCTTTCGCGCGCAGGTTCCACGTGGAACCAACGCCACAAGGGTCTCAATCTCCGCTCATCTCGGCCGACTCTGGATACCGTACCGCCAGGGATCCTCTGCGTCCCGCCTCAACCCGATCGTCTAGCTTTCGCGGTGTTCCACGTGACCCGCACCGCCAGGGATCATCTGCGTCCCGCCTGAACCTCGTCGTCTAGCTTTCGCGCGCAGATTCCACGTGGAACCAACGCCAAAAGGGTCTCCAATCTCCGCTCATCTCGGGCCGGCTCTGGATACCCGTACCGCCAGGGATCATCCGCGTCCCGCCTGAACCTGATCGTCTAGCTTTCGCGCGCAGGTTTCCACGCGGAACCGCGCCCGACGAGTCTCAATCTCCGCGCATCGCGGGCCTCTTCTGGATACCTTACCGCCAGCATGGATACCGAGGCCCTCACCGCAATCGACAAGCGCCACCTGTGGCACCCCTTCACGCCCATGCGAGTCTGGCTCGACGAGCAGCCGCTCATCATCGCGGCCGCAGAGGGAAACGAGCTCATCGACACCGACGGGCGGCGCTACCTCGATGGCGTCAGCTCGCTCTGGTGCAACGTCCATGGCCATCGGCATCCCGCGATCGACGCCGCCATCCGCGCGCAGCTCGACCGGGTGGCTCACTCGACGTTGCTCGGGCTCGCCAGCGTCCCGTCCATCGAGCTGGCCGGGAAGCTCGCCTTCGTCGCACCACCAGGTCTCACGAAGGTCTTTTACTCTGACTCCGGCTCGACCGCCGTCGAGATCGCGCTCAAGATCGCCTTCCAGGCCCACCAGCTCAGGGGCACGAAGCGCACGAAGTTTCTCGTGCTCGACAACGCCTACCACGGAGACACGATCGGCTCGGTCAGCCTCGGCGGCATCGACCTCTTCCACCAGATCTTCCAGCCTCTGCTCTTCAACACCGTCCGCCTTCAGCCCACGATCGAGGCGCTTGAGGCTGCGTTCTCCGAGCATGGCGCCGACGCGGCCGCGCTGGTCGTCGAGCCACTCATCCAGGGTGCCGCCGGGATGCTGGTCCAGCCGGTCGGCTTCCTCGCCCGCGCGCGCTCGCTCTGCGACACGCACGGGGTCCTGCTCATCTGCGACGAGGTGGCCACCGGCTTTGGACGGACCGGAACCCTGTTCGCGTGCGAGCAAGAGGGCGTGACGCCGGACCTGATGTGCGTCGCGAAGGGCATCAGCGGAGGCTATCTCCCGCTCGCCGCCACGCTCGCGACGGACGCCCTGTTCGACACCTTCCTCGGTGCCCCTGCGGAGAGACTCACCTTCTTCCACGGTCACACGTACACGGGCAATCCGCTGGCCTGCGCCGCTGCGCTCGCGTCGCTCGCGCTTTTCGAAGATGGTTCCCTCATGAATCGCGTTCGTTCGAACGCAGCACACCTCGGCAACCGGCTCGAGAAGCTCGGCACGCTCCCGCGCGTTCGCGAGATCCGCAGACGAGGTCTCATGGTTGGCATCGAGCTCCATCCGGCAGAGGGTCGTCGCCTCGGGCTCGAGGTCTGCCGCGCCGTTCGAGACAAGGGCGTCATCTTGCGACCGCTGGGCGACGTGATCGTGCTGATGCCTCCTCTCTCCTTCGGGCCGGTGGAGCTCGACCGGCTCGTCGAGGTGGTTCACGAGGCCATCGACGAGGTCTGTCCATGAAGGGACTCTTCGTCATCGGGACCGACACTGGCGTGGGCAAGACGCTGGTCTCGACGACGCTGCTGCGTGCGTGGGCAACCGCCGGTCGCCGCGTCGCTGCGATGAAGCCCTGCGAGACCGGGGAGGGCGACGACGGTGAGCAGCTCCTCGCCGCAACACTTCGCCCGCTCGACCCGGCTCTCGTGCGCCCGTATCGCTTCGCGCTCCCGGCGGCGCCGCTGTTGGCGGCGGCTCGCGAGGGTCAGCACATTGACCTGGATGTGCTGCATCGTGCGCTCGCGCAGCTCGCCTCTGATGCGGAGCGCGTGCTGGTCGAAGCGGCCGGTGGGTTGCTCGTCCCATGGACCAGCGACACGACGACCGCCGACCTCATCGCCCGGACGAGGCTGCCCGTGCTGCTGGTGGCCCGCACGGGGCTCGGCACCATCAACCACACACTGCTGACGCTAGAGGCATTGCGCCATCGCGACGTCCGCGTTCTCGGCCTCGTGTTCTCGCAGAGCGCAGCTACCGCAGGTCCCGAAGAGGCTGAGTCAGTACGCTACCTGGAAGGTGCGGCCCAGGCGCCCTTGTTGGGGCATATCCCCTGGCTCACGGCCGGCTCACCGACGGGAAGACAGAGGGAGGCCGCGGCTCACCTGCGGCTCGAAGACATCTGGCAAAAGTCCGGTCTGTGAAGCGCACTTTTCCGGCGTGGAGTGATCCAGCGGATTTTTTCAGAATATATTATTAATACAGGCTACTTACCGATGCAGAAGCGCGCGAACAGGGCGTCGAGGACCTCCTCGTCCACCGTTTCGCCCGTGAGCTGGCCGAGCTGACCGAGCGCGTGGCGAAGGTCCACAGCTGCGAGCTCGGGCGCGGATGGGCCAGCGAGTCCGGCCAGCGCTTCGCAGCCGCGGTCGATCGCGGACGCAGCCGCACGCAGCGCTTCGGCCTGGCGAGCGGACGCGACGACGACCTCCTCGTCCCCGTTGCCGAGCAGGTCTGCGATGCGTGCGCGCAAGGTGTCGAGCCCCGCGCCGGTCTGGGCAGATACGGCCAGCGCCTCCGGATACGACCTCGTCGACGACAGGTCACTCTTGTTCTCGACGACGAGCACCGCCCCATCGAGGACCAGCACACTCCGTAGCGCCTCGTCCTCGTCGCTGTACCCTCGTTGCGCGTCGTACACGAGCACGGTCAAGGTGGCCCGCTTGCGACGCTCGTGCGCGATCGCCTGGCCGCGCTGCTCTAGCGCGGTGAGCCCGTCGCGAAGACCTGCCGTGTCGACGAGGCGCACCACGCCGGCTCGCGGTCCGAGGTCGACGTCCGCCTCGACGACATCACGAGTCGTCCCGGGCTGCGAGTCGACGAGCGCTCGCTCGTGACCACACAGTGCGTTGAGCAGCGACGACTTTCCCGCGTTCACAGGCCCCATGAGGATGATCTCGGGCACGACCCCGAGCGGCCGACGATGGTGCGCGGCATGTGCTGAAAGTTCGTTGGCCAACGCGTGCAGACGCGCCGCGCGCCGCGTTGGCGTCTTGAGCTCATCGGCGGCTTCGTCGGGAAAATCCAGCGCTCCTTCGATCTCGGCGAGCTCTGCAACAACCGCACGACGCGCCGCTTCGATCGCGCGTCCGAGCGTGCCCGAGCGAAGCGCGTGGGCCGCGCGCAGCGTTCGTTCATCGCGTGCACCGACGAGCGCCTGCACAGCCTCGGCCTGCGTGAGGTCTAGCTTGCCGGCGACGAACGCGCGCCTGGTGAACTCCCCCGGCGTCGCGAGCCGCGCGCCCGCCGCGAGCGTGGCATCGAGCAGACGCCGCAGGTTCGCCGCGCCACCGTGCGCGTGCAGCTCCGCGACGTCCTCGCCAGTGTACGAGCGTGGTGCTCGCATCACGACCGCGAGGACCTGGTCGAGGACCTCGTGGTTGCGCGCCTCGGTGAGGACCAGCTTGTGCGAGGGGAGGTTGCGCGGGAGCGCCGGGCACAGCGCACGGAGCACCAGCTCGGCGCGCGGCCCCGAGATGCGCACGATGCCGACCCCGCCACCGGTGGCCGTGGCGATGGCTGCAATGGTGTCCGCCGTCATACGAAACGGGTTCCTGGCCGTTTTGTCCAGGACGCTAATAAAACCAGCTACCTGAACAGGTGGGTCGTGTCCCCACCCAGGGGGGCTAGAGGGTCTCGTCGGTGGTGGCGGGCTTGGCGGCGACCTTCGGGAAGATGACGAGGTGGCGGTAGATGCCTTCGCCCTCTGACTTCGTCTCGAGGTCGCTCTGGTCTGCGAGGGCGACGTGGACGACGCGACGCTCCGACGGGCTCATCGGATCCATCTCGACGGGCCGGCCGGTGGAGCGGACCTTGGCGGCGAGCTTGTTCGCGAGCTCGATGAGGACCTCGGCGCGACGATCGCGGTAGCCCTCGGCGTCGACCTGCACCGGCTTGCCCGAGCCCTCGGGCTTGCCGTGCGAGGCCATCTTGTTGACGAGGTACTGGATCGCGTCGAGGGTCGCACCCTTCTTGCCGATGACGAGGCTCGTCTCGGGTCCCTTCACCTCGAGCGTCACGCGCTCGTCGTTCTCCTTCGCATCGACCTCGGCCTCGAGGCCCATCTTTTCGAGGAGCTCGGCGAGGAGGGTCTTGGACTTCTCGAATGTCTCGGTCTGCGTCATGGGGTCTTCTCTCAAACCTTCTTGGGTGTCGCCATCCGCTGCTGGACGATCGACAGAAGGGTGTTGGTGAGGATGTACAGCGTGAGGCCCGCCGGGAAGAAGATGGACATGCCGGTGTACATGATCGGCATCATCATCATCATCGTCTTTTGCGAGGCATCGGGCGGCGTCGGCGAGAGCTTCTGCTGCAGAAACATGCCAGCGCCGGTGAGCAGCGGGAGAACGAAGAACGGATCCGGCGCCGTGAGGTCGTGGATCCACAGGCCGAAGTTCGCGCGGTACAGCTCGACGGAGTTGCCGAGCATCGAATACAGCGCAATGTAGATCGGCATCTGGATGAGGACGGGGAGGCAGCCGCCGAGCGGGTTGATCTTGTGCTTCTTGTAGAGCTCCATCACCTCCTGGTTCATCTTCGTCTTGTCGTCGCCGTACTTCGTCTTCAGGCGATCCATCTCCGGCTTGAGGCGCGCCATCGCCTGCGCCGACTTCATGGACTTCGTCGTCGGCCACCACGTCAAAAGCTTGATGAGCGCGGTGAGCAGGATGATCGCGACGCCCCAGTTGCCGATGCCCTGGTGGATCTTCTTGAGCACCCACAGCATCGGGCGCGCGAGCACTTCCTTGATGCCGCCCCAGAAGCCGTCATACATGACCTGCTTCACGAGGTGCGCGTCGCTGCCGTCGGGCATGCGGACCGCGTCGAGATCGGCGACGACCTTCGGTCCGACGAAGCCGACGAGCGACCAGGTCTTCTCGCCCCCCGCCGCGATCGTGACCGGCGCGATGGTGAGCGACGTGACGACCTTGCCACCGACCTCGCCCGTCATGCGGCACGTCGCGTCGTCTGCACCGGCGAGCGTGACCGCAGAGATGAACCACTTGCGGTCGATCGCGATGAGTCGCATCGGGCCCTTCACCTCGAACGGCTCCTTCAACAGGTCAGGCAGCCTTTGACGCTTGACGTCGACGCCCGAGCACACGCCCTCGGTGTCGATGGACTGGGCCTTGAAGATCCAGAAGCCGGCCGGGGCCTCGGGGTTCTGCCAGCCCGACATGCTGAGCTCGAAGCTCGCGGGGACCGCCGCGGCAGAGCCGTTCTTGACGGTGACGTCGAGACGGATCTGGTACGTGCCGGGGACGAACGAGAAGTGCTTCTCGACGGTGACCTTGCCGTCGGTCCACGAGAAAACGCGGTCATTGCCCTCGTTCTTCACGACGGTGAAGTCGGCGTTGTCGGGCATCGTGAAGCCCGACGACGGAAACGTCACGGAGAACGGCAGCGGCGGCGACTTCGACGGCGCAAGATCGATGGGCACGTTGACCGTGCCCCTTTTCTCCTGATGGCTGATGTGGAGCAGGTTGAAGTCGTGGAGCGCAGCGCCCTTGGTCGACAGGACCGCGTGGTACATGCCGGGCATCTCGTAGGACACGAGCTGCTCGGCAGCGGTCGGCGTGGCGGGACCGTCGGCGACCGCGGGGCCAGCGACCGCGGTCTTGCCCGCGGCCTGTACCGCGGTGTCCGGCGTGCCGTCGGCCTTGAGCACGACCGAGTCGGGCGCGGTGCCACCATCCGCCGACGCGACGACCGCGTGCTTCGGCGGCGGCACGGCAACGAACTTCTGCCAGACGACGAGGATGCCCACCGAGATGAGCACCACTGCGATGAGGTTTTTATCCATGATGACTCTCTGGCCCGAGGGGCCCCCCGACGCCGCGAAGCAGCGACGAAGATGTTGCACCACGCGGCGGGACGAGATCGACTCCGCCTGCATGGAAGGGATGACAGTGCCCGAGCCGACGCAGCCCGAGCCAGCCGCCACGTAGCACACCATGCTCGATGATCGCGAGCCGCGCGTACTCCGAGCAGGTCGGATGAAAGCGACAACGGGGTCCGAACGACGCGTGGAGCAACGGCGATACGACGCGCTGATAGAACGCGATGACGAGCAACAGCACCCTGGTGGCGAACCTTCCTGCGAACGCCTTCATCGGGCACCGCCGGACCGCCCGGCGCGTCGACAGATCGACTGGATGTCGGTTGCGATGGTGGAGAGGTCGCGGCCGGCCGTGGGGCGCGCGACGAAGACGACGTCGAGGCCGGGCGGGAACCACGTGGGGTTGAGGCGGAACACCTCGCGTACGAGGCGACGGACGCGATTGCGCACGACGGAGCCACCCACGCGACGAGACACCGTCACGCCGAGGCGCGCGGGTCCGGGCTTGCGCTGGGGGAGGACGAACATGAGGAGGCCTGCACCCGACGTCTTCTTGCCCTGTCGCTGGATCTCGACGAAGGCGCCGCGCTTGCGAACGCGGTGGGTGCGCGGTAGACCGAAACGCCCTACCTGCCCTCCTAGCATCGGGGACATCGGGCGTGCTCGGCCATCAGGGCCACCGGCAGACGAACTTACTTCTTGGCGACGATCGTGCCGAGGCGCTTGCGGCCCTTGCGGCGACGACGATTGACGATATCGCGGCCACCGCGCGTCTTCATGCGCTTGCGGAAGCCGTGGGAGCGCTTGCGACGCTTGTTGTGGGGCTGATAAGTGCGCTTCACTGGAATCTCCTGTACCTGACGACTGCAGACCTGTGCTCACGCCGCGGGCGGACCCGGACGCAAAAACGAGAAGGCGCGATCTATCAACAGGGCTACCTGGTGTCAAGGAAGAGGATCCTTCTGGAAGCGACCGGCCGTGATGAGCGCGTGATCGATTCGGCGCGATTTCGATCGGATGAAGCAGCTTGGGTCCAAGTCTGCGCGCGGCAAGGCCTCCCAGCGGCGCTCACCGACGCGGCCCGTCCAGATTCGCGCTGCACAAATGCCATCTCGCAAGAATGTGAAGCCGTATAATATAATTATATTATATAGTTACATGATTACGCAAGCGATCGGTGCGCACCGGACGAACGGTCCGATGCGACCGCGCAAAGAATTTCCCGAGCGATCACAAGCGCCTCTCGGAGGTCGAGATTTTTGCCTTGCCTCGATCGATTTCGCTCTGGTAATTACGTCGACCTCGGGAACGCGCTCGGCCTTGTTTCTCCAAAAGATTTCAACTGGCTAGCGATCCTGATCGAGTGACGAGTTCTGCTTGGTTTCGATCACTTGTCCACAGCATAATCTACCCCTCTTTAAACTGCAGACGTAGGTGTTGGAGCGAGCCTGGCCCAGGTCCAATCGGGCAGACGGGTCTCGTGCGGGAGAGGGTTATCCACAGGTGTGGGTAACCCTGTGTGTAATTTTGTCTGCCTTGCGTTGTAACGAGGAGTCCGGGTGGCCGTAAGCAACGACAATATCTGGGACAGCGCTCTGTCCTCGCTCACCGGCCGCATCCAGCCGCACAACTTCGACATGTGGCTGCGTCCACTCTCCTGCCGCCAGGTGGAGGGCTCGCGCATCGTGCTCGTGGCGCCGAACCGCTGGCTCAAGGAGTGGTTCGAGGACAACTACCAGGACGTCGTGCTCGAGGCCCTGCGCGCGCAGAACGCCGTCGACTACGAGATCGTGTTCGAGGTCGAGGAGCCGGTCGAGCCCGAGCCGGTCGTGGCCGAGCACGTCGAGGCGGCCGAGGTCATCGCGCCGCCCGTGGTGCCGGGCCGTCCGCAGATTGGCGACCTGCACCCGAAGTACACGTTCGAGGCGTTCGTCGTCGGTCCGTCGAACCAGCTCGCCCACGCCGCGTCGCGCGCGTGCGCCGAGGTCCCCGCGGGCAAGTACAACCCGCTGTTCATCTACGGTGGCGTCGGGCTCGGCAAGACCCACCTCGTGCACGCCATCGGTCACCGCATCCGCGAGAAGAACCCGACGTGGCGGATCATGTACCTCAAGGCCGAGTCGTACATGAACGAGTACATCAACTCGGTTCGTAACGGGAAGATCGACGAGTTCCGCAAGAAGTACCGCGAGAAGTGCGATGTCCTCCTCATGGACGACATCCAGTTCCTCGCCGGCAAGGACCGCACGCAGGACGAGTTCTTCCACACGTTCAACTCGCTCTTCGAGACGCACAAGCAGATCATCATCACGGCGGACAAGTACCCGCACGAGATCCCCGACCTCGAAGATCGGCTGCGCTCGCGCTTTCAGTCGGGCCTCATCGCCGACATCCAGACGCCCGAGCTCGAGACGCGCATCGCGATCCTCAAGAAGAAGGCCGACAACGACAAGATCGACCTGCCGAACGACGTGGCGATCTTTCTGGCGACGCACATCAAGTCGAACGTCCGCGAGCTCGAGGGGCTCCTCATCCGCGTCGCTGCGTTCGCGGGGCTGCAGGAGCACGCGATCACCGTCGACTTCGCGAAGGACACGCTGAAGAGCTTCCTGTCGCAGTCCTCGCACGCGCTCACGGTCGAGGCTGTGCAGAAGGAGGTCGCGAGCTACTTCAACGTGAAGCTCTCGGAGCTCAAGAGCCAGAAGCGTCACCAGGCCATCGCGCGTCCGCGTCAGATCGCGATGTACCTCGCGCGCAAGCTCTGCAAGGTCAGCTACCCCGAGCTCGGACAGAAGTTCGGCGGCAAGGACCACACGACCGTGCTGTCGGCCTTCCGCAAGATCGAGGGGCTCGTGGTCACCGACCCCAAGACACGCCACACCTGCGAAGAGCTCGAGCGACACCTCGCGCACTGACGCGCTCGGGTCACGTCGGCCCCTGGGCGCCTGCTGATCGACCTGGTCCCAACGGACGCGGACACGCCGTTCCTGTTCAGAGGGCAGTACCTGGCAACGCAATCAGCGGGGAACATTGCAGCGCGATCGGGGTCCTTCCCGTCGTGCGTAGATTCTCTCGCCGTGGAGCGCCGCGGGTCGCCGGCTGGGCCTTCGCCGCTGTCGTTCTGTGCCTGATCCCTGGCACGTGGAAAGTCACGCGTGCCGGAGCAACGAGCACGAACGACGCGTCGATCACGTCCGATGGTGGCGCACCGGAGCCGCCGTCGTGGCCTTGTACCCTCGGCGTGAGGGACATCTTCGTGAACGCGCCGAACCAGGACCTCAGCTGCACGTCCAGCCTCGGGCGGTGCAGCGCGAAGGTGCCGATCACCGTCGCGAACTGCAGCGATCATCCGATCGACGTGAGCCGCATCAAGTTGTCGGAGGGGTCGATCACGAGGATCTGGAAGCCCGGGGGAGAGACGCTCGCACCCCAGCGCGCGATCACGACCGAAATGATCGTCACTTCAGCGGGCCACTACCGGGTGACGGCGACGGGGCCGACCGGACCTGTCGGTCGGAGCGAGCTCGATGTCACGAACTCGGTCCTGAACGCAGCGGCCTCCGCCTGCATGACGTGCGGTGGGAACTGGGCGCTGCGAGAGGGCCTCAGCGTGAGCTGGACGTGCAACTGTGCGACTCGCGATGGTGGACGTGCCTGCACCGATGGCGACGACTGCGAAGGATGGTGCGCGTTCGAGCGCTACGAGGTCGTGACGCCCGGGGATCCACGCACCGGACGGAACGCGACCGGGCGCGCCGTGGGACGGTGTAGCTCGCGACGGATGGGCCCGCCGGGCTGCCTGTCGCGTATCGAGCCTGGTGCCTCCCGGGAGGCACCTCTGCTGCTCCCGAGGCGTCCACCGCTCTCGTGCGAGTAAAGACGGTCGCGGGACTTCCCGAACGATCGGTTCGCGTGGGTCAGACGAACCAGCCGGATACCACCGATCGACGTGCTACGCGCCGCCTCTGATCGTCGCGACGAGGCTGTCGACGATACGCTGCTCGGCGTCGTCCGGGTTCGTGGTGCCGAACGCGGCCATGAGCGACTTCTCGTCCTGCACGACGTAGCGCGACAGCAGGAAGCCGAACGCGACGATGTTGAGCTTCGCGCGCTCGGAGCTGATGCCGAGCGTGGCGCCGATGACGCCCGCGGCCATCTCGGTGCCAGGCAAGATGTACGAGTTCTCCGACTGCGTCGGGAGGTGACCCGCGTCGAGGACCTGGCGAATGATGAGGCGCACGCCCGCGGCTTCCTGGCGTGCGACCTGGTACACTCGCGTGATGATGTGTCGGACCTGCTCGGCGTCGATCTTCTGCGCGACGCCGTTCTGGGTCACCGACGCGAAGAGCCGCGGCGCGACCTCGGTGGCGAAGATCTGATTGCCGCGGTCTTTCAGACGGCGATAGACCTCATCGACGGCAGCATCGTAGAGTCCCTGCTTGTGGCCGAAGTAGTAGTTGATGGCCGCGATGTTGACCTTGGCCTTCGACGACAGCTCACGAGTTGTGAACCCGTCGAAGCCGCGCTGGGAGAAGATCTGGATCGCGTGCTGGAGAATGCGCTCTTTGGCGACGTCTCCGCGAGGAGTGGACGTTCGTGGCATGCAGCGAACCTACCTAGCGTTCCTCGTCGGTGCAAGGTCTTCGAACACGATGTTTCAAACGCGACGATTTGACGCGGTTACCGAGGCTGAGATGGGACGATTTGACGCAGTCTAAATACGCCACGAAACGCTCGATGCGATAAGGCCTACATCGAGTTGACGCGCGCCGCTCGCCTGTGGACTCTCTGTGCGCAGAGCCTGTGGATAGATTGGGGATAGCCGCAACCTGGGGATGGATCGCCGGATCAGCCAAATGAACACAGCGAGTTTTCCCGAGGAAAAGGTGAGCATCTGAGCGATGCTGAGTCGCTTTTCCACTTCCCCACAGGACCTAATACGAATACGGATCTAGATCTTACTTCTAGATCAGAAACAGAGCCGGAGAGCTGACGCCATGGAGTTGAAGATCGACAAGGCCACGCTGCTGTCGGGGTTGCACCTCGCGCAGGGCATCTCCGATCGCAAGAGCACGATGCCGATCCTCGCCAACGTGCTTCTACGCACCGATGGCAAGGACAAGCTCCTCGTGGCGGCGACGGACCTCAACGTCACCGTCACGGCCGAGCTGCCGTGCAGGGTCGTGACCGAAGGGGGTCTCACCGTCGGTGCGAAGCACCTGCACGACATCGTGAAGGCGCTGCCCGGTGACGAGCTATCGCTCAAGCGCAGCGAGAACCACTACGCCGAGATCCGCGCGGGTCGGGTCGAGTACAAGGTCGTCGGCATGGCGGATCGCGACTTCCCGAAGCTACCCAACCACCGCGAGGTGAAGATGGGTGACGTCGATGCTGCGACGCTCCGCGACATGATCTCGAAGACGTTCTTCTCCATCAGCACCGACGAGACGCGCTACCACCTCAACGGCGTGCTGTTCGAGATCGAGGGCGAGGGTGACAAGGCGATCGCCCGCATGGTCTCGACCGATGGCCACCGGCTCTCGAAGGTGGAGCGTCCGCTGCCCGGTGCGCCGAAGCTCGAGTCGTCCATCATCATCCCGCGCAAGGGCCTTGGGGAGCTCCGCAAGGCCCTCGAGACCGCCAAGAGCACCGTTCAGGTGGGGGTGCTCAACGGCCACCTGTTCGCTTGCGTGGGCAACACCACGCTGTCCGTCAAGCTCATCGACGCGCAGTTTCCGCCGTACGATCAGGTCATCCCGAAGGGGAACGACAAGATCGCCATCGCCCCGCGTGCGGCGCTGCTCGAGGCCCTGCGTCGCATCTCCATCATGTCGTCGGACAAGACGTGGGGGGTGCGCCTCGGCATCAAGAAGGGCTCGATGACGGTCACGAGCGATAACCCCGATCTGGGCGAGGCCCACGAGGAGCTCGAGGTCGGCTACGACGGTGAACCGCTCACCGTCGGCTTCAACGCGAAGTACTTCATCGAGCTGCTCTCCGAGATGGGCGGCGACGAGGTGCGCGTCGAGCTCTCCGCCGAACTCGACCCCGGCCTCGTGCGCTCCGCCGACATGAAGGGCGAAGGGAAGCACTACCTCGGCGTCGTCATGCCCATGCGTATCTGAGCCGCCTCGCGGCTTCGTCGTAGCTTTCTGGAGTTGACGGTCGTCTGTCGCGTGTAGCGCTCAACCTGATAGAACCTCCCGAGTGCGCGTCCTTGCACTCCAGGCGCTGTCTTTCCGCAACCTCGAGCAGGTGACGCTCGAGGCGCATCCGCGCTTCAACGTCGTGTGGGGTGACAACGGGCAGGGCAAGACGAACCTGCTCGAGGCGATCTACCTCGTCGGCACACTGCGCTCTTTTCGCGCGAGCAAGAGCGAGGAGCTCGTGGGCTTCGGGGCCAAGGAGGCGCGGGTGCGGGCGCGCGTCGACAAGGACGAGATGACGCGCGTGCTCGAGGTGCGCGTGTCGCCGGGCCACAAGACGGCGCGCATCGACGGCAAAGGGACACGCGCAAGCGACTACTTCGGCGGCATGAACGTCGTGCTCTTCCAGCCCGACGATCTGCGGTTGCCGCGCGGCGCACCGGGAGCACGTCGACGGTTCATCGATCGCGCGATCTTCGGGGAGCGCTCGCGCTACCTCTCGGAGGCGCAGGCGTACGAAAAGGTGCTGCGCTCGCGCAACGCCGTGCTGCGCCTACCGGGACCGCCCGCACCGGAGCTGCTCGAGGTCTACGACGAGCAGCTCGCGAAGGCCGCGGTCGCCATCGTCCAGCAGCGACGAGCGATGGTGGATGCGCTCGCGCCGCGCGCGGCCGATGTGTTTGCGCGGCTGACGCGCACCGGACGCGCGCTGCGCATGGAGTATCGCGCATCGCTCGTCGAGCGCGGGGCTCAGAGCATCGACGGTCCCCGCGAGATCGAGGACGCGATGCGCACGCAGCTGTCGGCCGATCGGCGCAAGGATCACGCGAGAGGGGCGACGTCGGCGGGGCCACACACCGACGATCTCGAGCTGTATCTCGACGGCAAGGACGCGCAGAAGTACGCCTCGCAGGGACAGCTCCGAGCGATCGTGCTCGCGCTCAAGATCGCGGAGATCGAGCACCTCGGCGAGCGGCTCGGTGATCCGCCGATCTTGCTGCTCGACGACGTGTCGTCCGAGCTCGACGCAACGCGCAACGCGCAGCTCTTCGAGTTTCTCGACTCGCGGCCCGGTCAGGTCTTCATCACGACGACCGATCCGAAGTACGTGCGGCTCGACGGTGACCGCAAGGACGTGCGCATCGCATCCGGCACGCTCGGCACGTGAAGGTTGTCGTGCATGCCCGGCACCGAGAGGTTCACGGAGCGCGCATGGACGCGTCGCAAAAGACGCCTTCTGGATCCTGAAAAACCGTCCGTTGTCCGGAGCTTTACGTGCTAAATTTAATGCCTCGAAACGGTGCTGTGGAGCAGCCGTTTCCGGGCGCAGCGTGCGCCCTTCATCGCGGGCATTTTTCGATGCGCCGCGACCTTCACGCACGAAAGAGCCAAGCGTCGATATGAGCGAGCCTATTCCCGTGAACGCCTCGGGCGCAGAAGTCACAGAGCCCCGGGACGACTACAAGGCCGACAAGATCACGGTCCTCAAGGGCCTCGAGGCCGTCCGCAAGCGCCCCGGCATGTACATCGGCGACACGGACGATGGCACGGGTCTGCATCACATGGTCTACGAGGTCGTCGACAACGGGGTCGACGAGGCGCTCGCCGGCCACTGCGATCACCTCGACGTCGTCATCCACTACGACAACTCCGTGACCGTCGCCGACAACGGCCGCGGCATGCCCGTCGACATCCACCCGACGGAGGGTCGCCCCGCGCCCGAGATCATCATGACGGTGCTGCACGCCGGCGGGAAGTTCGAGAAGTAGAGCTACAAGATCTCGGGCGGTCTGCACGGCGTCGGTGTCTCCGTCGTGAACGCGCTGTCCGAGTGGGTGAAGCTCGAGATCGTCAAGAACGGCAAGGTCTACCACCAGGAGTTCCGTCGCGGCGACGTCGCGACGCAGCTCGAGGTGGTCGGTCAGACCGATCGTCGTGGCGGCACGAAGGTGACGTTCAAGCCCGACGCCGAGGTCTTCAAGATCACCGAGTTCAACTACGACACGCTCTCGCAGCGCATGCGCGAGCTCGGCTACCTCAACCGCGGCCTCAGCATCGCCATCTCCGACGAGCGCGGCGCCGAGGTCGTGAAGCAGGTCTACAAGTTCGAGGGCGGCGTGTCGTCGTTCGTCGAGGACCTCAACGCGTCGAAGACCAAGATCAACGACAAGCCGATCTACTTCGTCGACGAGAAGGACGAGATCGTCGTCGAGATCGCGGTGCAGTGGAACGACAGCTACACCGAGAACATCTTCTGCTTCACGAACAACATCCGGAACAAGGACGGCGGCGCGCACCTCACCGGCTTCCGCCAGGCGCTCACGCGCACCATCAACGCGTACGCCGAGACGAACAAGCTCAACAAGGACGCGAAGGAGGGACTCTCCGGCTCCGATCTGTCCGAGGGCCTCACCGCGATCGTCAGCATCAAGCACCCCGATCCGAAGTTCTCGAACCAGCCCAAGGACAAGCTCGTCTCCTCCGAGGTGACGGGCATCGTCGCGTCGGTCGTCAACGAGCGCCTCGCGATCTGGCTCGAGGAGCACCCGAAGGAGGCGCGGCAGATCATCGCCAAGTGCATGCTCGCCGCACGCGCGCGCGAGGCTGCACGCAAGGCGCGCGACATGGTGCAGCGCAAGGGCGCGCTCGACAGTTCGTCGCTGCCGGGCAAGCTCGCCGACTGTCGCGAGCGTGATCCATCGAAGGCCGAGCTCTTCATCGTCGAGGGTGACTCCGCAGGCGGCTCCGCCAAGCAGGGACGCGACTCGCAGTACCAGGCGATCCTCCCCTTGCGCGGCAAGATCCTCAACGTCGAGCGCGCGCGCCTCGACAAGATGCTCGGCTCGGAGCTCATCGCCACGCTCATCACCGCGCTCGGCTGCGGCGTGGGCGAGGACAAGGACGTGAGCAAGCTCCGCTACCACCGCATCGTCATCATGACGGACGCCGACGTCGACGGGAGCCACATCAGGACGCTCTTGCTGACGTTCTTTTTCCGTCAGTACCCGGAGCTCATCAAGCGCGAGGTCGAGGGCCCCGATGGGGTGAAGAACATCCTTCACCACATCTACATCGCGCAGCCGCCGCTGTTCAAAGTGAAGCGTGGCAAGCGCGAGCTGTACCTCAAGAACGAGCAGTCGCTCGAGGACTTCGTGTTCGAGTCGGCCATCGGCGACGTGAAGCTGAGGGCGCAGAGCGGGGACGTGAGCGGGGCTGCGCTCATGCAGCTCGCGAAGCGCGCGCAGCGGTACACGAACACGCTCAAGCAGACCGAGAAGAAGGGCGACTCGCGGATCATCGATGCGTTCGTCCAGGGCTCGGGGCTCAAGCAGGCCGATCTCTCCGACGAAAAAGCGATCACGACGGCGCTCGCGCGGCTCACCGCGTACCTGCAGAAGAACGTGCCCGATCTTGCGAAGGCCGAGCTCGAGGTGACCAAGGACGCCGAGACCGGCAACTTCAAGATCGTCTGCCCGACGCGCTTCGGTGGCGCGAAGAAGAGCACCGTCATCGATTACCGCCTGCTCGACTCGTCGGAGTACGGCGAGCTGTCGCGCATCGCGGCCGAGCTCGCAGAGCACAAGGGTCCGTTTGCGCTCGTCGCAGCAGCATCCGAGGGCGGCGACGACGACGCGGCTCCGACACCACTTTCGCGCCTCGACGAGCTGGGCGGAAAGCTCGACGCCATCGGTCGCAAGGGCCTGCAGATCAGCCGCTACAAGGGCCTCGGCGAGATGAACGCGGAGCAGCTGTGGGAGACCACGATGGATCCTCAGAGTCGGACGCTGCTCGAGGTCCACGCCGACGACCTCAACGCGGCCGAGGAGATCTTCTCGAAGCTCATGGGCGAAGAGGTCGAGCCGCGTCGCGAGTTCATCGAGCAGAACGCGCTCAACGTCCGTAACCTCGACGTATGACCGTCGCCGAGACGTTCCTCTCGCAGCTGGCCGACGAGAGCGCATCGCCGGCCATCGACTGGGAGCGCTATCGCCTGATGCAGCTCATCCCCGGCACCGCGGGCGTGACCGATCCGAAGCTGCGTGATCAGCTCGTCGCGCGCGGCTTCGTCGAGCTCGCGAAGGGCTCGTTCGATGCGCAGACCGAAAAGCGATCACTGCTGTCCCTCCGCGTGCTCGTGCACCAGATCCTCGGCGAGAACCCGCGCATCGTGCCGGGCTTCGTGAACCCGATGGTCGCCGCGCTCTCGAGCGGCCCCGGGCCGGGTGCGCCACCGAACCTCGCGAGGCTCCTGTCCGCGGTGTCCGACATCGTGAGCCATGCCAAGGCCGTCACCTTGGCGCACGAGACCGATCTCGTCGGCGAGCGGCTCATGACGCTGCTGTTCGTCGACGACAGGTACGTCGGCTTCTTGCCCGCGCAGCGGATCGTCACCGCAGCGATGGGCCGCGCGTAGCCGACCCTTTTTTCAGGACAGCAAGAGCTCGAGCTCTTCCTTGCCGATGCCGCCGATGAGCGCGTGGTCCGCGTCGATGACGGCGCTCGCGAGCGCGCGCTTCTGCGCCTGCAGCGCCAGGACCTTCTCCTCGATGGTGTCGCGGCCGATGAGCCGGTACGCGATGACGGGCTTGGTCTGGCCGATGCGGTGCGCGCGATCGATCGCCTGCGCCTCGACGGCCGGGTTCCACCACGGGTCGAGCAGGAACACGTACTCGGCGGCCGTGAGGTTGAGGCCCACGCCGCCGGCCTTGAGCGACACGAGGAAGATCGGGGTCGCTGCGTCGTTCTGGAACTGATCGACACGCGCCTTGCGATCGCGCGTCTTGCCGTCGAGGTAGACGTACGCGATGCCGGCCTTGTCGAGGTGCTGGCGCACGACCGCGAGCAGGCTCGTGAACTGAGAGAACACGACGGCCTTGTGACCGCCCTCGACGACCTCCTCGAGCTGGCCTAGCAGCGCCGTGAGCTTTGCGCTCGGCTGCTCGGCGCGCGCGGGATCGATGAGCGCCGGGTGACACGCGGCCTGCCGCAGCCGCAGCAGCGCCTCGAGGATGTGCATCTGCGAGCGCTCGATGCCCTTGTCCGCGACGAGCCCGAGCAGGCTCGAGCGGTAGTGCGTGCGCAGCTCGTCGTACTGCGCGCGCTCCTCGCCCTCGAGCTCGCAGTAGATGATCTGCTCCGTCTTCGGCGGCAGATCGTGCGCGACCTGCTCCTTCGTGCGGCGCAAAAGGAACGGCCGCAGCGCGCGGCCGAGCGTCGTGCGCTCCTCGACATCGTCTGCACTCTCGTCGGCGCTGCGATCCGCGTAGCGCTTCCACACGGCGGACGCGCCGAGCATGCCGGGGTTGAGGTACTCGAAGAGGCTCCACAGATCGGACAGCCGGTTCTCGATGGGGGTGCCGGTGAGCGCGAGCCGATGGTCGCAGCGCAGGAGGCGCGCCGCCTTCGCTGCATCGGTGCGCGCGTTCTTGATGGCCTGCGCCTCGTCGAGGATGGCGTAGTCGAAGCGAATCGCTTGTAGAGCCGCGGCGTCGCGCACGAGCGTCCCGTACGTCGTCACGACGAGGTCGTAGTCGGACAGACGAGCGAGCGAGCGCTTCTGGCCGTGGTGCTCGAGCACGCGCAGGCCCGGCGTGAACTGCGCGGCCTCGCGCTGCCAGTTGAAGAGCAGGCTCTTCGGCACGACGACGAGCGAGGGCTTGTCCGATTGGTGCCGTCGCGCCTCGAGCAGCGCCAGCACCTGGATCGTCTTGCCGAGGCCCATGTCGTCGGCGAGGCAGCCGCCGAAGCCGAACTCGCGCAGAAACTCGAGCCAGCCGAGGCCCTCGTGCTGGTAGCTGCGCAGCGTGCCGACGAAGCCGGGCGGCGGCTCGGCGGGCTCGATCTTCGAGAAGCGCGAAAGCGACGTGCGGGCGCGCGCGAGCTGCTCGTCGATCTGGGCCTCGGGCAGCGACGCGAGCAGCGCATCGAGGAGCCCGAGCTGAGCCTTCTTGAAGCGCAGCTCGTCGCCGTGCGAGGCGCCGAGCTCGCCGACCAGCCGGTGCTGCTCGAGCCACGCCTCCGGGAGCAGGCCGAGCGAGCCATCGCGCAGCGTGACATGGCGATCGCCACGTCGTGCGGCCGCGAGCAACGCCGGCAGCGCGATGCGCTCCTGGCCGTAGCGCACCTCCGCAGACAGGTCGAACCAGTCGATGCTCGACCGCACCGAGACATCGACGGTGCCGGGGAGCTGCACGCCCTGACCGCCGACCTCGATCTTCCACCCCGTCGAGCCGAGCGCGGCGGCCAGGCCACTGAAGCGCTCGGCGGGGATGAGCCACACCTCGCCGGGACGAGCACCCTGCTCGACGAGCGTCTCGGCGAAGCTCACCTCGGCGGCGCGGTCCCGCACGAGCAGCACGCCATCGTGGACGAGACGATCGCGCGGCTCTGTCTCGGGGACGAGCCGGCCGTCGTACTCGAACGAGAGCGTGGCCTGCAGCTCCGGCATGCCGCGCCGGAGCATCGCGATAGAGAGCCGTGGCGCAGGGACGCTGCGGTGCTCGTCGAGACGGATCGAGTCGGGCAGGTCGACCGCGGGCGCCGATGAGAGTGTGGCGAGCTCGAGCGCGAGGTCGGGGCCTTCCGCGGTGGGGATGCGCAGCGCGCCGTCGTGCTCGCGCAGCACCGTCACCCACTTCGACGAGCCGGAGAGCCGCGCGATGCGATCGGGGAACACGACGAGGCCCTCGGACGTGACGAGCAGCGGCGTCGAGAGCGGCAGCACCTCGTCGCCACGACGCAGCTCGCCGCGCAGCACGAGCTCTTGTTCGCACTCGGGCGTGACCACGAGGTGCAGCGCATAGGCGGGACCCTCGTCGAAGCGCACGGTCGCGAGGTTGCGATCGGGCAGTCGCACCGAGAGACGCCCCGTCGACGCGGCCTTCTCGATGACGTGCGCGGCGATCCCCTGCGGTAGCGTGACGCGGCTCGCGATACCGTAGCCGTAGCGACCGCCGGACAGCGCCGCGACGATCGCCATCACCTCCCGGTCGCGTGGATCGGGTAGCGCCTCGATCGTGGCGCGCTCGAAGGTTGCGGCGCGCGGGAGCGACAGCTCGCCATCGCGCTTCGGCGTGCGGACGCCGATGTCGAGGTGGAGCGACGCGCCGCCGGCGCTCGCGTCGAGATCGATGACGTAGGCGAGCTCGCCTCCGATGGGTAGCGGCGCGACGACCGCGCCCTCTTCGACTTGCCGCAGCGCCTGACGCCATGCGCTCGTGCGCGGTTGAGCGGGCTCTCTCTTGCGCGCGGTGGTGCGCGCGTGCGGCACCGCCGCGAGGCGCACGAGGTCGGTGGGTGACGCGTCGCCGGCGAAGGCGCCGATGCGCTCGCCGTGGAGCAGCGCGGCCCAGATGTGCTTGCAGGGACCGCCGTTGTCGAAGTACGGGCAGGTGCACGCGGCGCCGACGGCGTCGTCGAAGCGCTCGAGCTGGACGCAGTAGTCGTCCGCGCCACGAATGTGGACGTGCAGGTGATCCTCGGTCTGCTCGAGGACACGGATCGCACGCTCGTAGTCGCTCGCACGCTCGCGGATCCGCGGTGGGAAGTAGTCCGCCAGCTGCGAGACCTGCACGCGCAGTTCGTAGCACGTAAAGAGGGCAACAGGAGGCAGGCCGCGTCCGCCGCCACTGGTGACTTTTGTGGTGGCCAGCAGACGAGCCAGGCGGGGGTCTTTGTCAGGTACCTACGGTCTAAGTATCCTGAAGCACATGAACGAGAGCTGGAACCCGATTTGCTTCCTTAGAGATTCATGACCTTTCGCTCGATGACGATCACCGCCCTGTCCTGCTTCCTCGCGACCAGCGCGTTCGCACGCTCGGGCGAGCCGGTGAACGCGGCCGCGGTCGTGAAGAATCGCCTCGTCGGCAAGCGCCCCGCCGACAAGCTCCTGTTCGCCGACGACGCACAGCGCAAGAACATCTCGGAGAGCGCGCTCGCGATGAGCATGCGCCGCTACGGTGCGCGCCGCTCGGCGCTGCGTTCGTCGTTCATCAAGGAGCACAACGACAAGTACACGCACGCGCTCGAGCAGGGTCCGATCCGCGACCAGGCCTCGAGTGGTCGCTGCTGGATCTTCGCCACGCTCAACGTCCTCGAGCAGGACGTCAAGCTCCGCACCGGCAAGGCGGTCAAGCTGTCCCGCGCCTACATCGACGCGAAGAACCTCCAGGCCACGGCGTACGAGATGGTGAAGTCGGGCGCCAATGTCGCCGGCCTGCGCTCGGTCGAGGACAACGACATCAGCGAGGGCGGCTTATTCGGCTGGGCCACGCAGATCGTCGACAAGTTCGGCGTCATGCCAGAGCACTACATGCGCGACTTCGCCGACAACAAGGCATCGTCCGTCGCGATCAAGATGCTGCAGACGCGCGTCGTCGCGGCGCAGGACAAGCTTCGCGAGACCGGCCTCAACAGCCCCGAGGCTGTCGCGATCGCCTCCGAGGCGCAGAAGGACATCGACACCATCATCGCCCGCGCGTTCACCGGCAAGAACGCGATGCCGGAGAAGTTCCTCGTCGATGGCGTCGAGTACTCGCCGAAGACCTACGCCGAGCACCTCGGTACGAAGTCGTCGCAATACGTGACGCTGAAGGATCAGAAGGCGCTGCGTACGGGTTGGCACAAGGTCGGTGAAGGCGTCCATGCGTACCAGGCGTACAACACCGGCGACGTCGAGATCATGAAGCAGGCCGTACGCAACGCGATCGACCACGGCAAGAAGGTCTACGTCGCGGCGCCCGTCGGTGACGCGGGCTCGCCGTACATGAGCAACGCGGAGGCCTACGGCACGCTACCGGCCGCCAAGGGCATCATGAGCATCGCGGCGCACGACTACGCGACGATCGGCCTGGGCCACGCCATCACCGACCGCGCCACCGTGCAGCGCACCGGCCTCAACAACGCAAACCACGCGATGACCATCACCGGCTACGACCTCGGCAAGGACGGCAAGGTCATCAAGTGGAGGGTCGAGAACAGCTGGGGCGAGAAGGCCGCTGATCACGGCATCCAGCACATGTATGACGACTTCTTCACGAGCTTCGTGAGTGGCGTCTCGGTCCCCGCGACCGCGCTGCCGGAGGGGCTGCTTCCCAAGATCAAAGCGGACTTCGCGCGACGCGACGCGTTCGCCTGGGAGCTGCAGAAGTAGGACGAGCGCGGACGCGGCGGATCAGCCGCGCGGGTCACTCAGCGCGCGACTCACGTCCTGCTGAGTGACCTGGGTACCGTCGGAGAAGAGCATCAGCGCGCGCTCGATGACCACCTCGAGCTCGCGGAAGTTTCCCGGCCAGCGCTGCGCCCTCAGCACGTCGAGCGCTTCCTTGCGGATGGTGATGCTGCCCGCAGACGCCTTGTCGCCTTCGAGGATGACGCTGGCCGACAGGCCGCGCGAGGTGCGCACGCGGTTGGCCATCCAGCGGGCCGCGGAGGCCACGTCCTCGGGACGCTCGCGCAGCGGCGGCAGCACGAAGTCAAGGCGCGCGAGCTTGTGGTAGAGGTCGTGACGGAAGCGTCCGGCCTGCACCTCGGCCTGCAAGTTCCCGTCGGTGACGACGATCAGCGTGAGCTGTGTACGGCGCTCGCGGTTCTCGTTGTCGTGGGTGTAGCGGCCCGTCTTGACGAGCTCGAGCAGGCGACGCTGGAGCTGCGGCGAGAGGCCGACGACCTCGTCGAGCACGAGCGTACCGCCATCAGCCGCGGTGACCGCGCCGTCAGTGGGACGCTCACCTTTCTGTGTGGGTGCGGCGCCGAAGATCTCGGCGGAGACGACCGACTCAGGGCGACCGGCGGTCGAGACTGTGATGAGCGGCCCGCCCTCGGGGTGCATGAGCTCGTGAAGTGTGTGCGCGAGGCCTTCCTTGCCGGTGCCGGGCTCGCCCGCGACGATCGCGTGCGTCGCGTAGGACCGGGCGCGCAGGCGCTCGAGCACGTCGATGATGTAGCGCACCGACGGATGCGAGGAGCCGAGGCGACCCAGGCCCGCCTCCGACGTCTTGATGGAACCGCCCGCGGTGACCTCGCCGAGCGAGGTCGCTTCCTTGGTCGTCTTCTTGGACATCGAGAGGCTGCTTTCTTGATTATCGAGAGAAGCCGAGGAGCTGGTCCATCGTCTTCTGATCGGCGTCGGGGAACGGGTACTGATCGAAGTCGGACGAGCCCACCCAGCGGAAGTCCTTCACGCGGCGAGCGACGAGCGGACGACCCTCGACGAGCGTCGCCTCGTAGAGCGCGAGCGCGACGCGGTAGCCGTCGTACTCGTGGATCTTCTCGCCGAGCTTGCGGCCGATCTTGCCGTCGGCGTCGAGGCGCTCCTTGAGCTCTCGCCGCAAGGCATCTTCATCCGCCTCGCCAGCCTCGACCTTGCCGCCGGGGAACTCCCACAGCAGCGACAGCACCGCGTGCTCACGACGCTGCGTGATGAGGTAGCGACCTTCACGCTCGACGACCGCCGCCACCACCCGAACCGTCTTCTTGCCGACCACGTCAGTCACGACGGAAGAGTAGGAGATCGTGGCGATTGTCGCAACGGTCGCTACTTCTGCGTGGCTCCGCCGAAGACGACGACGAGGATGGTGATGAGCACGATGGCCACCGCGATCGCGCCGAGGATCTTCCACACCGAGTACGGCGCCTTGCCCTGCACCTCGCCGGTCTGCCCGTTCACGAGGAAGCGGAAGACCTTGTCGTCGTAGCGATAGGCCGCGATCCAGATCGGCAGCAGCACATGCTTGAACGTGAGGTTCGAGTAGTTGCTCTGCACCGAGAGGCTCCGCTGCGTGTCGCCGGGGACGTCGCCGGAGCAGCGCTTCTGCTGGTCCTCGTCCATCCTGGCCTGCGCGGTGACGAAGCCGTCGCGCAGCTCGATGGCGTACTCCTCGGCGCTCCAGCCGGCGAGGAAGCCCGGGGTGTAGGGCTCGAGCTGCGTGGTGTCGAAGCTCTTCAGCGAGTCCGCGAGCTCGCGCGGCAGACCGACAGACGCGCACACGAGCACGTCGTCGTAATCGTCGGCGCGCTGGCCCCACGCGTCTTCCCAGCGGGTATGACGGACCTCGCGCGTCTTGACGACCGTCTGCCCGTTCTCCTGGGCCTCGTACTCCTCGGAGACGTAGTAGTAGTAGCCGGCGTCGGCGGTCCACGACGAGTCGACGTGCGCGTCGTACGTCCAGAACGGCACGTACACGCCCGCGAGCTCGTTCACGCTGGCGAGGCGCTGGAGATCGCTCGGTCGGAACCACAGGCGCTTGAGCCAGCTCTTGAACTGCGCGCGTGAGGTGTCCTTGTCGACCGCGAACGGCACGAGCGACTCGGGCCGTAGCAGCTTGCGGTTGTCGGTTTGCACGAGCACGGACGACGAGCCGCAGAACGCGCACTGCGTGGCGGTCGTGGCGCCGGAGAAGTGGATCGTCGCACCACACTCCTTGCAGCGCGTGACCTTGTCCTCCGCGGTGCCGAGGCCCTGCGGCATCGTGTCGAGACCGGCGAACAGGTCGTGCTCGACGATCGCGCCGGCACCCGCGGGCACGGGACGCGTCGCACCGCAGAAGTCGCACCGCAGCTGCCGCGTGGTCGCGTCGTAGCGTTGCTCGGCGCCGCATGCGTCACACTTGAAGCGTTCGGCGGACGCGGGCTTCGGTTCCATCTGTTCGGCGGCCATCGCGTGCATCGTAAGGCATGTTCGGGCCGCGGCTTTCGGCTATCGTTGTGCCGCACGCATCGCACGGCCAACGGGGGATCTCATGGGCATCTTGGACTTCGTCAAGAAGGGCGCGCAGGAGCTGTTCATCGCACGGCCCGACGAGGCGCGCGGCCTCCTCGTCTACAAGCACGCCGATCAGACGATCCCCAACAAGGCTCAGGTCACCGTCATGCAGGACGAGTGCGCGCTGTTCTACAAGAACGGCCAGTTCGTCGGCAGGCTCGACGCGGGCGTCCACAAGTTCGAGACGCAGAACATCCCGTTCCTCGACCAGCTCGTCGACAAGTTCACCGGCGGCAACCTCTACCGCGCCGAGATCTGGTTCATCACGCTGCGCGAGGTTGGTGGTCTGAAGTTCGGCGGCCGCATCGGCGACGTGGAGGATCCCAAGTCGGGTCTCGCGATCCAGCTCATGGTCTACGGCGACTTCTCCATCCAGGTCGAGGACGCGATCAAGGTCGCGGGTTTCTTCGGTCAGCGCAGCTGGTCGTCGTCGGACGAGTTCGAGGGGTGGTTCAAGGGCCTCGTCCTCAAGATCACGCGCGATCGCATCGCCGAGCTGTGCGTGAAGCAGAACGTGCCGCTCCTCAATGTCACGTCGGGCGCGCTCACCGAGGAGGTCGAGGCGGTGGTCATCACCGGTGTCCAGCCGCAGCTCGCGCCGTACGGCATGAAGGCCGTGCGCCTCGGCAACTTCGTCGTCTCGATGAAGGACGAGGACGAGGCGCAGCTGAAGGCGCTCTACAAGGACGCGGCGCAGATGCGCCTCGCGTCGAGCGGAAACGTTGGCGCGTACCAGCAGTTCGCGGCGGGCAAGGCGATGATGGGCGCGGGCGAAGGCATGGCCAAGGGTGGCGGCGAAGGCGGCGGCAACCCGATGCTCGGCGGTGCGGCGCTCGGCGTCGGCGTCGGTATGGCGCAGATGTTCAACCAGCAGGCGAACAACCAGCAGGCGCCACAGACCCCGGCCGCCGCCGCCCCGCAGTCTCAGCTGCGCGCGCTCATCGGTCAGGCGCAGGCCAAGCTGCCAACGGTGGCGGACGTCGACACGAAGACGCGGCTCGAGGGGCTCGTCCGCGATCTCAAGGGAGCGGTCGGCAGGGGTGACAAGGTCAAGCAGAACGAGCTCGAGACGGAGCTCAACGACCTGCTGTTCGTGCTCGAGTAGCGCCGTGCGCTATGTCGGGCTCGTGCGCGCGCTCAACGTCGGCGGCACTGGCAAGCTCTCGATGAAGGCGCTCGTCGCGTGCTGTACGCAGCTCGGTTACAGCGACGTCGAGACGTACATCCAGAGCGGCAACGTTGTGTTCGGGACGCGCGCCGCGGAGAAAAAAGTGAAGGCCGACCTGCAATGCGTCCTCACCGAGAAGATGGGTGCGGCCATCGATGTGCTCGTCCGCACGCACGCGGAGCTGGCCGCGCTCGAGCAGAAGAACCCGTACCCCGACGCGGAGCCGAGCCGGGTGCTCGTGTACTTCCTCGATGTCGCGCCGAAGAAAGACGAGCTCGACGTCACGGGCCCCGACGGCGAGACCGTTCACGGTACGGGCCGCGACGTCTTCGTGCACTACCCCGCGGGTCAGGGTCGCTCGAAGCTCAAGCTCGCGTTCGGCCGTCGTGGCACGGCGCGAAACCTCAACACCGTACGCAAGCTGATCGCGCTCACGAAGTAGCGCGCCGGAACTTTTTCGCGGGGCCGCTGTCTGTTCCTGCATGCGGCTCTTCCTGTGCACGTTGCTGCTCTCTGCAGCGTCCCTCTCTTCACGCAGTGCGTACGCGGATCACTGCACCGATGGTCACGTACGTCTCGACAGCGACGGGAAACGGCTCGAGGTCGCGTTCCATAATCGCTGCGATCAGCGCGTCACTTGCAAGGTCGACTGGCAGCTTCGCTGCGGCAAGGACGCGAAGCAGGCGCGTCTCGACGAGGTCCATCTCGACGGAAAAGCCGAGGAGCGCGTCTCGCTCAGTGCCGCGTCGTGCGGTGAGGGTGACTGGGAGATCTCGCCGCCGCGCTGGCGCTGCGAGGAGCCGCAGCCGATCATCGACGGCGACAAGCCGCGCCGGCACCGACGCTAGCGCTGTAGCTCTTGGCTACTGCTCGCTGCAGCCGACGGCGGGACCCTGCTGCTCCTGGAAGAGCATTCCGGTGACCGCGGGACCGAGGTAGCTCGACGTCCACGCCCAGCCACCGGGGATGAAGTCGTAGCGGCCACTGAAGGAGAGCGAGTCGACCTTGAGCTCGACGTTGTTGCCGTCGATTGTGTAGCGGCCGGTCAGACACACGGGCTCGGTGCGGCAGGAGACTTCGTGGGCTTCGAAGAACTGCGGCGCAGGGCACGACACGAGCGAGGCGGTGCCGTCGGCCCTGAGGTCGACCCACAGGACCTTCGAGATCGAAAGCCGCCGGTGCTGGGGCGAGTACGCGACGGTCATGCCCCAGCGACCGACGAGGCTCGTGGGCGACTTGTCGGGCACGATCTCGTGTGGCGTCGAGGCGCAGGCGCCGAGGCAACCCGCGATCACAAGGAATGGCAGCGGCCTTCGCATCAGACCTTCGGGAACGCCTCGTGGATGCCGTTGAGCACGAACTCGACGGCAATCGCGGCGAGGATGAGGCCCATCACGCGCATCAGCACGTTGAGCAACGTCTTCGAGAGGCGGCGCTCGATCCACCCGGCGCCGCGCAGCACGAGCCACGTGGCGATCGACGTGATCCCGATCGCCGCGAACACCATCGCGTACTCGATGCCTCCCTTGGACTTGGCCGTGATGACCATGACCGTGGCAATGGCGCCGGGACCCGACAGCAGCGGGATGGCGAGCGGGATGATCGCGACGTCGGCCTTCTCGACGCCCTCTTGTTCTTCTTCGGGCGTCGAGCGCGTGCGCGACGGGCGCGCCTGCATCATGTCGAGCGCGACGAGGAAGCAGAGCATCCCGCCCGCGATCTTGAACGCGGGCAGCGAGATGCCGAACATCTTGAAGATGAGCCCGCCGGCCGCGGCGAACACGATGAGCGTGAGGCCCGACGTGAGCGCCGCGCGCAGGGCGGTGTCACGCTTTTGCTCCTCGGTGTCACCAGCGGTGATGGCCAGATAGACGGGCACCACCGCCAGCGGATCGACGATGAAGAAGATCGCCGAGAGCGAGACGAGCGCAGAGCTGATGATCTCGCGCAGCACGAGGAGCGCTAGGCGAGCGCCGTCTCGAGCTCTCTTGCGACCTTCTCCTCGATCTTGCCCTTGAGTGGCGTGAGCGCGAACGAGAGGTCGATGAACACCGTGACCTTGTCGGCCTCGCAGGTGATCTTGCCGGTGGCGCCGGTGCCCTTGACGTCGGCGCTCGTCGGCGTGGTCCACGTCGACTTGAGGCCGTACTTCTCGGAGAGCTTCGCGGAGAGCGCGTCGAGTCGCTTGCGTGCCTCCTCGGCGCCGAGCTTGTGGGGGCGTTCGATGTTGAGCTTGGGCATGGCCGTTTTCTAGCACGCGCCTGCCGGCCGGTGCGACGGTCAACGACCGGGAAGCGGTTGCAACCGCTCGTGGGCAACTCTCGTCAAACGGGACCGGAGTCCCAGGGGAATCCTCCAAGCGCTCGGATCACGGACCAAATACTTGGTACGTCGCTTGAAACGACAAACACCATGCGAACGCTCCCTGCTTGTCTCGTGCTCGTCGGCGCGCTCTCGGTTTGCGCCGCGTGTCACCCGGCGCCATCACCCGATTCCACCACCGATGGTCCAGCGCCGATGGACGCGGGAGACGGCGGGAGCACGGCGGCCGACGCATCGACCGATGCGGCCTCTCCCGCTGATGCCGGGCAGGTCGCGCCGATCGACTTCGGCGCGATCGGGGACCCTGCAGGCCACACGCAGGCCGACGTGTGCGCGCGCTACACGGAGAGCGCGGCGGTGGCGCCGGCCTTCTTCTCGAAGTCGGCCGCGACCTGCGATCCCGGCACGCTCACCGCCGCGGGCGTCGGCAATGCGGTGGCGCGGGTCAGCTTCCATCGTTGGCTCGCCGGCCTGGCTCCGGTCACCGCGTCCGATGCCTCGAACGAGCTCGCCCAGGCGTGCGCGCTCGTCTCCGCGTGGAACCCCGCCGGCCAGCAGGCGCACTCGCCGCCGTCGAGCTCCCAGTGCTACACGAGCGACGGCGCACAGGGCGCGGGCTCGTCGAACATCGCCTGGGGCTCGAACGATCCCGTCGCCGCGATCGATCAGTGGGTCGACGACAGCGGCAACGAGACGACGATGGGCCATCGTCGCTGGATCTTGAACCCGCCGCTCGATCCGATCGGCTTTGGCCTCTACATCGGCGGCGACGCAGGCTACGGCGCGGCGGCTTGCCTCGTGGTGTTCGACCAGAGCGGTACCGGGCCACGTCCGGCCTTCGTCGCCTACCCACCGCCGGGCTACGTGCCCGTCGCGCTCACGCAGACCACGTGGACCTATTCGGCGGACAACGTGGACTTCACGAGCCCGACCATCACGGTCACGCGGCTCTCCGACGGCGCCAAGCTCGGCGTCACCATCCAGGCCGTCTCCAACCCGGGCGGCCCCAACTACCCGAACGCTACGAGCTTCGTACCGAGCGGTTGGTCGCCGGCGGTGGGCGAGACCTATCGCGTCACCGTCAGCGCCGGCGGCACCACGCAGAGCTACGACGTGAAGCCCGTCGACTGTTGAGCTCCACGAGGGTGCGCGCGCGCCTTGCTGCGCCACCACCGCGGGTGCGCGCGTTCGTGTACTTCCACCGCACGATGTTAACTGCCGGGATGGGAAGGGGCGGTCTATGACGTGGTGTTCTTCAGACCTCACCGCGTAGCCTGCTTCCTGTTTCTCTATCGTGAGGAGCTCCATGTCGGTCCGCCTGACCCAGCTCGCCAAGCGCGCCGGGTGCGCTGCGAAGCATCCACCCGGTTACCTGTTCGCGCTGCTCGGCGCCTTGCCACAGCCGCGCGATCCCAACGTGCTCGTCGGCTCGGCGACCGCGGACGATGCCGCCATCTACAAGCTCGACGATGAGCGCGCGCTCGTGCTCACGACCGACTTCTTCACGCCGATCGTCGACGATCCGTATCAGTTCGGGCAGGTCGCGGCCGCCAACGCGCTGTCCGACGTGTACGCGATGGGGGGACGCCCCTTGACCGCGCTGTCGCTCGTGGGTTTCCCCGACGACACGCTGCCTGCGTCGGTGCTCGGCGACATCCTGCGTGGCGGCGCCGACAAGGCGCGCGAGGCCGGCATCGATCTGGTCGGCGGTCACACCATCAAGAGTGACGAGCCGATCTATGGCCTCGCGGTCACGGGCATCGTTCATCCGCAGCGCATCGTGACCAACGCGGGCGCTCGAGTCGGCGACGCGCTCGTGCTCACCAAGCCGATTGGTCTCGGCATCGTGACCACGGCCGCCAAGCAGAGCCGCGACGACGAGCACGCCATCGATGCGGCGATCGAGCTCATGTCCACGCTCAACCGCGCGGCCTGCGACGCGATGCTCTCGGTGGGTGTGCACGCGTGCACCGACGTCACCGGGTTCGGGCTCCTCGGTCACCTGCGCAACGTGCTCGCGGCGAGCGGCGTGGCCGCGGTCATCGAGCGTGACCGCGTGCCGTTCATCCCGGCGGCCCGTCGCTACGCTGCGGCCGGCATCGTGCCCGGCGGTACGCACGCGAACCACCGCTTCCTCGCCGAGTGGGTCGACTGGGGCAAGACCGATCAGACGACGCAGCTCTTGCTCGCGGATGCGCAGACGTCCGGCGGCTTGCTGATCGCGACCCCGGACGACGACGCGCTGCTCGACGCGCTGGCTCGCCATGGCGTCACGGGTGCCGTCGTCGGTCGGGTGGAGCAGGGCACGCCCGGCCGCATGCGCGTGGTGTAGGCTGCGTGCGACAAGGAGTCGTACATGCCGATCGTGATCCGTGAGCTGCACCGCGCACCCAACAAGGACCACCTCAACGAGGAGTGGTTCGTCCTCGAGAACACGGGCACGCAGCCCGTCAGCGCGAAGGGCTACTCCGTGACCGTGTCGCGCAGCGCCAACAACCACCCGAGGATCCTCGGCACGCTCGACCCGGGCTTTCTGCTGAAGAGTGGCGAGAAGATCCGCATCGTCACCGGTACGGCGTCGAGGAAGGCCGAGGGCACGCCGCCCGCCGAGAGCGACACGCTCAAGAACTACCACCTGTTCCTGAAGGAGTCGGTCATCACGGGCCCGGGCGCGATCGTGCGCCTGGCGCTCAAGCAGCTCGAGCTCACGCGCGGAACGTTCAAGCCCGACGCGCCGAACGGCGTCGCGTAGACCTCGAAAGGCTGATCCCGTCAGTGGTGCGCGTGACCGGCGAGGATGCCGATCACGAGCGCTAGGATGGTGGCGGCGATCACGAGCACGACGATCCAGCCTCGTCGTGACGACGGCGCCGCGTCTGCCGGCAGCACGATCTTGCGATCGCGCTCCGTGTTTCCGTCGAGAAACTCGGACGGATCTTCTGGCCCCGGGACCTGCATGGGCAGGCTGTCGAACGTCGGCGCGACGAGCTCCTGCTGCGTCGTCATCGCGCGTGCGAGCTCCTCCTGCTCGCGTAGATCGCCGGAGAAGTGCGCGCCGAGGAACGCGCGCACGTCGGTGTCGACGCGGGCCTGCTGGGCCCACGTCCAGAGCGCTTCGGCGAACGCCTGCGCAGTGGGGTAGCGATCCTCGGGCCGCGAGCTCATCGCGCGCGCCACGATCGCATCGAGCGCCACCGGCACATCGGGCCGTACCACCGATGGCGGAGGCACGTCCCCCGCGGTGATCGCGTCGTAGATCTGCTCCGACGTCGGCTTCGCGAACAGCCGCTGCTGCGTCAGCAGCTCCCACAGCAGGATGCCGAGCCCGAACACGTCCGAGCGCCGATCGACGTGGCTGCCGGTGACCTGCTCCGGCGACATGTACGTCGGCGTGCCGCGCAGCGTACCGCTCGTCGTATGCGCGCGACGGCCCGAGGCCTGCGCTGCGCCGAAGTCGGCGAGCTTGAGCGTGCCGTCGTAGCCGATGAGCAGATTTCTCGGCGCAAGGTCGCGGTGCACGATGTCGAGCGCGCTGCCATCGGGCGCGCGCTGCTCGTGCGCGTGATGCACGCCCCGTGCTGCTTGCCCCACGAGGCCCACCGCGACGCCGAGCGGCAGCTCCACCCGCAGCTCGTTCGTGCGGTGCACGAGCGACTCGAGCGTCATGCCCTCGACGTACTCGGTGACGAGGAAGTACCGACCCTCCACATCGCCGAGCTCGAAGACGGAGAGGATGTTCGGGTGGTGCAGCAGCGCGTTGATGCGCGCCTCGTCGAAGAAGCGGTCTAGCACCTCGGAGTCCGAGCCGAGCTTCCTGTGTAGCCGTCGCAGGACGACGAGCTTCTCGAACCCGGTGCTGCCGCCCTGTCGCGCGAGCCAGACCTCGGTGCGCTCGCCCTCCGCTAGCAGCGAGACCAGCTCGTAGCGTCCGAACGTCGTCGGCTCCATGAGGTCAGACCTCCATGATCTCCGCTTCCTTCTTCGAGACGATGTCGTCGACCTTGGCGATGCCCGCGTCGACGGCGGTCTGGACCTTCTTCTGGCCCGTCTTCTCGTCGTCCTCGGTGATGTCGCCGCCGGCCTTGTACTCCTTCAGCATCTCGTTCGCGTCGCGACGCTGGCCACGGACCGCGACGCGCGCGTCCTCGCCCATGCGCTTGACGACCTTCGTGAGATCGCGACGACGCTCTTCCGTCAGCGCGGGGATCGGCACGCGCACGAGCTCGCCATCGGACGACGGGTTCACGCCGAGGTCGGCCTTGCGGATCGCGGCCTCGATGTCGGAGCAGAGCTTCTTCTCCCAGGGCTTGACGACGATGAGGCGCGCATCGGGCGTGGAGCAGTTCGCGACCTGCGTCAGCGGAGTGGGCGTGCCGTAGTAATCGACGCGCACGCCATCGAGCAGCGCGAGGTTCGCGCGACCGGTGCGCACCTTGCCGAGCTCGCGCTTGAGAGAGTCGAGGGCCTTGGCGATCCCGCCGTCGAGGTCCTTCATGATGTCTTCGACCATTTGAGCTATCTCCTTAGGCTACGTCGTCGGTCACGAGGGTGCCGATGGGCTCACCTTGGACGACGCGGCGGATGTTCCCACGCACGCCGAGGTCGAATACCACGATGTCCATCTTGTTGTCCCGACACAGCGATGTGGCCGTCGAGTCCATGACCTTGAGGTTGCGCGACAGCACGTCGAGGTACGTGAGCCTGGTGAAACGCTTCGCCTCGGGGAACTTCACGGGATCCATGTCGTAGACGCCGTCGACCTTGGTGGCCTTCAACATCACCTGTGCGTGGACCTCCATCGCGCGCAGCGCGGCGGCGGTGTCGGTGGTGAAGTACGGGTTGCCGGTGCCGGCCGCGAAGATGATGACGCGGCCCTTCTCGAGGTGGCGCATCGCGCGTCGGCGGATGTACGGCTCGCAGAGCTCCTGCATCGAGATCGCCGACAGCACGCGCGTCGGGATGTCGTTGCGCTCGAGCGCGTCCTGCACGGCGAGCGCGTTCATGACCGTCGCGAGCATGCCCATGTAGTCGGCGTTCGCGCGGTCCATGCCCTTCGACGAGGCCGCGACACCGCGGAAGATGTTGCCGCCGCCGACGACCATCGCGATCTCGACGCCGAGCTCGCGCACCTCGCGGATCTCCGACGCGATGCCCTCCAGCGTCGCAGGGTCGATGCCGTAGCCGAGCTCGCCCATGAGGGCCTCGCCGGACAGCTTGAGCATGATGCGGGTGTACTTGGTCTTCGGCGCGGCTTCCATGGCGCCCGGATAGTCCGCAGACGGACACGGCACGTCAAGCGCCGGTGTCAGGCTAGCTGCGCTTCAGCGTCTCGTCGGTGGAGATGTCGTCGCTGAGCTGGTTCTCCTTCGCGTCCGTCGACGTGCGCGGAAACCTGGCGGCGAGCCGCTCGCCCACGGCCTGCACTGCGGCGACGAGTCCATCGCCGTACGCGCCGCGTTTGAAGTGCATACCCAGCGCCTCGATGGCCGTGGCCCAGAACGCGTCGCCGACCTCGGCATGGATACCGACGTCGCCGATCATCGCGTGGCGTCGATCTTCCGAAGCGATGTACACGAGCACCGCGTTCTGCTCGCGCGTCTTACCGAGCCCGCTGGCGGCGAACACCTCGATCGCGCGCTCGTAGGGCGTCTTGCCCGCGGGGAGCTTCGCGTCGATGTGGACCTTGATCTCGCCGCACGTCTTCTGCTCCGCGGCGTGGATCGCCTCCACGACGCGCTTCTGATCGGTGATGGGCAGGAACGCATCCAGCTTGCTTCGCTTGGCCATCACCAACCTCCGCTCGCGCCGCCGCCACCGAAACCACCGCCGCCGCCGGAGAAGCCGCCGCCACCGAAACCACCGCCGCCACCGCCGCCACCGAAACCGCCGCCGCCGCCGAAACCACCGCCGCCGAGCATCCAGCCACCGAGGAGCCCCATGGTGAAGCCGCCGCCGCCGCCGCCGCCCTTCCCACCGCGTCCGCCGCGCGCGACCACGAGGAGCACGACGATGAAGATCGCGACGACCACGAGCCCGGCGAGCTTGCCTCCGGCCTCATTGCTCCCCCGTGTGCGAGGTGCGACCGCGGCGACGTGTTGACGACCCGTGGCCTGCTGATCGATGGCCGCGAAGGCCTGCGAGAGGCCCCCCGCGAGATCTCCTGAGCGGAACGCCGGCGCGATGGTGTCGCGGATGAGCTGCGCGGAGAAGATGTCGGTGATCTTGTCCTCGAGGCCATAACCGACCTCGATGCGGATCTTGTGCTCGGCGATGAACACCGACAGCAGCACGCCGTCGCTGTTCTTCTTGCCACCGATCTTCCATGCCTCGGCGAGGCGCATCGAGAAGTCCTCGAGGCTCTCGCCATCGAGCGACGGGAAGATCGCGATCGCGTACTGCTGCGTGGTGCCCTCGGCGTAGCCGGCGAGCTGCGCCTCGAGCTTCGCCTTCCCTGCCGCATCGAGCGCGTTCGCGTAGTCGTTCACGCGCGCGGTCGGCGCCGCCGGGACGGCCAGCGCCCACGCGTTGCAGGTGAGCCCAGCGAGCGTGACAGGGATGATCGCCGCGACGAGCGCGATCGCTGCGAGCGTGGATCTCAGAACTTCACCTCGGGGGGCTTGTCGGCGTTCGCTGTGGTGGCGTGGAATGTCTCGCGCAGCTTGAAGCCGCCGTACTTGGCCACGACCATCGTCGGGAACGAGCGCACCTTCACGTTGTAGGCCTCGACCGCGTCGTTGTAGCGCTTGCGCTCCGTCGCGATGCGGTTCTCGGTGCCCTCGAGCTGCGCCTGCAGATCTCGAAACGCGGCGTTGGCCTTGAGGTCCGGATAGTTCTCGGACGTGGCGATGAGACGACCGAGCGAGCCGGACAGCTTGCTCTGCGCCTCCTCGAAGGCCTTCACCTTCTCCGGGTCGGACAGGTCGTCGGCGCTGACCTTGATCTGTGTCGCGGAGGCGCGCGCCGTGGTGACCTCCTCGAGCACCTTCTCCTCGTGCGCCGCTGAGCCCTTCACGGTGGCGACGAGGTTGGGCACGAGGTCGGAGCGGCGCTGGTACACGTTCTCGACCTGCGCCCAGCCGGCCTTCACTGCCTCGTCGGACTGGACGAGATCGTTGTAGCCGCAACCCGACGGCAGCACGGCGAGACACAGGGCGAACAGCGCGAGCGACGACTTGTGTGGAAGTTTCATGCGGGAAAGGTAGCCAGTCCTGGGGCAACTTCAAGACCCCGGGCCCCGATGCCGCTCGACGACAATTCGTCGCGTGTTCGCGCCGTCAGAGGAGCTGTTCGAGGGCGAGCAAGGCCGGTGTCGGCTCCTGCTTGAGGGTGGAGAGGCCGGGATCGGCGAGCTCGGTCCAGGTGCGTGGCGGTGCCACGACGACGGGCGCTGCCGCGACGACGGGCGCTGCCACGACGACGGGCGCTGCCACGACGACGGGCGGTGCCATCGCCATCGCGGGAATGACCCGCGTGGCCTTGGTGTCCTCGGGCCGAAACGCGGGGATGACGCGCGTCGAGGTGGTGTCGACGTCTGCCTGGACGACCGGCGTCGCGGTGGGCCGAGGCGGAGGAGGCGCCGGGGCGAGGACCGGTGCTGCCTGGGCGGCAGGAGGAGGCGTGAAGATGCCCGTTGCCTCGACGTCATTTGCCTGGATACGCGGCGCGAGCTCGAAGGCGTTTCCGCAGCGACCGCACGTCGCACGCGTCTTCTTCGCCGTGATCTCCTCACGGTCGAGCTTCATCCGGTACTGTCGTTTGCAGTACGGGCAGCCGATGACGTAGTCGATCTTGTTGCTCATGCGGACACCCCGAGCTGCAGACGACGACGGAGCGCGAGGTGCCCCGCCGATACGAGGAACGGAAGCGCGTCGCTCAGCGTGTGCGGGAGCTCCGCGAACCCAGCGTCCAGCGCACCGGCGCGCTCGCGCTGGATCGAGATGACGAGTGACGGATCCTGCGCGCACAGCAAGGCGGCGCGGAGCGCGATGCGATCCATCGCGGCGAACAGCGGGTCTCCGACGATGGGGCCTGCAGCGAGCACGGCGCGCGCGGCCTTTTCGTACGCGTCGCGAGGGAGCAGCGCCGTGGACTCGACGACGCGTCGCTTGATGTCCTCGTACACCGGCCGTCCGCGATGCGGCGCGGTGACATCGGGCAGCGCGGCCTCGCACGCGGCCCACAGCAGGTACTCGACGAGCGTCGTAGAGATGCGCGTGGCCCTGCGTGGATCACCGACCACGCCATCGAACGCGATGCGCGCGAACAGCTCGCCGAGCACGGCCGCCTGCTCGCGCGGAGGCGCATCCTCGACGCTGCGCGGCACGTAGAGGTGCGCGGGCGGCTCGACGCACGGACCCACGCGGTTGGGCACAGCACCGATGCGATACGCACCGACCCCGAGCAGCTTCGCGACACGCGAGGCCACCTGGGTGAGGGGACCGGTGTACGCGGCGCCGGCGTCCGCGCCGTACGCGGCCTCATCGACCGAGAACACGGCGGAGAGCGTGGGTGCGACGAGGTGCAGCAGCGCGAACGCCGGCAGCGTGGCCTCCGGCGCGAGCAGCGAGCGCTCATCGGCGGTGAGCACGCCGTCGAGCGTGGCACCGAGCCGCGCTCGACGCTGCTTGTAGAAGTAGCTCTCCTCCTCGTCGGCGATCCCCACGGCCTCGAGCACGGCCTCGACGACGAAGGCACCGTCGTCGTTGCTCGTCTGCACGAACAGCGTGCGGAGCGCGCGCCACGAGGTGAGCCGCGTGGGATCCGCGACGAGCAGCGCGCGGTGCGAGTCGATGGCCTTGTCGGGCGTGCCGGCGGACAGCTCCGCGAGGCGCTCGAGCGTGGCGAGATCGGCGCCATCGAGCGCGACGATGCGCTCGTACTGGCGTAGCGCCGCGTCCGAGCGACCGAGCGGGCCTTCGAGCAGGCTCGCGAGCCGCCGACGGATCGCGATCTCCCACGCGACCTCGAGCTGATCGGCGCCGTCGAGCGTGGCCTCGAGCGCGGATGCCGCCAGATCCCAACGGTTGGTCTTGCCGCCGAGATCGAGGAGCCGATCGACCGCGTCGCGCCGTCGCGATGAAAGCCGGATGCTCCCGAGCGTCCGGATCGCCGCGGCGACGTCGTCGAGCGCCGTCTCCTGCAGCGCCGCGAGCTCGAGCTTTGCATCCGCGCGTCGCTCCTCGTTCTCCGTCGTCTCGATGAGTGACGTGAGCAGCGTCGCGGCCTCGGTGTGTGCCTCTGCGCGCTTGGCGATGGCGAGCCGGAGCTCGAGCGTGGGCTCGTCCGTCGTGTCGAGCGCTTGCACGGTGCGACGTGCGGCGTCGAGGTCGCCGAGCTTGTCGAACTGGAGGTGCGCGAGCTTCACCGTGGCCTCGCGCTTCATGTCGGCGGGGGCGTCGGCGTGCGCGGAGATCGCAGCGAGCGCCGTCGCTGCACGTGCCCAGCCCTCGGCCCGCTGCTCGACCTCGGCGGACAGCAGGTAGGCGCGCAGGTGCTGTGGATCGTCGGCGAGCACGCGGTCGAGCGTCTCGCGTGCGGGCTCGATGCGGTCGGCTGCGAGCTGCCGCGACGCGAGCGCCATGCCGATGTCGAGGCGCTGCGACCCCGCGGGCTCGGCGGCGAGCGTTCGCATCAGCGCATCGATGAGCTTCTCCGGCTGGCTCACACCGACGAGGGTGTCGAGCTCGCGCAGCGCGTCGAACGCGCGGGGATCTTCGCGGAGCGCCCACTCGAGCGTGGAGACCGCGCCTGCCCTGTCGCCCGAGAGCCGCTGATCGGTGGCGAGGCGCCGCAGCACGGCCGCGCGTTCGACGGCACCGGGCATCGCGCTGGCCAGCGCTTCGAGGGCACCGCGTACCTTGCCGCCATCGCCGCTCGCGCGGTACATGCGTGGCAGGGCGAGGAGCGCGA
>JBDTCO010000186.1:0-3983 GCA_039923495.1 Polyangia bacterium
GAGAGCACGAGCGAGGCATCCAGCTTGCCGCGCGCGAGGAGCGTCTGGAAGATGCCGAGCGCGGGCGGCCACGTGCCGACGCAGACGGTCGCCCCGGCCTCGACGAGCGCCTTGGCGATCGCGAACCCGAAGCCACCATCGTCGGCGACACCGGCGACGAGAGCACGCTTGCCACGAAGATCGATGCTGAGCATGCGCGGCAGTCTACCCGAGCTCCGAGGCAAGGAGCGCCTCCAGCTTCTCGTAGTGACGTTCGGCCGCCTGGTGGTCGTAGGACGGGTTGTCAGCGACGCAGAAGCCGTGGCGGGCCGCGTACGTCTCGACGGTGTTCTCGAGCCCCGCAGCGTCGAGTGCGGCGCAGAGCGCCTCCTTTGCTGCCTCCGGGAACGAGTCGTCCTCGATCGCGCCGGCCACGTACACGCGCGACCTCATCTTCGAGGCGCCGAGGTGCGGGCTGTCGGGCGCTGCGGTGACGAGCCCGCCCCCGTGGAACGACGCGACGAGCGCGAGGCGGTCGGCGACGAGAGACGCGGCGCGCATCGCGAGGTTGCCGCCCATGCAGTAGCCGGTGATCGCAGCCTTTCCGTTGTTCACCTCGGGCAACGTCGCGAGGTGATCGAGGACGGCGCTCACGTCGGTGCGCACGTGGTCGGGCGCGATGGCGCTGGCGTAGTACTTCCCGAAGAAGACGCTGCGCTTGTCGGGGTCGACGAACATCTCGCGCACGGTCGCCATCGTGTGCTGCTTGCCGGGCGCAAGGTCGAACGGCGAGCCCACGCGATGGAAGAAGTCCGGGATCGCGACGACGTAGCCCCACGCCGCGATGCGCGCGGCGATGTCGGAGAGCGCCTGGCGAACGCCGCCCGCGTCCATACATAAAATGACGGCGGGGAAGGGCCCCGCCCCGTCGGGCATGTGAAGCTCCGTGGTGCAACTACCGTCGCTGGTGTGAACCTCGGCAGTCGTCTTTTTCATGCGCGCATGTATACCTCATCGCCATGGCCGCGCCGTCTCGTCTGCGCTTCTCCACCGCGGTGGTGCTCGTGGCGGTCGTCGCGGCGCTGTTCGCCGTCGGCTTTCGTCTCGCGCTCAATGGGCTCGTCCACGCTTTCTCCGGTGAGCACGACATCGTCTCGGCGATCCGTCGGGTCCCCGTTGGCCTGCGAATTCTGCTTCCGGCGGCAGGCGGTCTCGCCGCCGGGCTCTTTGGTCGGCTCGCGAAGAAGGGGGGCGGGCACGGGGTCGGCGACGTGATGGAGGCAGTCGTGCTCGGGCGGGTGAAGCTGTCGATCCGCAACACCATCGTGAAGTGCATCGGCTCGTTCTTTGCGCTCGCGACTGGAAACTCGGTAGGACGAGAGGGTCCGCTCATCCGCTTCGGCGGCGCCTCCGGCAGCTTCATCGGCGAGAAGCTCGGCCTCGGCACCGACCAGACGCGCCTGCTCATCGCGGCCGGCACCGCCGCGGGCTTCGCGGCCGCGTACAACACGCCATTTGCCGCGGTGCTGTTCGTCATCGAGGTCGTCACCAACTTCGTCGTGCTCGACGCGACGCTGCCCGCGCTCGTCGCCACCGTCATCGCCACGACCATCGCGCGCGCCGCCGCGGGCCCCGGTCCCATCTACGGCTCGCGCGCGTTCGCGTTCGGTCCCCCGGGCGAGCTGCTGCTCTTCGTCGGGCTCGCCGTGGCTGCGGCGGTGGTGTCGCAGGGTTTCATGCGGCTCCTCGCGCTCGGCGAGATCGCCTTCCGCAAGATCTCTCTGCCGTGGCGCTCGGCGCTCGGTGGCCTGGCGACGGGCGGGATCCTCTGCGTGCTGCCCGAGGTCGCAGGCAACGGCGCCGAGCCGCTGAACGCGATGCTCGACGGGCGCCTCGCGGTCGGGTTCGTCGCGCTGCTCATCGTCGGCAAGGCCGTGGCCACGACCACGTCGGTGTCGTCTGGCAACCCGGGCGGGGTATTCACGCCCAGCCTCGCGATCGGCGGCGCGGTGGGCATCGTCTATGCGTGGGCCGCGCAGAAGCTCGGGCTGCATCCCGCTGCGGCCGGTGGGTACGCGCTCGTCGGGATGGCGGCTGCGACGGCGGCAACCACGCACGCGCCGCTCATGGCGGCCGTGATGGTGTTCGAGCTGTCGGGGGACTACTCGATCGTGCTGCCACTCGTGATCAGCACTGCGCTCGCGACGCTCATCTCACGTCGGCTCCGTGCAGACTCGATCTACACGGCCGAGCTGCGCGAGCGCGGGATCGACTGGCCTACCACTTCACTTCCGGGAACGGCTTCTCCGGACGCGCGAACAGGAAGCCCTGCATGAGGTCGCAGCCGCACTGCGCGACGATGTCGCGCTCCTCGACGGTCTCGATGCCCTCCGCGACGACGATGAGCCCCGACTCGTGGCACAGCGAGGTGAGCGAGCGGACGATGCGCTGCTTGACGGGCTCCCGGTGGATGTCGCGCACGAGGCTCATGTCGATCTTCACGATGTCCGGCTCGAGCATGGCGAAGCTGGAGAGGCCCGCGTAGCCGGCGCCGAGATCGTCGATGGCGATGCGGAAGCCGAGCTGCCGCAGCACGGCCGCGCGGGCACGGATGTTCTTCACGTGATCGAACGACGCCCGCTCCGTGATCTCGAGGACCACGCGGTTCGCGATGCCCGAGAGCTTCGACGTGGGCAGGTAGAGCGAGACCTCGTTGAGGTCGAGCATGTGCAGGTTGACGAACAGCAACGCGTGCGGCGGCGCATCGGCGAACCCCGCCGTGGCGAGCTCGCGGATCGCGATGCCGAGCTCGTGCACGCGGCCGAGCCGCTCGGCCGCGTCGAAGAGCGCGCCGGGATGCGGGAGGGTCTCCTCGTGGCAGCGCACGAGCGCCTCGTAGCCGTAGACGGTCTTCTTCGACCACGACACGATCGGCTGGTACGCCATCCACAGCTTCGTGATCGCGCTGTCGAAGCGCACCGTCATCGTGGTGCGATCGGCGATGCCGAGCCCGCCCTGCGCGAGCAGGTCGAGGGCCTCGCGCTTGGCCTGCGCGAGGCGCTTCAGACGCACGGCGCCCTCGACGCACTTCACGAGCTCTTCGGGGTCGACGGGCTTGGTGAGGTAGCGCAGGGCCCCGAGCTCGACGGCGCGCGCCGCCGTGTCGATGGAGGGCGACCCCGTCATGAGAAGGACGGGTAGCTCGGCGTCTCGCTCGCGCACCTGGCGGAGGAGGCCGATGCCGTCCAGGCCGGGCATCGCGATGTCGCTGATGAGCGCGTCGAAGGGCTCGCCGTCCAGCCGCTCCATTGCGGCGACGCCGTTGTCGGCGGTCTCGGTGATGAAGCCGGCGTGGTTGAGGAGCTTGGCGACTGCGCGGGCGAGCCCCGGCTCGTCGTCGACGACGAGGATCCTACCCTTGGGTGCCTTGACTGGTTCGGTCATTGAATGATCTCCGCTGGGAGCGAGACGACGAAGACGGTTGGCATCTCGGCTTCCTCCTCGACCCAGATCTTCCCACCATGTGCTTCGGCCGCGAGGCGGCCGAAGTAAAGCCCCAGACCGCGATTCGAGCCACGATCGTCCTTCCGCTCGGCCTGGTCGTACTTCTCGAAGATGGAGAGCCGTGCTTCCACGGGGATGGGCTTGCCCGTGTTGCCGATGCGGAGCTGCGCGCAGCCGTCGACTGGCGTGTAACGCAGCGCGTTGTCGAGCGCGTTCTCGACGATGCGACTGACGAGGTCGTGGTCGAGCGGCGCGGTGCTCTCCGCGTCGAGATCGGTCGCGATGTAGCAGCAGCGAGCCTGCGCCGCCGCGACGCGTGCGGTCACGAGCGGCGCGACGATACGCGACAGCGACACGGGCTCACGCCGCACCTCGAGGGGGCTCTCCTCGGCGCGCGCGATGTCGAGCAGGCTGGCGAGGACCACCGCGGTCGTGTGCTTGAGGTCGTGGATGTCGAGCGCCGTCACCAGCATGACGGGCAGGTCCTCGTGCTGCCGGGC
>JBDTCO010000187.1:0-2911 GCA_039923495.1 Polyangia bacterium
ACGAAGTCGTCACCAGTTTACGGAGATGATGGGGTGTCAGACGGGTGTCGCTGCGCCGTCTACCGCCAGAGCGAACGAATCGCGACGCACGACGGGGAGAGAGCCGGTGAACAAGATCGTGCGAATGATTCTGGTGGAAGGCGCGATGGTGTTGATTGCGGTGATTGCGAAGGAGTTCAAGGAGCAGGGGCGTCGACGTCTTTAGCGCGAAGGGCGTGCCCGCAAGGCCGGCCTCGCGACCACGGCCGAGCTGCGAGGCACCTGGCCTCGAAAGCGCCCCTCGGTGGACACTGCAAAACCGGCCACCAGTGGACGGGGCAAAACCGGCCACCAGGGGTGGCGTCCGAGACTGGGTGAGGTTTACAGCGCCGCGGCTTCCTGACGCAAATCGGTGTGGACCTTGGTCCGCCAGCTGCGCGGCCCGCACTTGAGCACGTGAGCGTGGTGCAGCAGCCTATCGAGGAGCGCGGTGACCGCCGCGTTGTCGCCGAGCAGCTTGCCCCAGTCGTCGACTGGGCGGTTCGAGGTCAGGATCGTCGAGGCGCGCTCGTAGCGCCGCATGATCAGCTCCAGCAAATCCTCGGCGGCCGTGTGCGGCAGCTTGCGCATGCCGAGGTCGTCGATGATGAGCAGCGGCGCGGCGGCGAGATCCGCGAGGTACTGTTTCCGCGTCCCGTCGAGCGTGGCGTCCGCGATCTCCTCGATGAGCACGTGCGCTTCGCGGTAGACGACCCGGTGGCCCTGCTGGATCGCGGCGCGGCCGATCGCCTGCGCGAGGTGGCTCTTGCCCGTGCCCGGCGGACCGAGCAGCAGCACGTCCTCGCGCTGCCCAATGAAGCGCGCCGTCGCCAGCTCGTAGATGAGCGCACGGTTCATCTTCTTGTTGAAGTCGAAGTCGAAGCTGTCGAGCGCGCGCTCGGGATCTCGGAATCGTGCGTGCGTGGTGCGACGCGTGAAGAGCCTGTCTTGTCGACGCGTCAGCTCGTCGGACACGAGCGTGGAAACGAGATCGATGGGCGCGAGCTTGTCGGTCTGCGCCTGGCGTAGCCGTGTCTCCAGCACGTCGGCCATGCCCGACAGCCGGAGCTTTCGTAGTGCGTGATCGAGTTCGACGAGGTTCATTGTGTTTCTCCTGTTCTTCGTTCGATGAGATCGCGATAGAGCGAGAGCTGCCTGATCAGCGGATCGACCTGACGCAGCGTCAGCGGCGCCGGCGGGCGACGCTCGAGGTACCGACGGAGGAAGCGATAGTTCGGCGCGCCGAGCTCGAGCGCGGCTTTCGCGGCGTCGTCGACGATGGCGACGCCGTACTTCTTGGCCAGCGACAGCACGCCCAAGATCCGACGCACGCCGGGCTCGCCGTCGAGCCGGTGCATCTGATCGCACAAGCTACCGATGTGCTCACCAGCGGCGCGTGCTCGGCTCAGCAGCGTGAGCGTCGGCTGCGGCGTACGACTTGGCCGGTCCTCGTCGCGAATGCGGTGTCTGCCTCGCTCCTGCCGCAGGTGCTCACGAAGCAGCTGGCCCGTCTTCAGATCGAGGAGGCGCACCCGCACACCGTCCCATTGCACCTGCACCTGGCGACCGATCATCCCCGGCGGCGCGCCGTAGTACGCGGCCTCGACTTCGACGAAGCCGTCGAGGTGCACGGTGCGCTCGCCGAACTGGTAGTAGCGAAACGGCTCGACAGGCAGCTCGAGGAGGTGGGGCTTCTCCTCGGAAAACATCAGCGAGACCTGGCGCTTCGTCGTGCCGTGGATGCGCGTGTCGGCCCATCGCTCCTCCCAGCGATCGAGGTACGTCTGGGCCTCATCGAGGCTCTCGAAGCGCATGCCCTTGAGTGGCGTGCGCTGCGCGTGGCCGACGCCAGACTCGACCTTGCCCTTGCGGTCGGGATCGCGGACGCGGCACGGGAGCGCGACCACGCCGTAGTGCGCGAGCACGTCGCGATACAGCGGGTTGAGCACGGGGTCGTGCAGGTCCGGCGTGATCACGCCCTCGCGCAGGTTATCGAGCACGACGACGCGCACGGCGCCGCCGAGTCGGCGAAATGCGCGCTCGTGGAGCTCGGCCCAGACGCGCGCTCCCGACTTCCACGCCAGGAGTCGCACCGACTTGCGGCTGTAGCCGAGCGTGAAGACGAAGAGGCGCGTCCGCTTGTACTTGCCCGACTCGCGGTCGCGCACCATCGGCCCTTCGCCATAGTCGACCTGCGCCTCCTGGCCCGGCGGCGTCTCGATCACCACGCGAGCCTCGGGCGGAGTGGTCGCGCGCAGCCGCGCGACGTAGCGCTTCACGCTTGCGTATCCCGCCGCGAAGCCGTGGCCGTCGAGCAGGTCCTGCCAGATCGCCATGGCATTGCGCCCGCGCCCGAGCGCGTCCTCGATCCGGTCGCGATACGGCTCGCACGCGCTCGACGCTGGCGCGCGTCCCGGCGCGGGCGACGAGTCGGTGGACACCCCCTCCGTGGTGGCCGGTTTTGCCGGCGAGGAGTCGGTGGACACCTCTTCCGTGGTGGCCGGCTTTGGCGGCCACACCGACGGCCGGCCGCCTCGTGGACGCACGGGAATCCCTGCTGCATGCAGGTATGCGCTTGCCGTCTCCCGACGGACAGCGACTTCCTTCTCGATCCGCCGCAACGGCCAACCCAGCCGCCCCAGCGCCACTACTTGCTGTCTCTTCTCGTTGCTCAAGACGTTGGCCATTCCGGCGGGGGGACCATGGTCCCTTCCACCTCGTCAACGTCTCGGTCCGCTACATCTGGTGGCCGGTCTTCAGGTGTCCATCAGTGGCCGGTTTTGGGTGTCCACCGAGGAACCCGCACATGCTCGACCGCAACCCGGACGTGCTCAACGTCGGGAACGGCACGATCGACTTGCGAACGGGAGAGCTACACGACCACCGTCGCGAG
>JBDTCO010000188.1:0-18743 GCA_039923495.1 Polyangia bacterium
CTGCGGCGTGCTCGCGGTGACCGTGCTCACGAGCCTCGATCGCGTGGATCTCCAGGTCGACGGCAACCCGCTCGATCCCATCGCGCTGTGCGTGCGTCGCGCGAAGCTCGCCATCGACGCGGGCGCGCGCGGCGTCGTGTGCTCGCCACGCGAGGCGCAGCAGGTTCGTGCCGCGGTCGGACCTGCTGCTCTCATCGTCACGCCGGGTGTGAGGCCCTCGGGCAGCGCCGCCGGCGATCAGAAGCGCGTCGAGACGCCGGCCGCAGCCCTGGCCGCGGGCGCCGACGCCGTCGTCGTCGGGCGGCCCATCCGTGACGCGGCCGATCCGCGCGCGGCAATGCAAGCGATCATGAAGGAGCTCCGCTGATGTCTCGCATCGTGTACGGCGTCCGTCCCGTCGAGGAGGCGCTCAAGGCCAGGCGCGTGCAGGCGCTGTTCGTCGCCGATGGGCTCGAGGAGGAGCGCGGCCACGCGGCACGCGGCGTGCTCGAGGCCGCGAAGCAGCACAACGTGCACCCGGTGGCGCAGCCGCGCGCCGCGCTCGATGGTCTCTGCAAGGGCGGCGTACACCAGGGCGTCGTCGCCGTCGCGGGCGAGTATCCGTACGCCAGCGTCGAGGAGATCCTCCACGCGTCGATGAAGTCCGGGCGCGCGCCGCTCATCGTCGTGCTCGATGGGGTGCAGGATCCGCAGAACCTCGGCGCGCTCGTGCGCACGTGCCATGTCGCCGGCGCCGACGGCGTCATCATCCCGCGCGATCGTGCGGTGCAGGTGACGCCTGCCGTCGTGAAGGCCTCGGCCGGCGCGACGGAGCACACGCGCATCGCGCTGGTCACCAACGTCGCGCGCACGCTCGAGGAGCTGAAGGAGGGCGGGCTGTGGACGTGCGGCGCCGTCGCCTCCGAGGCCCCGACGCCATGGAAGACCGACCTCACCGTGCCGCTCGCGCTCGTGCTCGGCGCAGAGGGCAAGGGCATCCGGCCGCTCGTGCAGAAGAGCTGCGATCTGCTCGTGCGCATCCCGATGATGGGCCAGGTGGCCTCGCTCAACGTGGGGGCGGCCGGGGCGATGCTCCTCTACGAAGTGACCCGGCAGCGCGCGTAGCTGGGGTCTTCTGGCCCGGCCGATTTCCACGCCAGGCGCCTCGAATCGGCCGGAAGACCTGCCGGGCGTGCCGCCAAGCTGCTGGTTTTACATACGGGTATGCGTGGCACCGACCTTGTAGTGAGGGGTAGGCACAACTCCTCCTCCCAAGGATCTGCGATGACCACGTCCAGCCTGCTCCCGCGCTCCGTCGCCCTCTCGCTCCTCCTCGTCGCAGGTAGCGCCCTCGCCGCGCCTGCGAAGTCCGACAACATGATCCAGCGCTTCGGCAAGTCCGTGAGCGCCGGCTACCACTACACGAAGGCCGACCTCGCGCAGCGCAACGCGAAGGCGAGCCCCAACATGTTCCAGCGCGCCATGACCAACACCAAGGCGCACTTCCAGGCGACCAAGGCCTCCATCAGGGAGACGGCCGCGACGGTTCGTGAGGGTCTCCACGAGGCGCGCATCAACACGGTGCAGGGCTTCCGCGATGCCCACGCGAACCTGAAGATCGTCTCGGCGGACCTTCGCGCAGGCATCAAGGCGAAGACGCAGGCGGCAGTCGCGAACACGAGGGCGTTTGGCATCAAGGTCGCGACCGGGACGAAGAACATTGCGACGAAGACCAAGGATGGCATCGTCCGCACGGCGGACAGGGTCGTCGCAGCCCACGAGCAGCGCGTGGCGTATCGCGCCGCCGACCGCGACTTCAAGGTGTGGTTGAACGAGCCGGGCAACGAGACGGCGCGCACGTACTACAAGGGCGCCGCAAAGGAGCAGCACATCGGCGGTCTCAAGGCCGCTCGCGTCGGGTCCGCTCTCGTCACCGGTGCGAACACTGCCGCGGCCTTGGCGGGCAGCCCGCTCAACGCGGCGCTCGTGCCGTGGTCGATGAACGCGTCGTACAATATCAAGGGCGCCATCAAGACGGCCAAGCGCTCCGCCGCCGAGTCCACGCTCAACAAGTTCATGGGCTCGTCGCTTTCGGCGGAGCGCCTCGCCTCGTGGTCGAAGGCCGGCTACGTCGACCCGTCGCTCGCCGACTAGGCTCTCGTTCCTGTTCGTTTTCGACGGGGTCCCGCTTCGATGGGACCCCGTTTTTCATTGTGCGCGTCGCGCCTCGACGGGCGTTGACGTCGAGGCCAACGCCTCCTAACCTCCCGCGCGCATGGCTGCTACGTCCCCCACTGGAAAGCTCGTCTACACGTTCGGCGCCGGTCGCGCCGAGGGTGCGGCTCTACCCACGTCCGAGCAGAAGGCCTTGCTCGGCGGCAAAGGGCAGGGTCTCGCCGAGATGAACAAGCTCGGCGTGCCCGTCCCGCCCGGCTTCACCATCACGACCGAGGTCTGCACGCACTTCTACGACCACGGGAACGCGTACCCGTCCGAGCTCGAGGCGCAGGTCCGCGCGGCGATCGCCGAGATGGAGAAGACCGTCGCATCGGGCGCGAAGTTCGGCGACGCGTCGAACCCGCTGCTCGTCTCGGTGCGCTCCGGCGCGCGCGTCTCGATGCCCGGCATGATGGACACCGTCCTCAACCTCGGCATGAACGACGCAGCCGCCGAGGCCCTCGCGAAGCAGACGGGCTCGCCGCGCTTCGCGTACGACTCGTACCGTCGCTTCGTGCAGATGTACGGCGACGTCGTGCTCGGGCTCAAGCCCGAGGGCAAGGACGAGATCGATCCGTTCGAGGCCATCCTCGAGCACAAGAAGGAAGCGCGCGGCGTCCGGCTCGACACCGAGCTCTCCGCGGAGGACCTGAAGGACCTCGTGAAGCTGTTCAAGGCCGAGGTCAAGGCGCGAAAGGGTCGCGACTTCCCCGACGACGCGTACGAGCAGCTGTGGGGCGCCATCGGTGCCGTGTTCGGCTCGTGGAACAACCCGCGCGCCGTCACGTATCGCGCCATGTACAACATCCCCGGCGTGTGGGGCACCGCCGTGACCGTGCAGGCCATGGTGTTCGGCAACCTCGGTGACGACTGCGCCACGGGCGTCGCGTTCACCCGCGATCCGTCGACGGGTGAGCACCGCTTCTTCGGCGAGTTCCTCACCAACGCGCAGGGAGAGGACGTCGTCGCCGGCATCCGCACGCCGCAGCCCATCTCCATCGAGGCGCGCAAGAAGGCGAAGGACGACGGCCACGATTCCGGTCCGTCGCTCGAGGAGCTGCAGCCCGCCGCGTACGCGGATCTCGTCGCGGTCTACCAGAAGCTCGAGAAGCACTTCGCCGACATGCAGGACATCGAGTTCACGATCCAGCGCGGCAAGCTCTGGCTCCTGCAGACGCGCAACGGCAAGCGCACGGCGAAGGCCATGGTGCGCATCGCCGTCGAGATGGTGGCCGAGGGGCTGCTCACGCAGCAGCAGGCGATCCTCCGCATGGAGGCGAAGAAGCTCGACGAGCTGCTGCACCCGATGATCGATCCGAAGGCGCCGCGCAAGGTCATCGCGCGCGGCCTGCCGGCGTCTCCCGGGGCGGCCGTCGGCAAGGTCGTGTTCAACGCTGACGACGCGGTCGAGATGGCGCAGAAGGGCGAGAAGGTCGTCCTCGTGCGTGTCGAGACGTCGCCGGAGGACATCCACGGCATGACGGCCGCGCAGGGAATCCTCACGGCGCGCGGCGGCATGACCTCGCACGCCGCCGTCGTCGCGCGCGGCATGGGCAAGTGCTGCGTCGCGGGCTCCGGCCAGCTGCAGATCGACTACGGCAAAGGGACCATCACGGTGAACGTCGATGGCGCGCCGGTCGTCGTGCGTCGCGGTGACATCATCTCGCTGGATGGTGGCAAGGGCGAGGTCATGCTCGGCGCGATGCCGATGAGCGCGCCCGCGCTCGACGACGACTACAAGACGCTCATGGGCTGGGTCGACGCGACCCGTCAGCTCAAGGTCCGCACCAACGCGGACACGCCGGTGGACGCGAAGACCGCGCGCAACTACGGCGCGGAGGGCATCGGCCTGTGCCGCACGGAGCACATGTTCTTCGCCGAGGACAAGATCCTCGCCGTGCGCCAGATGATCCTCGCCGACAAGCCCGAGGAGCGTCGCCGCGCGCTCGAGAAGATCCTGCCGATGCAGCGCGCGGACTTCGAGGGCATCTTCAAGGAGATGGACGGGCTGCCCGTCACCGTGCGCCTCCTCGATCCACCGCTGCACGAGTTCCTGCCAACGGAGGACGCGCAGATCGACGTCGTCGCGCGGGAGCTCGGCGTGTCGTCCGCCGAGGTCCGCTCGCGCGTCGAGGCGCTGCACGAGTCGAACCCGATGCTCGGTCACCGCGGCTGTCGTCTCGCGATGACGAACCCGGAGATCTACGAGACGCAGGCGCGCGCCATCATGGAGGCCGCCGTCGCCGTGCAAAAGGCCGGTGTGAAGGTCCACCCCGAGATCATGATCCCGATCGTCGGGCACGAGCGCGAGCTCGAGATCATGCGCAAGCTCGTCGTAGACGCCGCGGAGAAAGTGCTCGCGGCGGCCGGGATCAAGGTCGAGTACACGGTCGGCACGATGATCGAGCTCCCGCGCGCCTGCCTCGCGGCCGATCGCCTCGCGGAGGTCGCGGACTTCTACTCGATCGGCACCAACGACCTCACGCAGACGGCGCTCGGCGTCTCTCGCGACGATGCGGCGCGCTTCCTCGGCGAGTACGTGCGTCGCGGAATCTACGCGGTCGACCCGTTCGTCGCCATCGATCGCGACGGCGTCGGCGCGCTCATGCAGATCGCGGTCGACAAGGGCCGCTCGAAGAAGCCGAAGCTGAAAATCGGCATCTGCGGCGAACATGGCGGCGAACCTTCGAGCATCGAGTTCTGTCACAAGCTCGGGCTCGACTATGTCTCCTGCTCTCCCTTCCGCGTCCCGATCGCCCGGCTCGCAGCCGCACAGGCTGCGCTGTCGTTCCCTCGCTGATCGGATGAGAGTTCGCTCCCTCGTGGTGTCCGCGGCGGCCCTGTTGTCGATGGGCCTTTCGGCGTGCCACATCCACATCAAGGCGGCGAGCACCAATCCGAAGCCCGATCGCTTCTACTATCCGGCCGGCATCGCCATCGACCCCGACGGCCGCCTGCTCTACGTCTCGAACAACAACGCCGACCTTCGCTACGCCGGTGGCACGCTCATCACCGTCGATCTCCTGCGCTTCCACTGCGCGGTCGACGCGTTCCGCGGCCTCACCGACCCGGGAGTCGTGCCCGACGCGGCGTGCGCGCCGTTCTCGGCGCTCACCGCGGGCGACATCCAGCTCGAGCGCGCCACCGACGGCACCCCCACCGCGGGCTGCGTCACCGACCCCATCGATCCGCAGATCGTCGACTGCATCGAGGGACCGTTCACGCTGAGCAACTCGACGGTGCGCGTCGGTAACTTCGCCGGCACGATCCGCGTCAAGCGCGACCCGTCCGTCGCCACGAAGCGTCGTCTCTACCTCGCGGTGCGCGGCGACCCATCGGTGACGTACGCCGACATCGACACCGCGAAGCTCGTCCCCGTCGCCGGTGCCACCTACGACTTGTACGCGCCGGGCGTCGTCGACTGCTTCGACGAGCCGGCTGCGCTCGCGACGCGCACGGGTTACGACGCCGTCACCAACACCACGACGGTGCCGCCACGCTGCGACTCGAGCCACCTCATCCAGACGTACACCTGCAACGATCGTCTCGGCTGCAACCGCGGCGACAACGACATCCCGTCCGAGCCGTTCAACATCCTCATCGACGAGGGCACGCGCGAAGGTGGCGAGCCGTACTCGCGCCTCGTGGTCGGTCACCTCGCGGCAGGGCAGGTGAGCCTGATCAACCTGCTCGGAACGCCGTATGTGAGCGACGTGTCGGCGCCATTCTTCGTCGCCAACCAGGCACAGCAGCGAGGCGCGTTCGGCCTGGCGCGCCTCGGCAAGGGCGAAGGTGCGCTCTACTATCTGACCTCGAGCCTCATCCCCCAGGTCGCCACGTTCTCCATCGGTGGCACGCCGAAGGGTGACGCCATCTCGCCCGGCCCGACGTTCACGTTCGGCGGCGCGTTCGCGTCCGGCACCGACTCGCGTGCGCTCGTCATGGATCCGAACGGGCAGCGCGCATTCCTCGCTCAGAACGCCCCGCCGCAGCTCGCCGTGCTCGATCTGCGCCTCGGGCAGCCCGAGACCCACGGCCTGCCCGCCAACAAGATCGTCTCCGCCGTCGACATCTGCCAGGAGCCCTCCAACATGATCTTGCGCCAGCAGCTCGCGGCCACGGCGAGCGGGGCGAGCACGCTGTCCAACAAGCTCTACGTGTCCTGCTTCGTCGCCAACCAGCTGATGGTGATCGACCCCGACCGCTCGCTCGTCGACGACACCATCCTCGTGGGGCGCGGCCCCAGCGAGATGGCCTTCAACTACACCGGGCCAGAGACGGACGCCGCGAACCAGCTGCCCACGCCCACGCACCGCTACGGCTACGTGGCGCTCTACAACGAGTCCACCGTGGCCGTCATCGACCTCGAGCCGGGTAGCCGCACCGAGAACCGCATGGTGGCGCGCATCGGTATGACCCAGCCGCCGCCGAACTATCTAGTCAACAAGTGATGAAGCGCTCCCTCCTCGTGCTCGTCGCCCTCGCGGCCTGCAACCAGAACCCGATCCTCACGCCGGTGCGCAGCTTCGATCGGCCGAGTGACGTCGCGATCACCTGCGCGCTGTACTCGCCGAAGTACGATCCCAAGACGGGTGACGACATCGGTTCGTTCACCGCACGGCCGCTCAGCGACTGCGCGCCGCTGGCGTCGTCGCAGATCCCGTCGGTGCCGGACCCCAAGTTCAGCACCGTCACGTACTACCCGAAGCAGTTCGCGCTGGTCGCCAACTCCGCGCGTGGCGAAGTGGCGCTGGTCGACGTGCCCAACGAGATCCTGCGCGACCTCGACTTCAAGAACCCCGGCTACAACTTCGTGCCCGTCGGCCGGCTGCCCGAGGCGATCCGTGCCAGCGCCGACGGCTGCTACGCCGTCACCGCCAACGCCGACTCGTGCAACCTCAGCGTCCTCGACCTCCCCGTCATGTACAACATGGCGAAGCAGGTGCAGCAGCCCGGTCAGGCCGGGTTCGCCGCAAATGTCGAGCGTCGCGTCGAGATCTGGGCAGGCGATCATCAACTGCTCGCGCGGCCGACGGCGCTCGAGCTCACACCGCTCATCACCAACAGCGGTACGGCCGCATGCGAAGGCACCACCTACCACGCGTGGGTCGCGCTACCGGGGTGCGAGGCCGTCATCGAGACCACGATCTCGCCGACCGCGATGCCCGTCGTGTTGCCGGGGCAGCCGCCGAACGTCGATGGTGCGGTCCGTGTGCAGGTCACGCAGGCCATCCACGTCGGTCCCGAAGGCGCGACGGTCCTCGCCGATCCGACCTCCCTCACGTGCCCGGCGGAGTGCACCGGGACCGCGACCGCAGCGACCGATGGTGGAATCGCCGGTGGTGTCACGCCTGCGACTCCCTCGGCGCCGGCGAGCATCTCCTACGACGCGGAGGCGCAGACGCAGCGACTCTCCATCGCCGATTATTACGGCGAGCGCGTGTCGTTCCTCACCATCGATCCCATCACGGGAACCGCGAACGCGCCGCACTCGGTCGTGCTCGAGTCGGGTGCGATCGGCGTCATCAAGGCCAAGATCTCGCCGCGCTCGCCCGCTGGAAAGTTCATCTACGCGCTCGCCCGAGATGGCACCGCGCGTGTCATCGATCTCGATCGCGAGGTGGAGTGCGAGACCAACCCCGATCCGCTCGTCTTCGACACGCTCTCCGAGGTCGACCCGGCACCGAAGGCGGCGCACTTCGGTTGCCTGCCGCTCGGTGATCCTGCGACGCCCGCGCGGTCGTCCAACGCCATCTCGCCCGGTATCCAGCTGCCCAACGGCGCGCTCGCGCGAGACGTCGCGTTCGTGCACCTCGACGTCCCGAACCGCGTCGACTTCAACAACGGCGTACCGCTCTCCGCACAGCCGGCGTTCATGGTGGGCGACTTCGCGTGGCTCTTCGGCTCCGATGGGCGCGGCACCGTCATCAACCTCTACGACGCGTGCCCGCAGCCGAACGACCCGCAGGAGCCGCTCAACGACACGAACACGAAGGACCTCTCCGACTCGTGCATCACGAGCAACGTCGGACCTTCGCGGCTCACGTCGTATCAGAACAACTTCGGCAATCCGTTCCCCACCAACCTCGAGCGCCTGTCTCACCGGATGCGTCTCGGGTCGCGCCGCTTCCTGCAGCCGAACGACGCGCAGGACCAGCTCGGCACGCCGCGTCTACAGGACACCACCGTGCCGCTCACCATCACGGTGCAAGGCTCGCCCGGCGTCGAGGGTAACGGCTTTCGATTGCCGACGCTCGAGCCTGTGCAGCGGGCGCTCGCGGGCTTCCAGCCGCCCGATGCAGCGACGTACGCGACGTTCCTCGAGTTCCCGGATCCACTGCTCGCGCACAACGAGAACTGGACGCTCGAGTGGGAGGGCATCGTGCCCGGCACCACCCGCGCGTACGGTCGCATGTGCGGCGTCGGCGATGCGACGTGCCCGCGCAACTCGTTCATCGACCAGGGGGCCAGCGTGTGTCAGCGCGGCGTCCAGGCTGGCGACAAGCTCGAGCTCATCGGTTGCGACACCGATTCGGAGTGCCTCTACACGCAGAGGTGCATCAAGGATCCGGGCGCGCCAGCGACGGTGACCACCGGTCTCTGCCTGCCGCGCAATCGCTCGGAGGACGACCAGATCGAGGCGCGTGAGCGTGAGCGCTGCGGCATCCTGCTGCGCGCCGAGCGTCGCTATCGCATCAGCAGCGCGCGGCAGGATACGAAGCTCGCGTCGGGCGATGTCACGGATGTGCTGACGGTCGGCGAGATCTACGAACCCGAGTACACATCGCAGACGCACCTGTGCGCGGCGGACGTCGACTGTGTCGACGTCGTGGTCTCGCCGTCGATACAGAGCGCTTCCACGCAGACGCTGACCACGAGCTGCCTCGCCGATACCGATGGCGTGAAGAAGTGCCTCCGTGGCTGCGCGGTCTCCGGCAACAGCACCGAGACGGGCTGCGGCGCCGGCTACGTCTGCGCGCGCTCGGGCCTCGGCGACACGCGTTGCATGCGCGCACCGTACGACCTCGGCCTCTTCCAGGACTGCCTCTCCTACCCGGAGCGCTACAACGTCCGCGTCGGCGATGGCTACTCCATCAGCGGCGGCTCGTCGGGCTTCCTCACCGACCTGCAGCCGAACGCCGCCACGCAGGAGTGCGAGGCACCGCCGAGCTCGAGCGCGCTCGCCAGGCTCCGCAGCCCGCGCGTGCCGCTCGACGCGCCGCCGTGCCCGCTGCAGCCGCTCGTCACGTCCGGCGTCGACGCGCTCACGTATCAGGGAGAAGGCGCACCGAACGCATGCCGCATCCAGACCAACGACGACGACCTGCTCCTGCACTTCGAAGGCCCCATCCTCTCCTTCGCGCTGCGCGTGCCGCACAACCCGACCGGCTACGTCCCTGAGGACGACACGAAGCTCGTCTTCGGCGTGGTCGGTGGCGGCTTCCCGCTCAGCCTGATCCTGCAGCTTCGCTCCAGCCCTCCCGCGCAGAACCCGATTGCCTCGGTCGTTGCGCCCGATCAAGGCACCGTCTACATCGTCGACGAAGGCAAAGGCACCTCGGCCTCGTCCCTTCGCGGACAGCTGCTGCGCCTCATCACCTCCCTCCAGGAGTGCGACCCTTCGTTCGAAGTCAGGTGATGCCTTCACGGCGCACCCGGCTCTGGGCTCGGCCGCCCCTCGTCACGTCGCGCGCAGATTTTTTGCGTCGTCAGGATGCCGGTGGTTTCATGTGCGACATGTAGGACGGTAGCCGTGTGGCGCCGTCGTTCATGAGGAGCCAACGTCATGCGCGATCTTCAGCACTGGAAAGACAAAGTGGAGCTCTCGCTCGACGGGCGACAGCTGTTCTTCTTGTTCTTCGGCGGCGCAGTCGCTGCCTGCATGCTGTTCGCGCTGGGGATCATGACGGGCCGCAGGCTCGAAGCGCGTGCGATCGCAATGGACACTCCGAGCGTCGAGGATCCATTGGCGCAGCTCGACCAGCTCGGCGATCTCGAGGACGAGGATCTGACGTATCACCGCGCGCTCACGCGTGATGCTCACAAGGCCGACAAGGTCGTGAAGCCGGGGACGGCGTCAGCGGCCGTGTCACCGTCGGTCGCGCTCGCGCAGGCGCCGAAGCCGATCGCGCCGAAGCCAACGGTCAAGCTCCCGACCCTGCCGGAGACGACCATCGAGGCTGCGCACGCGACGGCGATGAAGAGCGACAAGGAAGGTGGCGTCGCGACGAACCACTTCACGCTGCAGCTCTCGGCGTTCAGTGCAAAGCGCGATGCGGACGACTTCATGCGTCGCGTGCAGGCCGCGGGGTATCACGCGTTCATCGTGTCGAGCGATCTGCCGGGCAAGGGCGTCCTTTACCGTGTCCGCGTCGGTGACTACGGCACGAAGGACGCCGCGCTGGCCGACAAGGGCGCCGTCGAGAAGAAGCTGCGCGTCGCGGCGTACCTCGCCAAGATCTAGGAAAACCGGCCGTCGGGCGTGGTACTCCGTCGGCCATGGCCGGCGCGATACCCGACAGCGCAGACACGCCGCTCATGCGGCAGTACCTCGAGGTCAAAGCACGCCATCCCGACTGCATCGTCTTCTTCCGTCTCGGTGACTTCTACGAGATGTTCTTCGAGGACGCGATCACCGTCGCGCGCACGCTCGACCTGACGCTCACCTCGAGGGACAAGGGCAAGGAGAACCCCGTGCCGATGTGCGGGGTCCCACACCACGCTGCGGCGCAGTACCTCCAGCGGCTCGTCGAGCGCGGCTTCAAGGTGGCCATCTGCGAGCAGGTCGAGGACCCGCGGCTCGCGCGTGGCATCGTGCGGCGCGACGTGGTGCGCATCGTCACCCCCGGCACCGTGGTCGACGAGGACTCGCTCGATCCCACGCGCGCGTCGTACCTGTGCGCGGTGCTCGTCGAGCGTGGACGCGCCGGGCTCGCGTGCGTCGATCTGTCCACCGGCGATTTCTCGGCCACCGAGCTGTCGCCGGCCGCGCTGCTCGACGAGCTCTGTCGCCTCGAGCCGCGCGAGGTGCTGCTCGGTGGTGTCGATCAGGAGAGCTTCGAGGGGCGCCTCTGCGCGAGCATCACCGTGCTGTCGGAGCCCGTGAGCGTGCTCGTCGGTCGTGAGCGCGCGCTCGCCCTGCTCGAGCCCGTTCTCGAGAGCGAGGGGGCGGGGAGCCTCAAGGAGGCGCGCAGCCTCGGTACACTCTGTCTGTGCGCCGCGGCCGAGGTCATTCGCTACGCGCGCGAGACACAGCCCATCGGGCGCATCCCCGTGCATCGGCTCGTCGGCTATCGCGTGGCCGATCAGCTCGTGCTCGACGAGTCGACGCGGCGCAACCTCGAGATCGATCGCACGCTCCGGGGTGAGCGCGCAGGATCGCTCGTGCACCTCCTCGACGAGACGTGCACCGCGATGGGCGGTCGCATGCTGCGTCGCTGGATCGGCGCGCCGCTCGTCGAGCTCGCACCGATCCGACGGCGCCACGACGCGGTCGAGTGGCTCGTCTCCCGTGCGGCGCTGCGCTCCGAGCTGCGCACGATGCTCGGCGAGGTCTACGACGTCGAGCGGCTCGCGGGGCGCGCCAGCCTCGGGCTCGCCACGCCGCGCGATCTCGTGGCGCTGCGTCGCGGGCTCGACAAGGTGCCCGAGCTCGCCGCGCGGCTGCGCGAGGAGGTTTCTGCGCTCGATAACCCGGCGCTGCTCGTCCTCGCAGCCGACCCGTGCGACGACGTCCGCGCGGACATCGCGCGCACGCTCGTCGACGATCCGCCCGCGAACTGGAAGGACGGAGGCATCGCGCGCCGCGGCCTGTACGCCGAGCTCGACGAGCTCATCGATCTGCGCGATGGCGGCACGGAGGAGGTCGCGCGCATCGAGGACGAGGAGCGCGCGCGCTCGGGCATCGGCTCGCTCAAGGTCCGCTACAACCGTGTGTTCGGGTACTACCTCGAGGTCACGCGCGCCAACGCGAGCAAGGTGCCCGGCGACTACATCCGCAAGCAGACGCTCGCGAACGCGGAGCGCTACACCACCGAGCGGCTGCAGAAGCTCGAGCGCAAGCTGCTCTCCGCGGAGGAGCGCCGCCTGCGCCTCGAGCTCGAGGCCTTCGAGCAGCTGCGCCGCCGCGTCGCCGATGCGTGTCTCCGTGTCTCCACGGTCGCCGCCGAGGTCGCGCGTCTCGACGTGCTGTGCTCGCTCGCCGAGGTCGCGCACTTGCACGGGTACTGCCGGCCGCAGATGGACGACTCGTTCGTGCTCGAGCTCGCGGAGGCACGGCACCCCGTCGTCGAACGCCTCGCCGCGCAGGGCCGCTTCGTGCCGAACGATCTCACGCTCGATGCCGATGGCGTCGCGGGGGCGCAGCTCGCGATCCTCACGGGTCCCAACATGGCCGGCAAGTCGACCGCGATGCGGCAGGCCGCGCTCATCGTGCTGCTCGCGCAGGCGGGCAGCTTCGTGCCGGCGCGAACCGCGCGCATCGGCCTGTGCGATCGGCTGTTCACGAGAGTGGGTGCGTCCGACAACCTCGCGCGCGGCGAGTCGACCTTCATGGTCGAGATGCGCGAGACCGCCACGATCTTGCGCGACGCGACCCGGCGCAGCTTCGTCATCCTCGACGAGATCGGTCGCGGTACGTCCACGTTCGACGGCATCTCCATCGCGTGGGCCGTCGCCGAGGAGCTTCATGACCGGCTCGGCTGTCGTGCGATCTTCGCGACGCACTATCACGAGCTCGTCGCGCTCGGCGGGTCGCTCCCGCGCGCGCGTAACCTCTCGACCGCGGTGCGCGAGAAGAGCGGTGAGATCGTGTTTCTGCACAAGCTCGTCGAGGGTGGTGCGTCGCGTAGCTACGGTATCGAGGTCGCCAAGCTCGCGGGCATCGACGACCGCCTCATCAAGCGCGCGCGCCAGCTCCTCGCCGTGCTCGAGACCGGTGATGAGGGTGCGCAGCGGAACAACGCGACGCGACAGCTCTCGCTCCTCCATGCGAGCCCGAGCGCACCTGTCGTCGAGCATGCGCCTGTCGAGCGGCCGAATCCGTCGAGCCACTTCGATCGAATCCTCCGCGACACCGACGTGGACGCACTGTCTCCACGCGAGGCGCACGCGCTGCTCTACGAGCTCAAGGCGAAGCTCCGCGACTGACCACAGCCGCGGTATCCTGCGCGCATGAAGACCTTGCTCGTCGCGCTCGTGCTGCTCGTCGCGAACACCACCTGGGCCTGTGGTTGTGTGGACTGGTCCTCCGACCGGCGCATGACCGAAGCGGACCGTGTGTTCCTCGCGCGCGCGAAGAAGCGCGACGGGAGCGACGACCTCCAGCACTTCACGGTGCTGCTGTGGCTCAAGGGGCGGGTGCCGGGCGCGGAGTACGCGATCAAGCGCGCCACCGATGACGACTGCGAGCGCACGTTCACGACCGGCGAGCTCGCCCTGGTCTTCGAGGCGCACGGCAAGATGCCGGTGTGCAACGGCAACGTCGACCTCGACGACGTGCTGCCAACGCTCGGCGACTACCTGGTCGAAGCCTCGACGGCGATGCCCGCGCTCGACAGCGTCACGAAGGCGCTCACCGGGAGGTTCGGCCGCGACAAGAAGGTCACGCTGTACTGTCCGCAGCTCTCCGGCTCGACGCTGAGCGCGGGTGGTACCCAGGTGACGTTCACCGCGACGCACAAGGACGACCTCGGCACGCTCACCGCGGTCACGCGCGGCGACGTCACGTGGGTACGCCTGCACCGCGCGAGCGGGTCGTCCTCGACAGTGCTCGTCGGTCGCGAGCGCGGCAAGCTCGTCATCCTGGCGAGCCTCGAGCGCCCGAACCTTCGCTAGTCCACCATCACGTGCACCACCCGATCTACGCGCTTGCCGTTGTATGTGGCGTACACGACACGCGTGCTTGCGCCTTCCACATGCGCACCCACGGCGAATATGTCGTCACCGTCATCCCGATCGTCATCGACACGTGGTCGGACATACCCGTCGTCACGTACGACACACGCGCGACCAAGCCCGTTCGTCATGCGACGAGCGTACGGGCTATCGTCGCTGCAGGACCAGCCAGTGGACGCCGGGCTCGAGCTCGGCGTCGACGACGTCGTATGGCGCGCGTCCGGACTTCACCTCGCGCAGCAGCAAGAGCTCGGCCCAGAAGCCGGCCTTCGCCTCGGCGAGCGTCCACGGTGTGGCGCGCCACTTCGTCATCACGACGAGGTCGGGCTCCTGCTGAAGCACCCACGCTGTGTCGTGGCGTTCGTGACCGAGCCACTGCCGGCTGAGTTGCTCCTCGGGAACGGAGCTTCCGCTGTGCGCGATGTCGCGGACAGTGAGGCCCACGAGATCGATGACGCGCGCGCCGGAGAAGTACGAGATGGCGCCGATCGGCACCGTCGCGACGCTCGCACCCGGATGCCGCGCCGCGAGCCACTCCCCGACGCGCTGCCAGCGGCGCACGTTGTCGAAGCCGTGCTGCGGCGGGATGGCGTGCGCATGGAACGTCCACAGCGCGCTGGCGCAGAGCAGCGCCGTCGCGCTGACGTCACGAGCGAGCGCACACAGGCCGATGGCGGCGAAGGCGGTGGCCGCGGGCACGAGCGGCGCGAGCAGGCGCGCGTACTGGAAGTGATCGCCACCGGTGCGGAGCATCGAGAGCGACCACAGCGCCGCACCGACGAGGAGTGGCGTGGCGCGAGGACGCAGGTCTCTGGCGAAAAGGACGAGCGGTGCGAAAAAGAGCGCCGGGAACGTGATGACCGCCTCGCCAAGGTAGGAGAGGCCGAGGCGCGCGTGTGTGAGCGTCCCGCCGGCCTTTGCCCAGTACGTGTTGGGCAACACGTCGTGGAACGAGACCCAACGCCACAGCGTGAGCAACGCGAGACCGCCCGCGATGACGGCGAGCACGCGCGCGCGGCGGAAGCGTGCGTCGAGCAGCGCGGTCGCTGCGAATACGGCCGCCTCGGGCCGACAGTCCAGCGCGACGAGCACCAGCGCGGAGAAGCCGCGACCGCTCCCGAGCGCGCTCCAGGCGAGCAGCGTGACGGCGCAGATCGCGAGCCCGGTCTCGAGCCCGGTGACGGCGTTGAGCAGCAGATCGTGATCTGCGCACAGCACCAGCGTCACGCCGAGGGCGACCAGGCTGCTGCGCGTGGCGCGGCGCGCGATGACCGCAGCGACGAAGATCGCGAGCGCCAGCGCCAGCGTGCCGATGGTGAGCGCCAGCTCGTCGAGTGCTCCGCCGAGGGCGTGCAGCACCCACAGCAGCGCGAGGTAGAGCGGGGAGGAGAAGCCCTCGACGGGCGGATCGGCGCAGTTGAAGCGCAGGCCGCAGCCGCGAGCGAGGCTGTCGACGTAGCGGAAGTAGATGTATGCGTCGTCGTAGAGCGAGCCGGCGTGCTGCGCGGCGAACCAGCCCACCGCGCAGACCGCGAAGACACCACACACGATCAGATCGCCCCGGAAGCGCGGGCGATCAGTATCGACCACGCGAGCGCTCCTTCGCGGGCAGGATCTCGAGGCAGGTGGTCCACCAGCCCGTCTCGACGGTCTCGACGAACTCCTCGCTGATGCCCACGGCGCGCATCTCGGCCGCGAGCGCGGCATGATCGTACGCGACGGGCATCAGCTCGGCGGTGACGTCTTCGCCGATGTGCACCATCGCGTACCACACGTCGGTGCGTCCATCGTTGGCGGGCCGGCCGATGGCACCCACGTTCACGACGAGCCGACCCGACGGCAGGCGACGCTGCCAGGGGATGCCGGTGTGCGTGACGAGGAGGACGTCGGCATTTCCTTCGTCGAGGAGGCGCTCGAGGAATGAGTCAGGCGACGTGGACTCCCAGAGGAACTCGTTCACCTTGCGCGGCGAGCCGTGTGCCATGAGCACGCGCTTTTCACCCCATGTTCGGTGAAGCTGCGGCGGCAGCTCGCGCAGGAGCGGGTGGTGCGCGGCCGATGTGTGCTTGCGCGTGTACTCGTACGAGAGGGTCGCGTAGTGGTTGTCGCGCGGATCGGTGTAGCCGCACCCGCAGTCGGCGAGGTCGTGCCCGATGGAGTGGTCGTAGTTGCCCTGCATCACGATGACGCCCTCGCGCGCGAGGATGGGGAACACTCGATCGGGCGACGGGCCGAAGCCACCGAGGTCGCCGAGACAGTAGAGCTCCGTGGCGCCGCGACGACGGGCGTCCCGGATGGTGGCCTCGAGCGCGAAGTGGTTGTTGTAGATGCCGCCGAAGACGGCGACGGTCACGTGTTGCACGACAGGCCTTCGACGACGCACGTGCGGCACGCGGCCCAGCGCAGCGAGATGGGCTTGCTGGACTCGGCGAGCGTGTCTCCGACACGAGCGTCGGGGGCATCGAGCAGGATGGGGCACGTGTATACGCCGCCGGCAGCGACGAGCCGCGAGCTTCCGCACACGAGCGCCTCGGCGATGCCCCGGGCGAGCTCGCCATCGAGACAGTCGAGCTCGGCGGCGTCGTACTCGCGGGTGCGGCGCGGCTCGCGACCCAGGCGCAGGAGCGGCATGAACTTCACGCGCGGTCGGGTGAGGCCTAGCGTCCGCGTGAACGCGAGGAACGCGAGGCGCGCGTCTTTATCCGTCATGTCGTCGTCGTGCGCGACGACGGTGAGGTTGGGGGAGAGGCCGTACGCGGCGAGGCGCGCGACCGCGGCGGTGATCTGCACGTAGGTGCCCTTGCCGCGCACCGCATCGTTCTTTTCCGCGGTCATCCCGTCGAGGCTGATGCGCAGGTCGAACGAGTAGCGCGAGCGCTCGAACAGCTCGGCTGTGCGTGCCGCGCCGGCGTCATCGATGAGCGTGCCGTTGGTGAGGACGGTGAGCGGGCCGACCGCGAGCGCGGCCTCGCACAGCGCCCAGAAGTCGGGGTGCAGCATCGGCTCGCCGCCGGTGAAGTAGTACTCTCGCACGCCGAGCGCCGCCGCTTCGGCGAGCGTGCGGCGCACCTCGACGCTCGTCATCATCGGCACGCGCTCCTCCTTCGGACCGCACGTGATGAAGCAGTGCAGGCAGGCGAGGTTGCAGAGCGTGCCGGTGAGCTGGATCCACACCGTGTCGAGCGATGGCAGCGCGACCTTCGGTGCGCGCTCGCTCGACACCACGGCGGGCACTTGCAACACGGGTAGGTGGCGCGAGGGCACGAGGTCCTCAGTGTTCCGTGGCCCCGGCGGATAGGCAAGGCGTGGGGTATCCGCTACGCTGCCGTCGTGAACGGACGTCGTGCGCTGCTCGCGCTGGGCTGCATCGTGGCAGCCGCTGTGGTCGCCCTGGTCGTCGCGCGTCCGGAGCGTGTGCCCGACAAGCTCGTGCCGCCGGAGCGCAGCGCCGAGGCGCAGGCGAAGCCGACGCAGACGAGCGAGCCGACCACCGAGGCCGTCGACCCGGACCCGCAGGACGAGCTGCCGAAGAAGGGGTACTCGCTCACGCGCATGGACCTCGAGCAGGGCATGCTGAAGGTGCGCCAGCGTGCGCTCGGCTGTCGGGACGAGGGAACGCCGCTGCTCATCCCGATGAAGGTGATGATCGCGCCGAGTGGCGCGGTGGCGTCGGTGAGCTTGCCTCCAGAGGTGCGCGGCACGCCGGTGGCGGAGTGCATCTCGCGCGCGGTGCATCAGGCGACGTTCCCGGCGTGGTCGCTCCCGCCGCTCGTCGCGCAGGTCGAGTGGGACTATCCGTTGCGGATGGACGCGGTCGACTGATCACGGCCGCGCGCAGAGGCGAGCCGCATCGCGGTGAGCACGAGCGCGGTACCGAGCAGCATGAGCAGCGCGAGGCCAGAGGCCGCGAACGCCACGACGCGACCACGCTGACCGCGCGCGACGCGCAGCGGGCCGACGGGCTCGAGCAGCGAGGTGCTCTCTGCCGTGGCGCCGCCTGCGATGACGATCGCGACCGACTGTTCGGAAAGTCCCGTCACGGCGCCGGCGACGAGGCGTTGCAGCGCGGCTTCATCGACCGACAGCGTACCCGAGGTGCGGAGCAACACGGACGCTCGCGGAGGCGCAGGCTGCGCATCGAGCCGCGTGCTGTCGGGCAGCGCGAGGTGCACGCGGGCAGAGAGCACGCCGGGGATGCGCTCCAGCGTGCGTTCGAGCTCGGCGCCACGAGCGGACTCGAGGCGCGCCTGTTCTTCACCGTTCGAGGGCAGGAGGCTCCGCTCGGCGAGCGCGTCGGGGCGGCGATCCCGACGCGGAAGATCGTTCGCCTCGAGCAGCGTGAACGCGCGCCCGAGCTCGCCACGCGGCACGCTGATCTTCCATCCCGTCGTCTCGGTGCCTTCGTCGCGGGCCTTGTCGACCGCGATGCCGTGACCCTCGAGGAGCGCCGCGACCTGGTTGGCCTGACGCTCGTCGAGGCCATGCTCGAGGTCGACGCCGCAGCCGGCTGCACTCAACGCGAGGCAAAGGGGCACGAGCAGCGCAAGGTGGTGCAGACGCGCCATGCTTTCACGATACACCCGCTGTGGTAAAAGCGATCGCATGACGTCCACCCTACGTCCGTTCAGGTTCGCTCCTCGCGCTGTCCTCGC
>JBDTCO010000189.1:0-10069 GCA_039923495.1 Polyangia bacterium
ATCACGAAGGACTTCGCCACGGCGGGCGGCGATGGCGGTCAGAACAATGGCGGCGACGGCGGCGGAAGCACCGACATGGCCGTCAAGCCGTACATCGAGACGAGCGCGCACGCGATCGACACCGCCAGCATCGGCGATCCGCTCGCCGTCACGGGCGCTGCCGTCACGCTCAAGAACCTCATCATCCTCGCGCCGCCGGTCGGCTTCTCCGCGAAGTTCAACGGCACGGCGAAGGCCGGCTGCCGCTACGAGGTGTGGGCAGAGGACACGGGTTGCACCACCGCGCCGTGCGGCGTGGTCCTCGAGACCAACGTCATCGCGAACCCGATGGGCGTGGGCGCGTTCTGCCCGTACGCGTCGGCGACGACCACCGCGCTCAAGGACACGTGGCGCGGTGACGTGGTCACCGTCAATGGTGTCACCGACCTCTACACGCCGGCGAACCCTGACGGCAGCGCCAACACGATCACCCAGCACGGCGTCGACATCGACTCGCTCACCACGACGACGGTCAAGGGCAACCTCCCCGCTCCGATGGTCGTCACGGACTCGGCGACGACGATCTTCACCCCTTACGCTCCGACCGGTGGCTTCAAGCAGTACGAGGGCACGTACATCGAGCTCAAGCCGGCCAGCGGCAAGTTCACGACGACGCTCACGTCGAACGCGGCCTTCAAGACGATGTGCCCCAACAAGACGGGCCTGTACAACGGCTCGTTCACCGTCGCACCGGGCGGCGCGGCGTTCTCCGACACGTTCGCGGCGTTCTACCTGAACAAGGACGCCGGCCAGGCCACGAACTGCGACCCGGCCGATGGCTCGATGTACAGCTCGATCTCGGCCATCGTCTCGGCCGGCTTCGGCGGCTCGCTGCTCCCGACGCTCGAGTCGGACTTCCAGCCGTAAGCTAGAAACCGCAGCATCGAAAAAGGCGTCGAGGGCAACCTCGGCGCCTTTTTTGCGTCTGGAGGTTTGGCGCTAGGATCGAGGTGAGATGATCCTCCACGTCGATCTCGACGCGTTCTATGCGTCCGTCGAGCAAAGGGACAACCCCGCGCTGCGGGGCAAGCCCGTGCTCGTCGGTGCACCGACGGGACGCTCGGTCGTGTCGGCGGCGTCGTACGAGGCGCGGAAGTTCGGCTGCCGCAGCGCGATGCCGATGAGCGAGGCGCGCCGCCGCTGTCCGCAGGCTGCCGTCGTGATGCCGCGCATGGCCGCGTACGTCGAGGAGTCGCGGCATTTTCGCGCGATCCTCGATCGCTACTCGCCCCTCGTCGAGCCGCTCTCCATCGACGAGGCGTTCCTCGACGTGACGGCGTCGGAGCAGCTCTTCGGCTCCGCGCGCGAGATCGGCGAGCGCATCCGTGCGGAGACGCGGGCCGAGATGCAGCTCACGTGCTCCGTCGGCATCGCGCCGGTGAAGTTCGCCGCGAAGATCGCCAGCGACGTGAAGAAGCCCGATGGCCTCTTCGAGGTGACGGCCGAGGGGCTCGCGGCGTTCCTCGCGCCGCTGCCCATCGAGCGGCTCTTCGGCGTCGGCCCGAAGACGGCCGCGCGGTTGCGTGGCATCGGGCTTGCGACGCTCGGTGACGTTGCCGCATACCCGCCGGCTGCCCTGCGCGCGCGCATCGGCGAGGAGGGCGCGTCGCTGCAGCTGCTCGCGCGTGGCATCGACGCGCGCCGGGTCGTGCCCGATCGCGAGGCGAAGTCCATCGGCGCGGAGGACACGTTCGAGCGCGATCTCCCGCTCGGCCCCGACCTGCGGCGCGAGGTGATGGCGCAGGCCGATCGCGTGGCCGAGCGGCTGCGCGACAGCGCGCTCGTCGCGACCACCGTCGTGCTGAAGATCAAGGATCCGCAGTTTCAGTCGCGCTCTCGCCGCCGCACGCTCGACGCAGCGACGAGCGACGGGCGCATCTTCGCCAAGGTAGCGCTCGAGCTGCTCGACGAGATCGGCATCGGTCCGGACGGCGTGCGACTCTCGGGCGTCGCGGCGGCCGGGCTCGGCGATGCCGAGGCACCTCGTCAGCTCGTGCTGGAGGCGCGGCCTGCGCGCGGCGACAAGCTCATGGACGCGCTCGACGCCATCAGAGGCAGGTTCGGTCGCGCAGCGATCGCGCGCGCGGAGCTGCTCGACGAGGACGCACGCCACGCGCGCCGCGAGTCCCGCCGCGGCGAGTCGTTCGGCCCCGAGCGCAAGAAGGAGTGACTACGTCTCGGTGAGCTTCTTCGTGCCGATGATGTAGAGCAGCACCGCCATCGCCGTGAAGATGCCGGCGCCGAGCAGGATGTAGCCCCCCTCGCCGAGGCTGCTCGTGAGCGCCTTTTCGAGCGAGAGCTTCTCCACGAGCCCGCCGGCCTTCGCCGTGATCACCGCCGCGAACACGCCCGCGAGCGCGCCGCCCGCGACGAGGCCGGTGGAGAAGAGGTTGCCCGGCCCGAGCTCGTCCTCTCCGCCGTGCTCGCTGGCGACGACGCCGTTCTTGCGATCGGCCGCGTACCGCACGAGCCCCCCGATGAAGATCGGCATCGTGGTGGACAGCGGCAGGTACGCGCCGACGGCGAACGCGAGCGAGCGCACGCCGCACAGCTCCATCGTCACGCTGATGAACACCCCGACGAGCACGAACTGCCAGTCGAGGTTCTTGGCGAGCAGGCCCTTGATGAGCGTGGCCATGAGCGTGCCCTGCGGCGCGGGGAACTTCTCGGAGCCGATGGCGTGCGTGATGAGGCCGGTCGCGGCATCGACGTGCGCGTTGTCGAGCACCTGGATGGTGAGCCCGATGGCGAGCGACGCGGCGACGGCGCCGATCATGAGGCCGATCTGCTGGTAGCGCGGCGTGGCACCGACGAGGAAGCCGGTCTTGAGGTCCTGGCTCGTGGCGCCCGCGTTCGCGGCGGCGATGCAGACCATGCCGCCAACGCACAGCGCCATGGGCTGGAAGACATCGCCCGTCCAGCCCATGCCGACGAAGATGAGGCACGTGGCCATGAGCGCGGCGATGGTCATGCCCGAGATCGGGTTCGACGAGCTGCCGATGATGCCGACGATGCGGCTCGACACCGTCACGAAGAAGAAGCCGAACGCGACCATCAGCACGCCGAGCAGCAGCTTGGGGCCGAGGCCTTGCCCCGGCATGAACGGGAGCACCGCGACGACGACCACGAGCCCGATGGCGCCGAAGAGCACGACGCTCATGGGCAGGTCGTTCTCGGTGCGACGCGCGACGGTGCCCGACGCGTTGCGCATGCTGCCGATGGCACCGCGGAAGGCAGAGACGATGGTGGGGATCGTCTTTATGAGCGTGATGAAGCCACCCGCGGCGACGGCGCCGGCGCCGATCTGGCGGATGTACGCGAAGTAGATCGCGATGTTGAGGTGCACGAACGAGGCGCCGTCGTAGCCGAACTTGCCGTCGGTGGCGACGTAGCCGAGCTTGGTGAGCTGCGCGACGATGAACGGGGTGGGCACGAGCGAGGCGAGGAGCGGGATGAGGCCGAGCCACGCGAGCACGCCGCCTGCGACGAGGAGGCCGGCGTTGCGGATGCCGAGGATGTAGCCGACGCCGAGGTACTCTGGCGTGATGTCGGCAGCGACGGTGGCAGCCGGGAAGATCTTGCTCGTCATCGACGACACCCAGCTGGCGGTGCCGGTGATGATCCCGGTGAGCTGCTGCACAAGCGCGTAGACGAGGCCGACGCCGAGGCCAAGGTAGGCGGTGCGCGCGAGCTCGCCGCCCTTTTCACCCGCGATGAGGACGGCGGCGCAGGCGGTGCCCTCGGGGTAGGGCAGCGTCTCGTGCTCGCTGACGATGAGTGCACGGCGGAGCGGGATCATCATGAGGACGCCGAGCGCACCGCCGAGCAGCGCGAGCGTGAAGATCGTCCAGTAGGTGAAGAACGGTGCGCCGACACTCTGGCCGGTCGAAGCGTCGCGCGCGAGGAACAGGAAGCCTGGCAGCGTGAAGACCACGCCGGCGGCGATGCTCTCGCCCGCCGAGCCGATGGTCTGGACGATGTTGTTCTCGAGGATGGTCGAGCCGCCGAGCTTCTTGAGGAGGCTGATGGAGACGACCGCGATCGGGATGGACGCGGAGATCGTGAGCCCGGCCTTGAGCGCGAGGTACACGGTGCTGGCGCCGAAGATCACGCCGAACAGCGCGCCGAGGACGATCGCCTTCGGGGTGAACTCGCGGACGTTCGCCTCGTCGGCGACGTAGGGCTTGAACTCGGACATGGCCGCGGAGCATACGCCGATCGCGCGTGCGGCCAAGACGAGACACAATGGGTGGGTGCGCCTGGTCGTGATCCTCCTTGTGCTCTCGAGCGTCGCGCGCGCGGACGTGACGCTGCTCGATGAGGTGCGCGCGCACAAGGCGATCGCGGAGGGCGCCACGGTGCTCGACGCGCGCGATGCCAGCGACTATCGCGCGGGTCACCTGCCGCACGCGGTGCGCATCGACTGGAAGGACTTCCGCGACGGCTGGGGTCGCACGGGCCGCGTCTCCGACGATGACGGCAAGCTCGCGAAGAAGCTCTCCGCGCTCGGTGTCGACGATGCCCGGCAGGTAATCGTGTACGGCAAGGGGAAGGCGGGGTTCGGCGAGGAGGGCCGCGTCGCGTGGATGCTCGCGTACCTCGGGCATCCACGCGTCGCGCTGCTCGACGGTGGCTATGTCGGATGGCACGGGGACAAGGGCTGGGACGAGAACATCGTCGCGGGACGGTTCACCGTGCACCGCGATGCGAAGCTTCGCGCCGACCTCGACACGGTGATCCGCGCGGTGCACGAGCACGATCCGATCCTCGACATCCGCACCGACGAGGAGTGGCATGGCGCGAGGAAGTACTACGAGGCACGCGGCGGACACCTGCCGGGCGCGAAGCTCGTGCCGTTCACCTCGCTGTTCGATGCCTCGGGCAAGCTCGATCGTGTGGCGCTGGTGGAGAAGCTCAAGGCGCTGTCGATCCCGCGCGACCGCCCCGTGTACGTGTACTGCACGGGCGGTGTGCGCTCTGCGCTGGCGACCGTGGTGCTGCGCGCGCTCGGCTACGACGCGAAGAACTTCGACGCGTCGTTCTGGGCCTGGGCCGCGCGCAGCGATCTGCCCGTCGAGAGGTAGGGCCTACTCGACGCCGCTGCTGGGCAGACCGGGGACGGCCTGCAGATCGGCCGCGTTGCAGAAGATGAGCCTCTTCATCGCGGGCGGCGGATCTTTGCGCTCCCGGTCTGCGGTCGCCCGACGCGCGATGTAGCTCTTCTGGTAGTCGGCGGGATGCGCCTTCTTCACCGTGTCGAGCGCGGTGTCGAACGCGGCCTTGGCGGTCGGGTCGGTGGGCACCGGCGAGATGGCGAGCAGCGCGAGGATGTCGTCGAGCACCGTCGCCGCCGCGGCGTGCCCGGCGCTCGTCTCGACGAGCACGGGGACGAGCACCTTGTCGCGGAGGTCCTCGAGGTCGTCGGAGTCGATCTGGCACCACAGGATGCGCTGGTGCAGGCGGCCCACGGCGGCGCCGACCTCGGCGCGCGGACGGAGCAGCAGCTTGATGAGGGTGTCGTCGTAGTCGCCCTGCGCCTCGCCGTACACGCTGACCATCACGTCGAGCACGTGCTTCTTGCAGTCGGCGTCGCACGTGCGCCCGAAGAGGTAGCTCGCGAGCCAGCGACGCTGGTCGGAGTGGAACTTCGCGAGCGAGGCCGCCTCGTCGGACGTCACGAACTCACCCGTGCGCGCGGTCGCGAGGTCGAGCGCGCCGACGAGGTGCGCCCCGGGCGAGCTGTCCTCGAAGCGCGTGATGTCGTTGAACTGCCGTCGCTCGTACAGATCGGTGAGGTAGGGCTCGAACAGCCACGCGACCTTTGCGGCGTTCTCCTGCACCTGGTTCTCGTTGGCGAGCAGCGCGACCGGACCGGGCTTGTTCTGCGTGTTGGCGGCTTGCTGCTCGTCCATCACCAGCTGGGAGATCTGGTCGGACCGCTCGCTCGCCGCGTCGTTCTTGCACGCGTCGACGTCCTTCGCGACGCCGTAGTGCTGGATGCAGGTGAGCGCGAACGCGTGGAGGAGCTGCGTGTAGTCCTTGTTGTCCGTCGAGGCGAGGACGCTGCGCATGTAGCCCGGGTTGTCCTTGCCGAGCTCGAGCGCATACGACACCGCGAGCTCCGGGTCGAGGATGTTGCCGCGCGTGAGTGACAGCAGCACGCCGTAGCGCTGCTCGGCGGAGGCTGCTCCGTGGGACGAGAGGACCGACAGGTTCTTGCTGAGGATCTCGGCGCGCTCGATGCGCCAGTCGTTGTCGGCCTTGATCTCGGCGAGCTTCTGCTGGCTCGCGGACTGCTTCTGCGCGATCTCGGACTGCCTCCACTGCCAGATCGACGTGGCCACGAGCCCGGCGACGCCGATGACGAAGCTCCCCAGGAACGCCGAGTACTTCGTGATGAACCGCTCGATCTTCGAGGGCGGCTCCTCCACTTCTTCCTGCTTGCTCGCGTCCTCGGCCATGGCACGACCATACCCTTTCCGCCGTGAGGTACCGCGCACCCGTTGATCGCTTGACCACGCGTTGGACGCTTGGTACGCCGGGCTCATGCGAATCTCGAGTGTCCTCTCCGCAGCGCTTGTCCTCGGCCTGTCCACGGTCGCGTTCGCCGACAAGGTGACCGAGCCCGCCACCGGGTTCACCTTCGACTCCGACAAGACGATCGCCGGCAAGTCGTACACGCTCGTCGGTGTGGGCGTCCGCAAGAAGTTCTTCGTGAAGGTCTACGCGATGGGCCTCTACGTCGACACCACCGATGGCAAGCGGGCGTTCTCCTCGCTGGCCACGAAGGCGGGGGGCAGCGATCAGGCGCACCTCACGGCCGGCGGCAAGGCGGACTCGTTCATCATCTGGGGCCAGTTCGACAAGCTCGCGATCCTCCACTTCGTACGCGACGTCAGCGCCGACAAGGTGCGAGAGGCCTTCACGGAGGGCCTCGCCGACGAGGTCTCCGACAAGGCGCCCGCCGACGTGCGCGAGGCCGCCACGTCGTTCCTCAAGCTCATCGATCGCGATCTCAAGAACGGCGATGACCTCGTGCTCCACAGCGACACGTCGGGTCGCCTCGAGGTCAGCATCGGTGGCCAGAACAAGGGCGGCGTGCAGAACGCGAAGCTCGCGCGCGCGATGTGGAACGTCTACCTCGGCGGCAAGCCCCCGACCAAGGAGCTGAAGGCCGACCTCACCAACCGCATCTCCGAGCTCGGAAAGTAAGAGTGTTACTGCCGGCGCTGGTGGAACAGCACCAGCAGCGCCGGGAGCAGCGCGAACGCGGCACACAGGCAGAGGCCGACCGCGAGCGCTCCCGACAGCCCGAGCAGGCGCAGCGCAGGGAAGCGCGCCAGCGCGAGCGGCACGAACCCCGCCATCGTCGCGAGTGACGTGACGAGGATGGCCTGGCCGGTCGAGGCCAGCGCTTCCTCCACGTCGCCGTGCTCCAGGTAGCGATCCACGAGGAACACGTGGTCGTCGATGCCGTAGCCGATGACCAGAGGAACCGCGAGCAGGTTGAACAGGTTGAGCGGGATCTCGAACAGCGCGAGCGCGGCGGCGAACAGCGACCATGCGAGCGCCAGCGGTAGCAGGATCGACAGCGCGGGCCGCCAGCGACGGTAGTACAGCGTCACCAGCAACACGACGAGCAGCACCGCGAGCGCGGTCGCCCGCGATAGATCGCTCTGCGCCATCTCGCGCAGCAGGCGCTCGAGGAACGGCTTGCCCGTGACCACCGTGCCGGGCGTTCGCTGCAGGCGCTCTGCGAGCGCGTCGAGCTTCTTCATCGGCGCGTCGTGCGGCGCGTAGAAGAACGCGGCGATGCGGCCGTCGTGCAGGTGCAGGTTGGCAACGAAGCCGAGCTCGTGCGGCAGATCGCCGACGCGGATGGGCGTGAAGACGCCCTCGAGCTGGTGGAGGAAGGGGTCGAACGCGGTCGTGTCGAGGCCGAGCGCGTCGAGCTCGGCGCGCACGTCGGCATGCACGGCGTGGACCTCATCGTAGCGGACGTGCTGCGCCTGCACGGATGGCACGAGCAGCGAGATCGACTGGAAGGAATCGAGCAGGCCATCCTTCTTCGCGGCGTCGACCGCGCCGAGCCAGCGCTCCGACTGCTCGAGCGCTGCCTCCTCGCTCGGCTGCTCGGAGTACGCGATGGCCGCGCCGTCACGCTGGCCGAAGCGACGTTCGAGCTCTGCCTGCACCTTGCTCGGTGCCATGAGCGGCGGCTGCGCGAACAGGTGCGCGTCGAAGCGCAGGCGCGTGGCGAACGGCAGCGCGGCGAGCCCGAGAGTGATCGCGATGCCAGCGACCCAGCGAGGCCGCTTCTGTGCGAGGCGGGCGAGGGCGCGGAACAGACCGCCCTGCACGACCGGCACCGCGCGCGCGCCCCACCACTTCCCCGGCACGAGCGCGAGCAGCGAGGGAAAGATCGTCAGCATCGCGAGGCAGTTCACGACGAGCCCGAGCGCAGACAGCGCGCCGAGCTCGCGCAGGCCGCGGAAGTGCGACACGAGGCAGGCCGCGAACACCGCCGCGGGGCCGAGCGTCGCGAGCACGGCAGGCACGGTGAAGCGAGCGACCGTGATGCGCAGCGCCTCGCGCAGCTCGTGCTTGCACAGCTCCTCGCGCAGCCGGTTGTAGAGCTGGATCGGCAGGTCGATGCCGATGGCGATGAGGATCGTGCCGAACGCGAGCGACACGGCGTTGATGCGATGGAACACGAGCTGCCCGAGCGCGCCGGTCCACAGCACGCCGATGAACAGCGGCAGTCCCACGAGCGGCAGCACACGCAGCGCGCGGAAGAAGAGCCCGAACAGCACGAGCACGGAGAGCGCCGACAGCACCGTGGAGCGCGTCATGTCGCGATGCAGCCAGTCGCGATAGGAGAGCGCGTAGATCGACGGCCCCGTGAGCGACAGCTCGACGCTCGCTCCGCCCGAGAAGTCGCCGTCGGTGAGCGTTCCGCCCAGCGGACGTGCTGCGTCCGCGACCGCGGCGATGAGCGCGCGCGTCGCCTCGGGGTCCGAGCCCGGGTGCGCCGGCCGCAGGTAGACGAGCAGCGCCGTGCCGTCGGCGCTCTTGAACAGGCCGCTCGATGCATCGATGGCCACGCCCGCGCCGAGCCGCTTCTGCACGAGCGGCAGCAGCTCGAACGGATCGGCGGTGAGGATGGGCGCGAGCGCGGAGCCGCCCGGTGCCGCGAGGAGGCCGCGCAGGCGCTGCAGCTGGGCCTTGCGCTTCTGCGGATCGGAGAGCCGCTCCACGAGGACCTTCGTCTCCTCGTCGCCGAGCAGCGAGAGCAGGTGGTCGCGAAAGAAGCGCGCGGCATCACCGGTGAGGCGGTGTCGCACGTCACCGATGAGGGGTGAGCGCGCGAGCGCCGCCGCGAACGGATCGACGAACGCCGCCAGCTTCTGCGGATCGCTGCTCTCGACCAGCACGATGACCACCGGCTCCTCGACGAAGCTCTTCGAGAACTGCGCGAAGGCGTGCGCGACGGGATCTTCGGTCGGGAACAGGTCGTAGATGTTGGTGTCGAGCCGCAGCCGCAGGGCGACCGGGATCGCCAGCAGCGTGACGAGCAGCGCCGCGAGCAGCACGCGGGCCGGGCGCTGCGTGACCGTGCGTGCGAGCCATTCGCTCATGGAGAGGCGATCCCGTTTGCGATCCGCTCGGCGAGGAGGGCGCCTTCACGGAGCACGTCGTTCACTCCGACGCCATGCAGCGCGGTGCCGCCGATACTGAGGTGCAGCGTGGCCGCGCGTGCATCGAGCTCCCGGGCGCGCGCGAGGTGTCCCACGGTGTACTGCGCGATCGCGAGCGGCCAGCGCTGCAGGTGCGACAACGTCGGCGCGCAACGCACGCCGAGGATCGCCATCATTTCGCGGTGCGCCACGTCGAGGATCGTGGCGTCATCGAGCGCGTGGATGTCCGGATCGTTCGGACCGCCCATCATCACGCGAAGAAGTACCTCATCGCTGGGCGCCTGGCTCGTGTCGAAGATGCTGCTCATGAAGAGGACGCCGATGGTCTTGTA
>JBDTCO010000190.1:0-17310 GCA_039923495.1 Polyangia bacterium
CCCGTGCAGTCGACGTCGGTGCGGCACACCTGCTGACACTGCAAGAGGCCCGTCGCGACGTCGGTGAGGCACACCGAGCCCTGCTGGCAGTCGTCGAACCTGCCCAGGGCATCCTGCATGACCGTGCACTGCATACCGGTCGCGGTCGGCGGCGTGATGCAACGCGGGGTGCCCGCGATGAGACGGGGACCGAACATCTCCATGCCCTGGATCGTGCACACGCTCGAGCTCGGGCAGTTGCTGTTCGCGCCCACGGGATTACAGGCCTGGCTCATGTCGCCGCCGCCATCCGAGACGCCGCCATCGGTCGTGATCGCGACGCCGTTGCCACCCCCGATGAGCACGTCGGCTGGCGCGGTCGCGAGCGCGGCCGCGAACGCACCGATGCGCGCCGCCTCCGGATCGGGGAGCAGCGAGAACGCGCGCGCGGTCTGGTCGTAGAGGTACGCACCACCAGCGGGCGCGAGCATCGTGCCCGCCGTGCTCGCGCCTGCCAGAAAGAGAAATTTCCCACCGGGCAGCGCGACCACCTGCTGCGCGGCGCGGGCGAGCGGCGGTCCGCCCGGCGTGAAGGCCTGTGAGGTGCCGGTCGCGATGACCTCCACGTCCGCGAGAGCGCCGCTGCCGGTCGAAAGCGGACGGGCGAAGCCACCGACGAGCAGCACGTTCTGATCAGCGAGCTTCACGGCGCTGTGCAGCATGCGCGCGGTCTTCATCGAGACGAGCGCCGAGAAGTCGTCTGTCGCCGGCTGGTAGAACGTGTACGACGACAGGACGCTGCCGTCGGTCGTGACGCCACCGGAGACGAGGACGCGTCCGTCGTCGAGCAGCGTGGCCTGGTGAAACGCGCGCGCGACGCTGCTCGAGAGCTGCGAGAACGCCTTGGTGGCCGGATCGTAGCGCTCGACCGTCGTGCGCAGGGTCGCTCCGTCGATGCCGCCGACGAACAGGACGCGACCGTCCTTCAGCGCCGTCGCCGTGTGGAAGCTGCGCGCGGTCGGTGGCGGTGGCAGCGACGTGAACTTCTCGGTGGTCGGGTCGAAGAGGAACGCGGTCGACTCGCCGGCCGCGCAGCCGACGAAGAGGACCGTGTGGTCGGCAAGGACCGTCGCGGTGTGTCCGCCGATGGCCGACGGCGGGTTTCCGATGCGTCGCAACCCTCCGAGCGCGGGGTCGTAGATGGTCGCGCCCTCGACGGCGGGCGTGCTGTCGTCGAGCACTGGCGACGGATAGCCACCGACGACGAGGACGCGGCCATCGTCGAGCGGCGTGGCGGTCGCGAAGTAGCGCGGCGCATCGAGCGGACCGCGCGCGAAGAACGCGGCCTCCGTGGTCGAGTACAGCTCCTCGATCCCGCCCGCGAACGGCACCGGATCGGCGCCGGGCAGCGCGCCCGGATTGATCAGGCACACGCCCTCGCTGCACGTCTGGTCGGCGTCGCACGTGCCGAGGATGGGCAGCAGCACGTGCGTGCCCGTGTTGACGAAGCCCGTGCCCGAGTCGCACTGCAGGTGATCGACGAGCGCGGGTCGGTACTTCGGCATCCGCCGCGGATCGATGAAGCGCGGCACGCACTGCCCCTCGACACATGACAGCGAGTCCGGACAGCCGAGGGTCTGGCAGGAGCGCGTGAGCCCGAGGCGGATGAAGCGGTCGCTCTTCGCGACGATGCCGAGCGAGGCGAGGCGTGTCACTACCTCGTTGCCCGCGAACGTCCCGATGATCATGACGTCGAATGTAGGGGACTGGCCCGGGTTTGCGTAGAGCGCGAACGAGCCGGGCAGCTCGAAGTCCGCCGACGGCAGCCCCGGCAGGATCCAGTCGTGCTGCACCGTGGGCTGCGTGTCGCCCCGGCGCGTGACCGACAGCGACACGTGATCGAGCTGGGTACGCACGTTCAGATCGGTGGCGATGCCGAGCACGAGCTGCCCGTGGGACTTGCACGCGCCGAGGAGGCACAGCGCGACAACCAGGAGACGACGCATGTCGTCGATCATACCCCGCATGGCGTCGATGGTGCTTCAGATCGCGACGGCTTGTGCTTGCTGCGCGAAAACTGGTCGAGGAAGAGGTAGGTCACGGGCGTCGTGAACAGGGTGAGCAGCTGGGAGAGGATGAGCCCACCGACGATGGCGATGCCGAGCGGCTGCCGCATCTCGGAGCCGACCCCACCGCCGATCGCGAGCGGCACGGCGCCGAAGAGCGCGGCGAGCGTGGTCATGAGGATGGGGCGGAAGCGCAGCACGCACGCCTTGTAGATGGCCGCCTCGGAGGAGAGGCCCTCGTCGCGCTCCGCCTCGATGGCAAAGTCGATCATCATGATCGCGTTCTTCTTCACGATGCCGATGAGCAAGATGATGGCGATGATGCCGATGACGGACAGGTCGGTACCGGTGACGAGCAGCGCGAGCAGCGCGCCGAGGCCCGCCGACGGGATCGTCGACAGGATCGTGATGGGGTGGATGAAGCTCTCGTAGAGCATCCCGAGCACGATGTAGATGAGGACGAGCGCTGCGGCGATGAGGTACGGCTGGGTGCGCAGGGAGTCCTTGAACGCCGCCGCGGTGCCCGCGAAGCCGGCCTTGATGCTCGCCGGCAGGCCCACCTCCTCCTCCGCCTTGCGCACGGCCTCGACCGCGTCACCGAGCGCGACCCCAGGCCCGGTGTTGAAAGAGAGCGTGATGGAAGCGAACTGGCTCTGGTGGTTCACCGACAGCGTCGTGGGCAACACCGACCAGGTCGCGATCGCGCGCAGCGGCACCTGTCCGTTCGCGCCGCGAACGTAGATACGATCGAGCGTCTCGGGTCCTTCGATGAGCTTCGGATCGAGCTCGAGCACGACGCGGTACGCGTTCTGCTGCGTGTGTGACACCGCGATCTGACGCTGGCCGAACGCGTTGTTCAGCGCGTCGTCGACGGCCTGCGCAGTGATACCGAGGCGGCTGGCGCTGTCGCGATCGAACTCGATGTGGAGCTGGAGGCCGCCGGTCTGCTGGTCGCTGTTGACGTCGCGCAGCACCGAGACGGAGCGCAGCTTGTCGAGCATGCGCGGTGCCCACGTGGCGAGCTCCTTCAGATCCGCGGCCTGCATCGTGTACTGGTACTGCGTGCGCGAGCTGCGGCCACCGACGCGCACGTCCTGGATCGCCTGCAGGAAGATGCGCAGGCCGACGATCTTCGAGAGCTTGGGGCGCAGGCGGTTGATGATCTGATCCGCGGTCGGTCGCTTGCCCTCCTTGAGCGCGATGAACAGCGTGCCGGTGTTGCTGCCGGCGGCGAACCCACCCGAGCCGATGCCGGTGAGCATGTGGTCGATGTCGGGCTCGTGCAGGAAGATCGCGTTCACCTGCTCGGCGAGCACCTTCATCGCCGGGAACGAGATGTCCTGCGACGCCTCGATGGTGCCGATGAGCACGCCCGTGTCCTGCTGCGGGAACAGCCCCTTCGGGATGACGACGTAGAGCCCGATGGTGAGCCCAACGGTGAGCACCGTCACGATGCCGACCAGCGTGCGGTGCCCGAGCACGAACGTGAGCGACCTGGCGTACAGCTGCTCGATGGCAGTGTAGGCCCGCTCGAGCGCCAGGCTGAAGCGGCCGGGCGGCGCGTGGCTCTGGCGCGCGAGCATCACGGCGCAGAGCGCGGGCGTGATCGTGAGCGACACGAGCGCCGAGATGGCGATCGCCGCCGCGAGCGTGACCGCGAGCTCCCGGAACAGGCGACCGACGATCCCGCCCATGAAGAGGATGGGGATGAACACGGCGAGCAGCGAGCAGGTGATGCTGATGATGGTGAAGCCGATCTGCTTGGCGCCCTTGCGGGCCGCCTCGATGGGCGGCATCCCGCTCTCGGACAGGCGGATGATGTTCTCGGTCACGACCACGGCGTCATCGACCACGAAGCCCGTCGAGATCGTGAGCGCCATCAGCGACAGGTTGTCGAGGCTGTACCCGAGCAAGTACATGATACCGAAGGTCGCGACGAGCGACAGCGGCACGGCGATGCTCGGCACCAGCGTGGCCGCGAAGCTGCGCAGGAACAGGAACACGACGAGCACGACGAGGATCACGCTGATGACGAGGGACAGCTCGACGTCGTGGACCGAGGTACGGATCGTCTGCGAGCGATCGAGCGAGACGGTGAGGGTGACGGCCGGCGAGATCATCCTCGAGACCACCGGTAACGCGGCCTTCACGCGCTTGATGACGTCGATGATGTTCGCGTCGGGCTGGCGGCGGACGATGAGCGAGACGGAGCGCTGGGAGTCGGTCCAGCCGGCGATGCGCTCGTTCTCGACGCTGTCGACGGCCTGGCCGAGATCCGCGACGTGGACGATCGCGCCGGGCGACCGGAGCACGGCCTGCTCGTTCCAGCCCTTCGCGTCGTGGAGCTGGTCGTTGGACGCAATGTACTGCGTCTGGCCGCCGCCCGAGAGCTGTCCCTTCGGGCCGTCGAGCGTCTCGACGCCGATGGCCGCGCGCACGTCGTCGAAGCTGACACCCTTGGCCACGACGGCGAACGGATCGAGCTGCACGCGCACCGCGCTCTGCTGACCACCCCCGACGTTCACCTGCCCGACGCCTTCGAGCTGGGCGAGCTTCTGCGCGACGATGTTGGTGCCGATGTCGTAGACCTCGCGCGGCAGCAAGGTGTCCGACCGCATCGAGATGATGATGATGGGCGAGTCCGACGGGTTCACCTTGCGGTAGCTCGGCAGCGAGGGCAGGCCCGCCGGCAGATCCCCGCCCGCGGAGTTGATCGCGGCCTGCACGTCGCGGGCGGCGGACTCCACGTTGCGATCGATGTCGAACTGCAGCGTCAGCGACGTCGAGCCGAGCTGGCTCGTCGACGTGAGCTCGGTGAGGCCAGCGATGCGACCGAGGCGGCGCTCGAGCGGCGTGGCCACCGACGAAGCCATCGTCTCCGGGCTCGCGCCGGGGAGGCTCGCGCCGACGGAGATGGTCGGATAGTCGACCCTCGGCAGAGGTGAGATCGGGAGCTCCACGAACGCGATCGCGCCGCCTAGCAACATCGCGGCCGCGACGAGCGAGCTGGCGATCGGGCGCGAGATGAACGGATCGGAGATACTCACGACACGTCGACCGACCGCACCGACTTCTGCTCCTTCCGCTTCTTCGCCAGCTTCTCCATGTAGAGGTAGATGACCGGCGTCGTGTAGAGCGTGAGCACCTGCGACACGAGCAGGCCACCGACGATGCTGATGCCGAGCGGCTGGCGCAGCTCGGAGCCCGTGCCCCTCGACAGCGCCAGCGGCAGCGCGCCGAGGAGCGCGGCGGCGGTGGTCATCATGATCGGCCGGAAGCGCAGCAGGCAGGCCTCGAAGATCGCCGCATCGGGGCTCTTGCCGTGGTCACGCTCGGCCTCGAGCGCGAAGTCGATCATCATGATCGCGTTCTTCTTCACGATGCCGACGAGCAGGATGATGCCGATGAGCGCGATGATCGAGAACGGCACGCCGCACACGAGCAGCGCGAGCAGCGCGCCGACGCCGGCCGACGGCAGCGTCGACAGGATCGTGATGGGGTGGATGTACGACTCGTACAGGATGCCGAGCACGATGTAGACGGTGATGAGCGCCGCGAGCACGAGCAGCGGCTCGGACTTCAAGGAGTCGGAGAACGCCGCCGCGGCGCCCTCGAACTCCGCACGGACGGTGCTCGGCAGGCCGATGTCCTTCTCGACCTCCGCGATCGCCTTGACGGCGTCACCCAGCGCGTAGCCCGCGGCCGCGTCGAACGAGAGCGTCGCCGATGGAAACTGGCCCTCGTGGCTGATGGCGAGCGCGGTCGGCCTCGTCTCGTAGTGACAGAATGCCGAGAGCGGCACGAGGCCGGCGTCCGCCGACTTCACGTAGATCCGACCGAGCGCACTCTGGTCGCGCTGGTCCTGGGGACGCACCTCGAGGATGACGCGGTAGAGGTTGAGCTGCGTGAAGATGAGCGACACCTGACGCTGACCGAAGGCGTCGTAGAGGGTGTCGTCGATGGCTTGCTGCGTGATGCCGAGCCGGCCGGCGCTGTCGCGGTCGACGACGATCTGCAGCGCGAGGCCTCCCGACGAGAGATCGCTCGCGACGTCCTTCAGCTCGGGCCGCTTGCGCAGCGCCTGGGTGAGCCTGGTCGACCACGTCGTGAGCTCGTCGAGATCGGAGTCCGTGAGCGTGTACTGGTACGGCGTGCGGGCGAGGCGATTGTCGATCTGCAGGTCCTGCACCGCCTGGAGCCAGACATCCACGCCATCGATCTCGTCGAGCTTCGGTCGCAGCCGCTCGATGATCTCCTGGGCGTTCGACGACCGCGCCTCGCGCGGTTTGAGCGTGATGGAGAAGCGACCGCTGTTGGTCGTGAGGTTCGTGCCATCAGCGCCGATGAACGATGCGACGCTCGCGACGTCCGGATCCGCGCGCAGCACGTCGGCGACCGCTCGCTGCCGCTCCATCATGCGCGCGAACGACGTGTCCTGCGCCGCCTCCGAGATCCCGGTGATGATGCCGGTGTCCTCCGTCGGGAAGAAGCCCTTCGGGATCACGATGGCAAGGAGCCCGGTGAGGACGATGGTAAAGATGGTCACGAGCAGCGTCGTGAAGCGGTGCTGCATGACGACCCGCAGCGTGCGCTCGTAGAAGCCGGTGAGCCTGGTGAAGCCCGACTCGAAGAAGCGCCCGAACCGACCGGGCTTTGCCTCCTCATGGGGCTTGAGCAGGTACGCGCACATCATCGGGGTCACGGTCAGCGACACGAGCGCCGACATGCCGATGGCCGTGGCGAGCGTGACCGCGAACTCGCGGAAGAGCCGCCCGATGATGCCGCCCATGAACAGCAGCGGGATGAGCACGGCGATGAGCGACACCGTGAGCGACACGATGGTGAAGCCGATCTGCGCGGCGCCCTTCAAGGCGGCGTTGAAGGGTGTCTCGCCCGCCTCGATGTACCGCGAGATGTTCTCGACCATGACGATCGCGTCGTCCACGACGAAGCCCGTCGAGATCGTGAGCGCCATGAGCGACAGGTTGTTGAGCGAGAAGCCCAGCAGGTGCATCACGCCGAACGTGATGATGAGCGACAGCGGCACCGCAACGCCGGGCACGAACGTCGCTCGGAGGCTGCGCAGGAAGACATAGATGACGAGCACGACCAGGCCGATGGTGAGCAGCAGCGTGAACTGCACGTCGGCGACGGAGGCGCGCACCGTCTCCGTCCGATCGGACATGACCGCGACGTCGATGCCGCGGGGCATGGACGCGGCGAGCTGGGGCAGGAGCTTGCGCACGCGATCCGTGACCTCGATGAGGTTGGCGCCGGGCTGCCGCTGGACGTTGACGATGATCGCGCGATCGTCGCCGGCCCAGCCCGCGAGCTGCTCGTTCTCGACGCCATCTTCCACCTTGGCGATGTCGCCCAGGCGGAGCGATGCACCGTTCTTGTAGGCGATCACCACGGGCTCGAAGTCGGCCGCGCGCTGCAGCTGATCGTTGGTGGAGATGGTGTAGTCGAGCCGGTGCCCGTCGAGGTTGCCCTTCGGCTGGTTGACGTTCGCCGCGACGATCGCGGTGCGAACGTCCTCGAGCGTGAGCCCCGTGCCGGCGAGCGCGGCCGGATCGACCTTGACGCGCACGGCTGGCTTCTGGCTGCCGTTGAGCGTCACGAGGCCGACACCACTCACCTGCGAGAGCTTCTGCGCCAGCACCGAATCGGCGTAGTCGTCGACGGTACGGATGGGCAGGTGCTTCGAGCGCACGGACAGGGTGAGCACCGGCGTGTCGGCGGGGTTGCTCTTCGAGTACGTGGGCGGCGCGGGCAGCGTCTTCGGCAAGAGCGTGGTCGCGGCGTTGATGGCCGCCTGCACGTCCTGCTCCGCCGCGTCGATCGGACGATCGAGCAGGAACTGCACCGTGATCTGCGAGGTCGCGTACGTCGACACCGACGTCATCACGGACACCGACGGCATCTGACCGAGCGAACGCTCGAGCGGCGTCGTCACGGAGCGCGCCATCGTGTCGGCGCTCGCGCCCGGCAGCGCAGTCGACACCACGATCGTCGGGTAGTCGACCTGCGGCAGCGCCGCAACCGGGAGCTGCGAATAACCGAGGCCGCCCGCCATTGCCACACCGACGGCGAGCAGCAGCGTCGCCACCGGGCGCCTGATGAAGGGCGTCGAGATGCTCACTTCTTCTTGCCGCCTTCGGATCTGCGGCTGCCGCCGTCGGCTTTCGGCAGCGACACCTTCGCGCCGGCGCGCAGCTGGCTCTGACCTTCGATCACGATCTGCGTGCCCACCGGCAGATCGCACTTCACGATCGCGCTGTCGGCCGTCACGGAGCGCACCTCGACGTCGACCACCTCGGCGGTGCCCTCTTTGCTCACGGCGTAGACGAAGTTGTTCGTCGGACCGTGCTGGATGGCCGCCGCGGGCACGACCTGGACGCCGCGCTCCGTCGCCACGAGCACGCGCGCCTTCACGAACTCGTTCGGCCACAGCACGCGGCTCGTGTTGGTGATGCGTGCCTTGAGGCGGATCGTCGACGTCGCGGTGTTCACCGTGTTGTCGATGGCCATGAGCGCGCCGTCCGCGAGCTTCTTTTCGCGGTCGCGACCGAAGATCTCGATCTTCACCTCGCCGAGCTTCTGCGCCGCGAGGATGCTGCCGAGGTCGTTCTGAGGGAGCGTCAGGAACACCGCGATCGGATCGATCTGCGTGATGGTGACGATGCCCGTGGTGTCCGCGCTGTGGATGAGGTTCCCGATGTCGGTGAGGCGCAGCCCGACGACACCGTCGATGGGCGCACGGATGCGGGCGTAGTCGAGGTTGAGCTTCGCGCTCTCGACCGACGCCTCGTCGATCTTCACCGCGCCCTCGGCCTGACCGACCAGCGCGCGCTGATCGTCGACCGCCTGCTGGGCGACGAGGTTGGTCTGCTTGAGCGTGATGTTGCGCTGGAGGTTGAGGTTGGCGTCGAGGAGGGTTGCCTTGTCGCGGAGCAGCGCACCCTCCGCGGTGTGCAGCTGCACGTCGTAGGGACGCGGATCGATCTGCGCGATGAGGTCCCCGCGCTTGACGTCCTGCCCCTCGTGAAAGAACACCTTGTCGAGCTTGCCGTCCACCTGCGGTCGCACGAGCGCCTGCTGCCACGCAGCCACCGTGCCGAGCCCCTCGAGCCAGATCGGTACATCGCGCACCTCGAGCATGGCGACCGAGACGGCGACCGGACGCAGCGCCGGGTCCGCGTTCTTGCCGCGCTTCTCCGCGGCGCTCCCCGAGCCGCCTTCCTTCTGAAGGCCGCGACGGATCCACACGAGCGCGATCACGAGCACGAGGGCACCGAACCCCAACCACAGGAAGCGACCGAACGGTGAACGGGAGGGCATACGGCCTTTCGATGCGAGCAAGTCGCGCGCCAGCCCGTCGACGTCGAAGGGGCGCGACTCTCCACTATTGTTCTGCTCGCGCGGTGTATCTCCGGGTGACATCTGTACCAAACCGGAACGCCTGCAGGCGCCCGCAACGTCTCGATAGCCGCCGGTGCGGCGTGGGCGCGCTGCTTGCTACGCACCCGGGACGTGGCTAAGCATGGACTCATTCGCCACCGGCTGATCTACATCCTGGTCCTCGGCATGGTCACGTCCGCGCTCTCGCTGACAGCGCTCGTGCGCGCTCTCTCGCTGAGCGAGGCGCAGCGGCTCGATCGCACGCGCGAGACCGTGCGCAGCGAGGTCGAGCGACTCGTCGAGCTGGCGCCCACGGCGGAGTCGCTCGCGACCTCGGCGCACACGTCGTTCATCGGACTGCGTGGCGGCTGGCTGCGCGGTCCGGGTGACGAGGTCGCCGGGCTCCCACCCGCGTGGCGTCCGGCGCTCGACGACGCGGCCGCTCGTAGCGCTGCCGCACGACGCACCGATCCCTCGGCCCGCGTGCTCCTCGACACGCCGTTCGAGAAGGCGCGCCTCGTCATCGGGGTCGCGCCCACACCGACGGGACGCTACGCGTGGGTCGGCGTCGTGATGCGGCCGTCCAACTACCTGCGGCCATGGCGCTACATCGCCATGGCCGTTGCCGCGGCGACCGCGCTGCTCGTGTTCGCGTCGCTGACGATCCTGCAATCGTTCCGTCGGCAGACGCGCGCGCTGCAGCAGACGGTCGAGTCGCTCGCCAAGGATCTGAAGACGCCGGTGCCGCGTCCCGATCTCGCCGAGCTGTCCTTGCTGGCCGAGGGCATCGAGCGCATGGCCGCCGAGCTACAAGCGTCGCGCGACGGCACCGAGCGCCTCCTGCACGAGCTCGCGCAGAAGGAGCGCCTCGCCGCGCTCGGGCGCGTCGCCGCGGGGGTCGCGCACGAGGTTCGCAATCCGCTCGCGTCCATCAAGCTGCGCCTCGATCTGACGGCCGCCTCGCCGGAGCTCCCGGAGGCGATGCGACGCTCGGTGACCGGCGCCTCGCAGGAGATCGCGCGGCTCGATCGGCTCGTCGCGGACCTGCTCGTCGTCGCGGGACGCAAGCCGGGGCCGCGCCACCCCGTCGATCTCGCGCAGCTCGTCGGCAGTCGCATCGACCTCCTCTTGCCCTGGGCCGAGCAGCGTGGCGTCACGCTCAGCGTGCAGGGCGCGGGCATGAGCACCGTCGACGAGGAGTCGCTGGCGCGTGCCATCGACAACCTCCTGCGCAACGCCGTCGAGGCCTCACCCATCGGCGGGCTTGTCACCGCCGCGCTGCAGGAAGCTGCCGGCGACGTCACGCTCACCGTCGAGGATCCGGGACCCGGTGTCGACCCCGAGCGCGCGGCGTTCCTGTTCGAGCCCTTCTTCACCACCAAGCCAGAGGGCACCGGCCTCGGGCTCGCGCTCTCGCGCTCCATCGCGCGCGCCCACGGTGGAGATCTCGTGTACGCACGAGACCACGGTCGGACGAGCTTCCAGCTCACCCTTCAGCGCTGCGCGAGCGAGGCCGTCACGTGAGCGAGACCAAGCAGAGCACCGTGCTCATCGTGGAGGACGAGGCCGGGGTGCGCGAGGGCCTCGTCGACGCGGTGCGCTCGCTCGGGTACGCGGCGCTCGCCTCGCCTGGCCTCCGCGAGGCGCGCAAGATCCTCGAGACCGAGTCGCCCGATTGCGTGCTGCTCGACATCCGCCTGAAGGACGGCGACGGGCTCGACCTGCTCGCCGAGCTGCGCGCCGGCAAGTCGCGCGACATCCCCGTCATCGTCGCCACCGCGTACGGCGACAGCGAGCGCACCATCCGCGCGATGCGTGACGGCGCGTTCGACTACCTCACCAAGCCGTTCGACTTCCCGCTGCTGCTCTCGACGGTCACGCGCGCCGTGAAGCAGCGTGCGATGACGAGCGTGCTGCCGGCCGCCGCGGTGCCCGAGGGTCGCGGTGGCCTCATCGGTGCGAGCGCCGCGATGCTCGGCATCTGGAAGCTCATCGGTCGCGCGGCGGCGGCGGACGCCTCGGTGCTCATCACGGGCGAGACCGGCACCGGCAAGGAGCTCGTCGCGCGCGCGGTTCATCAGTACTCCACGCGCAACGCGCAGCCATTCGTCGCGGTGAACCTCGCGGCGCTCCCGGTCAGCCTCATCGAGAGCGAGCTCTTCGGTCACGAGCGCGGTGCGTTCACGGGTGCGGCGGGACGGAGGGTCGGCCGGCTCGAGGCCGCGGGGACGGGCACGCTGTTCCTCGACGAGATCGGCGACCTCGATCAGTCCCTGCAGACCAAGCTCCTGCGCGTGCTCGCCGAGGGATCGTACGAGCGGGTCGGCTCGAACGATCGCAGCACGGCCGCGGCACGCATCGTCAGCGCGACGCACAAGCCGGTGCGTCCCGGCGAGCCCGGCTGCGCGCTGCGCGAGGATCTCTACTATCGCCTCGCGGTGATCGAGATCGAGGTACCGCCGCTGCGCGCGCGCAAGAGTGACCTGCCGCTGCTCGTCGCGCACGCGCTGCTCGGGACGCCCGCGCGCGCGGTGTCGGAGGAGGCGATGGCGCGCCTCGTCGCGTACCACTGGCCTGGCAACGTGCGCGAGCTCATCCACGTGATCCACCGCGCAGCGGCGCTCGCGTCCGGCGAGATCATCGACCTGCCGAACCTGCCGGCGCTACAGCCCGACGCGAGCGTGCAGGCGGGCGTGCCCGAAGAAGGCGAGATCGTCTCACTGAAGACAGCCGTCGCTGCGCTCGAGGCGCAGATGATCCGCCAGGCCCTGCGGCGAACCGGCGGCAACCGCTCCGAGGCCGCCCGCCAGCTCGGCATCGGCCGCCCGCAGCTCTACGCGAAGATCGAGGAGTACGGGCTGGGCGACGACGAGTGAGGATGGACCTGCCGCCAAGGTCCGTCGCGACGCGCCACTGATGCGCGTGCGAACGGCAAGACGAGCACATTGAAAGCAGCGTGCGCAGGTCCCGAGACCCGCAGCGAAGGCCGGGATATGATATGATTCGAGGGTGATCCGAGACCTGCGTGTCTTGCTGCTCCTGCTCCTGCTTTCGGTGTCGTGTACAGACCGAGGCCTCTCGCCACCCGCCTCGACGTCTGGCCCGATGAACACGGGCCGCTCGGACGGGGGCGACATGGACATGAGTCACCCGGATTTGCCCCCTCCCCCTCTCGTGGAGGTGTCCGGCTTCGTGGTGGACGTCGACCTGCTTCACGCGGAGCTGGCCATGAACCCGGTCATCGTCGCGGGGGACCTCATCGCGGCGTCCTGTGTGCCGGACGCCGGCGTGTACGCGCTGTACGACGACGGCGTGTCTTCGAGCGCCGCCATCTCCGACTCCCAGTGCAATTTCACGCTGTCTGTGAGCGCGAACAGCAGCTTCCACCTCGTCGTGACGCCCGGCTCTGCGCCGACCTACGACCAGGCAGTCGTCTCCGTCGGAACCGACGCTATCTCGAACGAGATGGCGGAGACCGAGTCGCAAAGCCCGTATGCCGCGGCCCCCGGCATCGCAGCAGCGCTCGGCATCGAGGTGAGCGACCTCGTGCAGCAGGGCGCGTGCATCCTCATCGTCGATGGGCGCTTTGAAGAGCCGTTCGCACAGCTGCGGCCGGCCAGCCTCCAGCTTGCGAGCACCGATGCGGACGTCAGCCTGCTGGCGTTGACGAATCCCATGAGCCTGCCCAACACGTATGTACAAACGGACGCGTCGCCGATCGGCGTATTCGGGCTCACGGTCGCCGGCAACACGGCGAAGCGGACGGTCACGGTGCAGGTCACCGACGACCTCCACGACGGATCGCCCATCACGTACGGTCCCACCGCTTGCACCCTCCTGCCCGGCGCACTGACGATCGCGCACGCCGTGCCGATGAACTGAGCGCCTCCGGGCGAAAGAGGCGCCGCAAAGATCGCCCTTCCGCCTGACGATTTCGTGAGCCATTGTCGGAGCCCGACGCCTCTGTACCGGCGAACCTCGATGCGTCCCGCTCCCCTCATGCTCGATCTGAGCCTCGATGCCGATGACGCCATCGTCGCGCGCATGCCCATGGCGAGCACCCCAACAGACGTGGCGAGCGCGTTTCGGGAGCATGCACCGTACGTGGCGCGCGTCGTGACGCGGCTGCTCGGGCGCGGGGACGAGGTGCAGGACGTGGTGCAGGAGACGTTCCTGAAGGCGCTCACGTCGATGCATCAGCTCCGCGATCCCGAGGCGGCTCGCGGCTGGCTTGCGACCATCGCGGTGCGCGTGGCCCTGCGCAGCTTGCGCGTGCGGCGCGTCCGGCTGTTCTTCGGACTCGACACGGTGACGGAGTGCGAGGCGCTCATTGGCGCGGACGCGAGCCCCGAGCACGCCCTGCTCCTCCGTCGCATCTACGCGCGGCTCGACGAGCTCCCGGCGCCACAGCGCATCGCGTGGGTCCTGCGTCACCTCGAGGACGAGCCGCTCGATCGGGTGGCGAAGATCTGCGGGTGCTCGCTCGCGACGGCGAAGCGTCGGATCGCCGCGGCGCACGCGGTTCTGGAAACGGAGCTATCCGATGACACCTGAGCTCCACCGCGCACGCGTACACCTGAAAGCACCCTGGTCCGACGAGCAGACCCGCGCGCTCATGGAGGCACTCCCGCGGCTGAAGAGAAGGCGCGACACGCGTCGTGGCATCGTCACGGGAACCGCGACCGCGCTCGTCGTGCTGCTGCTCGTCCTCGTCGTGCCGCGCCATACCCACGTGCCGCCCGCGATCGCGGCGCAGGCACCGACGCCGTCGTGGTCGATGCTGTCGATGACGAAGGAGACGCAGCTCGCGCCGCCGCGCGTGTCGGCCGATCGCGTGGTGGTCCAGCTCGAACGTGGCATCGCGCACTTTGCCATCGAGCCCCGGCCCGACGAGCCGAGGCGCGTCCTGCGCATCGAGCTGCAGCAGGTCGCGATCGAGGTCATGGCCGCGGAGTTCACCGTCGACAATCGTGGAGCTCGGGTCTTCGTGTCCGTCGAGCACGGGATCGCGCTCGTGAAGTGGGACGGAGGCAGCGCGCAGCTCGCTGCCGGCCACAGCGCGCTGTATCCGCCGGTCGCTCCAGTACCGGTCGCTCCAGTAGTGGTCGCTCCAGTAGTGGCGGCGCCGACGCGCGCGGCCATCGCGAAGCACCGCGTGCATGCGCAGCCAGTGGTCGCGATCGCGCCGACGCCCGAGACGACGCCGCAGGTGGACGAGGTCGAGCAGCTCCTCGGCCGCGCCGATGTCGCACGCCTGGCGCACCAGCCTTTCGACGCCATCGCGCCGCTGCAGCGGGTCCTCCAGCACCACGGCGACGATCCGCGCGCATCCCTCGCGGCGTTCATGCTCGGCCGCGTGCTGCTCGACGAGCTGGGTCGTCCGCGCGAGGCTGCAGAGGCGTTCGCCGACGCGCAGCGCCACGGCACGCTCGTTGCCGAAGCGCTCGCACGCGAGGTCGAGGCGCTCGCACGCTCGGGTCAGCACGACCTCGCACGACGCCGCGCGCAAGCCTACGTCACGCGCTATCCCGACGGGCAGCGCATCGTGCTCGTCCGCAAGCTCGGTGGACTCGATTGAAGCTCGCCGCGTGCCTCTTCGGCGCGTGCTCTCTCATCGCCACGCCGGCCTTCGCCAGTCATCCGCACGTTCACCTCGAGGTCGACGCGTGCACGAACCTCGATGCTGCCGACGTCGCGCGCGCGCTCGAGATCGAGCTCGGCGAGCCACTCGTCGACGATGGATCTGCCATCACGCGTGCCTCGGTCGGCTGCGAGGGGGCACGCTTGCGGCTCTCGACCGTCGACGGTGGCCGCGTGCGCTCGAGCGAGGTCTCCCCTCCCGCCGACGCCACGCGCGCGCGGGTCGTGGGCATCGCGGTCTTCGAGCTCGTGTCCGCGGGCTGGATCGTCACGCCGCCGGTGCCCGAGCCCATCCCGGTGGCGATCGAGAAGCCGCGCATCTACGTGCACGAGCTCGATGCGGTCGCCTTCGTCCGCGGGTGGTGGAGCGGCCCCGGTGCGATGGGGGGCGCCGGTCTACGCTACGCCCTGCGCCTGCCGTACCACCTCGGCCTCGACGCGGATCTGCTCGCGAGCGGCGGCCACGCGAGCACCGCGATCGGTCGCGTCGATCTCGCGGACGTGAGCGCGCGCATAGGCCTGCTCGCGCACAAGGAGTGGTCGCGCGTGAGCGTCTTCGGCAGCCTCGGCCTGCGGCTCGGCGGCCTGCACTTCTCGGGCACGCCGAAGAACCCGCAGGCCTACAGCGGCGGTAGCGGCTGGGGCACCTGGCTCGGCCCGTCGGCGATCGTCGGCGTCGGGTTCTTGGCCACGAGTCGCCTGCGGCTCGGTCTACTCGGTGAGGTCGGTGACGCCGCGCGACCCGTGCGCGGGCTCGTCAGCGGCGGCTCGTCCGTGTCCTACAGCGGCGCGTGGCTGACGGCAGAGCTCACGATCGGGGTCGCGCTGTGAGCCGTTCGGTCGATGCCGCGACTCCCTCTGGGATGAGCAGACGTCCGCACCCTCTCCCGTTGCTTGCCGTGTTGCTGCTCGCTGCGTGCGGCGGCAGCACGGGCGTGCTCACCGGCGCCGATGGTGCGACCTGCACGACGGAGCAGGCCACCGCTGCTGCGCTGTCGCCAAAAGGCGGGCTCGACGTGTGCGACAACACCTGTCGCAGGCCGGGTGGCTTCATCTGCAAGTACGGAACGGGCTACGACCGGTGCCCGGCCGGCGATGGATTCAACGACCGCGACTGCTACCCGGGAAGCAGCGGCTGGTCGTGCACGTCGGTGGCGAGCCTCGCGGACGCTGGCACATCCAGCGCTCCCGACGGCGGCATCCCCGCCAACCGTTGCACCACGGGATCGGACTGCGCCTACCCCGGCAGCAAGTGCAAGTTCGACCTCGACCCCCGCGAGGCGCTCGGCTGGTGCGCGAAGTGAGCTACGCTGCGGCGTCATGAAGTCCGTCTTGCTCGTGTCCTTGCTGTCGGCGTGCAGTGGCAGCTCGACGCAGCTGTTCAGGGCGAACGACCTATCGACGGCGATCCAGCCGCCGTCGATGAACGACCAATCCACGGCGCCGGACCTCGCCGACTCCGTCGTGAAGCTCTCCGGGCCCATCGTCGAGCTCGAGCTGCTCATCGCCACCCTGGCGGCGCACCCCGACGACACGCCCGCACAGCTGATCGCGGCGTCATGCATCCCGGATGCCTCGGTATACGCCGAGTACGCCGACGGGACCAAGTCGTCGGTGGTCACGTCGGGAGGCGACTGCAACTTCGTGCTCCCGGTGAAGCGCAACACCACGCTCCACCTCGTCGCCGGTCACAACGACGCGGTCTGCCCGCTCACGTACGACGCGTCCGCCCTGGTCACCGGCACGAGCGACCTCACGGTACCCTATGCGTCGGCGCTCGCGCAGAACGCCAGCGCGGCGGTGGCAGGCATCGCAGGCGCGCTCGCCGTGCCGGTGACGGACGTCCTCGCCGAGGGGAGCTGCGTCGTCCTCGTCGACGATGGCTCGACATCACTCGCCCCCACGCTCGTCGCGAGCACGCTCTCCGTTTCCGGCTCCGGCGCAGCGCAGCTCTTCGCGATGACCAACGCGCAGACCGAGCCGCCGACCTTCGAGCCGATGAACGCGTCGCCCCTCGGCATCTACGGCATCGTGATCCCCGGCTCGACGACCGAGGTCACGACGACGGTGCAGGCCACCGGTTCCATCACGCCTGCCATGCACACGTACACACCCGCGACGTGCGCGCTCCGGCCCGGTCTGGCAACGCTCGTCACCCTCTCACCGACGAACTGACCGCGGCGGTCTAGCGCCTCTCGACGAGCGGCGTTATAACGCCCTCCCA
>JBDTCO010000191.1:0-59161 GCA_039923495.1 Polyangia bacterium
CAGGATCGGATACAGGCCGGCGGGGTCGTACTCGTAGTGCATCTGCGGGACACAGAACGTCTGGTCGAGCGGCGGCAGGCACGCGCCGAAGTCGAACGGCGAGAAGCACGGCGACAGCGCGAGCACGGGGATGACCGGCGGATCCGCGGTGACGCCCGCGCGGAAGTAGTACTGCACGCCGAGCCAGTCGAGCGTGTTGGCCCAGTCGGGGTGATCCTCGTCGAGTTGCCCGTCGAGGTTCGAGTCGAACTTGCCCTGCCTGAGCGCCTCCGGCACGAGGTGGTGGTAGACCCACGTGACGCGCTCGACCGCCGCCAGATCCTCCGGGTTCGAGCTGAGCGCGTTGTTGCGCGCGGGCTCCCACTCGACGACGGAGAGCGGCACACCGATGGCAGCGGCGACACCATCGCCGTCCGCGTCGATCGTGTCGGCCGCTTTCAGCGCGTGATACATGGCCGCGTGGCCGGAGAGGAAGTCGCGCACGGCCGGGATGAACTCCGTCTCGATGCTCGTGATCTTCGCCTTGCCGGGCGGGAACGTGCCCGTGCCCTGTGATGCGAGGAGGTAGTTCACGGGCTCGTTGAGCGTGCCCCACTCGTCGACGAGGTCCCCGAAGCGCGTGCCGAGCAGCGTCGCGTAGTCCGCCATCGCCTGGACCACGAGCGGGCCGCCGACGGGGTTGCCGAGCCCGCAGAGGTTCGCGTCGGTCGGACCGTTCTTGCAGCCCGGATCGCGCGGATCGTCGATCCACACCGGGTTCGAGAAGTGATGCACCGTCACCATCGGACGGATGCCCCTTTGCACCAGCGCCTCGAGCAGCATGCGGTAGTGCGCGAGCGCGTCCTCGTCGATGGTGGTACGCGTCGGCATCACGCGCGCCCACTCGATCGAGAAGCGATACGAGTCGACGTGCAGCGTCGACAGCAGCTCCACGTCGTCGAGCGCCTTCGTGTAGCCGAGGGCGGCCTCGCCGACGAAGGTGCTCTTGCCGAGCCCACCGGCGGCCACCGGCTGCGTGAAGAGGTACCAGTCGGTGAGGTGGTCCTGGTCCTCGATCTGCGTGGCTGCCGTCGAGACACCGAACCGGAACGTGTCCTTACCACCCGGCGTCGTGAGGCCGCCCATCGACGAGAACGTGATGCCCGACGGCGCCCCGCAGGCCGAAAGAAGGAGCATCAGCGCGAGCGTGCTAGTCCTTCGCACCCGTCAGCCCGTGACGCTTGAGCAGCTCGCGCAGGTGATACCGCGTGAGCCCCGCCTCCTGCGCCGACCGCGTGATGTTGCCCTCGTGTCTCTCGAGGAGCTGTCGGAGATACGCGATCTCGAACTGGTCGACGACGCGCTGCTTGGCCTCCTTGAAGTCGAGGCCGGGCACGATGACGAGCGGCGCGGAATCGCCGTGGCTGCCGTGCGAGTGCTGCGGCGTCGGCGCGGGGTTGCGCTGATCGCGGTGGAAGAAGAGGTCGGTGCGGTTGACCGTGGCGGTGTCGCACAGCGACGCGGCGCGCTCGACGACGTTGCGCAGCTCGCGGACGTTACCGGGCCAGTTGTGGGCCTGCAGCGACTGCACGGCCTCTGCCGTGAACGTCATCTGCAGGTTGCGACGCGAGCCGATCTCCTTGAGGAAGAGCTTGGCGAGCGTCTCGACATCGTCCTTGCGATCGCGCAGCGGCGGCAGCTCCACCGCGATGACGGACAGACGAAAGTACAGATCTTCGCGGAACGTGCCGTTGTTCACCATCTGGCGCAGGTCGCGGTTGGTGGCGGCCACGACGCGAACATCGACCTTGATCGTCTTGTCGCCACCGACACGCTTGACCTCTCTGGCCTCGAGCACGCGCAGCAGCTTGGGCTGCATGTCGATGGGCAGCTCGCCGATCTCGTCGAGGAAGATGGTGCCGCCCTGCGCCTGCTCGAAGCAGCCCTGATGCTGCGAGACGGCGCCGGTGAACGACCCCTTCTCGTGACCAAAGAGCGTGGACTCGATGAGGTCACGCGGGATGGCGCCGCAGTCGAGGACGATGAACGGCTTGTTCTTGCGCGGCGACGCGGTGTGGATGGCGCGAGCGACCATCTCCTTGCCGGTGCCGGTCTCGCCGGTGATCATCGCCGTCAGCTCCGACGGTGCCACCTTTTCCAGGATCGCGAAGATCTCGCGCATCTTCACCGACGCGCCGATGACGTGCTCGAAGGCGTCGCGCTTCGACAGCGCGATCTCGACGATCTCCTGCGTGGGCTGGAAGACCAGATCGCAGTGACCGACGCGGAACTGCATGTTCGGCTTGAGGTAGACCTCGCGCACGCGCAGCTCGCCGACGTAGACGCCGTTGGTGGAGTCGAGATCGCGGAGGCGGTAGCCGTCGTCGGCAGCGACGATCTCGAAGTGCGTCCCGGAGATCGCTTTGTCGCCGAGCACGAGGTCGTTGATCATGCTGCGCCCGCCGGTGACGCGAGCCTTCGTGATCTCGGCTTCCTTGCCGGCGTCGGCTCCCGACGTCACGACCACCTTCGACTTGCGGAGGTGACGGACGGTTGGGCGTCCGCCGTCGAAGATCGTCGTCAGCGCGGGATCGTCGGGCGATGGAATGTTGCTCACGGCGCGAGAGTGTACGTCAGGAAAGGTGGGCTGTCTCAACCTCTTGGACGGTCCGCGTGTGACGGTCTCGTTACGCCAGCGGACCGCCTTGACGCTGACGAGGGCACCGCCCATCCTCACAGAGGAAGAGGTCTCATGGCACGCGTACCCGCTCGACAGTCGGCCTTCGGACAGATGTTCGGCAACAGCGGAGGTCGCGGGCTTCCCTCGATCGTGCTGGTCCTCATCATCGCGACGGCGGCGATGTCGATCATCGGCATCGTCGGTGAGCGTCACGGCATCAAGCTCCTCACCGCGTGTGCGCTCGTCACCTCCGAGGTGCTGCGCGGCCAGGGCTGGCGCCTGTTCACGTGGGTGTTCTTCGAGATCGAGCCGTGGAACCTCGTGCTCGCGTGCCTCGGGATCTACTGGTTCGCGCGTGATCTCGCGACGCGCTGGGGCACCGTCCGCTTCATCATCACGTACCTCGGCCTCGCGGCGCTGATCGGAGCGCTCACCGTCGTGACCAGCCTCTTCTACGCGCCGCTCCGCGCCATCCCGCAACTCGGCTCGTGGGCCATCCTCGACGCGCTCGTCATCCTCTGGGCGAGCTACTACCCCACGCAGCAGATCCTCATGATGTTCGTGATCCCGATGTCGGGACGTCGCATCGTGTACTTCACGATCGGCGCCACCGTGCTGCTCGCGCTGTTCCGCGGCATCGACTCGTTCGTCCCCAACTTCATCGCCGAGGGCATCGCCGTCGCGGTCATGTTCTTGCCGTCGCCGCGCGAGCTGTGGATCGAGCGCAAGCTGCGCAACATGGAGCACAAGCGCAAGGCGACGCACCTCCGCTCCGTCCCCCGCGATGCCGGCCCGCACGACGAGCCGCCGAAGAGCGACGGCTCGAACGGTCGCTGGCTCAACTGACCTGCGCCCTCGGCACGCGTCGATGGCGTGCAGCGCACCGTCTGGACACTACTCCGGCAGCGCGCGCTCGAGCAGCTTCTTGCGCGGCGCCGACGGGGGCAGCGTGCCGTACATCGCGCCGTGGCTGCCGCCGAGGCGGCTGTCGCTGAAGACCTCGCCGAGCTCGCTGTTCGCGCGGAGCAGCAGGCTCGACTGGAGCAACAGCGCCATCTTCTCGACGACGTGGCGCGAGCGCAGCTCGAGCGTCGACACATCGGAGAGCATCGACTCGAGCTCGCGCACGCCCGCGTCGTAGCTTGCGTGTGCGCCCCTGGTGAGCGCCAGCTCGTCGAAGAACGCGTTGCGGCTCTCGGGCTCGCGCGCCATCGCACGCAGCACGTCGAGGCACTGGATGTTGCCCGAGCCCTCCCAGATCGAGTTGAGCGGCGCCTCGCGGAGGAGCCGCGGCAAGATGGACTCCTCGACGTAGCCGATGCCGCCCAGGCACTCCTGCGCTTCGTTGACGAACGGGACGCAGCGCTTGCACACCCAGTACTTGCCGATGGCCGTCGCGATGCGCGCGAACGCCGCCTCCTTCGGCTCGCGTGCGCTCCCGTCGACGGCGCGCGCGACGCGCATCATCAGCGCGACGTGCGCCTCCGACTCGAGCGCGAGATCGGCGAGGACGTTCTGCATGAGCGGCTGCTCCGCGAGCGTGCGACCGAACGCCTTGCGCGTGCGCGTGTGGTGGATGGCCTGCACGAGCGCCTGCCGCATGATCGCCGACGACCCGATGATGCAATCCTGCCGCGTGAGCGAGACCATCTCGAGGATCGTCGGCACCCCGCGACCCTCTTCACCGATGAGCCACGCCTGCGCGCCGAGGAACTCCACCTCCGACGATGCGTTCGACCAGTTGCCGAGCTTGTCCTTGAGGCGCTGGATGCGGATCGCGTTGAGAGTGCCCTCGGGCGTGAACCGCGGGAGCAAGAAGCACGAGAGGCCACCCTCGGCCTTGGCGAGCACGAGGAACGCGTCGCACATCGGCGCCGACATGAACCACTTGTGGCCGACGAGCTCGTACAGCGCGCCGGGCCCGCTCTTGCCGAGCGGCTGCGCGCGCGTGGTGTTGGCGCGCACGTCGGAGCCGCCCTGCTTCTCCGTCATGCCCATGCCGATGGTGTTGCCGCGCTTGTCCCACGCGGGGATGAAGCGCGCGTCGTACTCGGTCGACGTGATGCGCGGCAGCCACTGCTCCGCGAGCTCCGGCTGGTGGCGCAGCGCCGGCACGCTCGCGTAGGTCATGGTGAGCGGGCAGCAGCAGCCCTGCTCGGGCTGGCCGTAGAGGTACATGAGCGCCGCACGCGCGACGTGCGCGCCGGCCGTGTCCGCGTTCTTCCAGGCGTAGCTCGGCACGCCGTGCTCGATACCGAGCTCCATGATGCGGTGGTAGGCCGGGTGGAACTCGACCTCGTCGATGCGGTTGCCGCGCGAGTCGAACGTGCGCAGCTTCGGCTTGTTCTCGTTGGCGAGGAACCCGAGCATGGCGAGCTCGCCGCCGGCAACGGGCCCGAGCTTGCCGACGTCGGGCGCGGCCCACGCGGCGCCCTCACGGCAGAGCGCCTCGATGAGCGGCGCATCGGTCGCGTACGCGTCGTACGGCACGAGCGGCGTGGCCTGGTTCTCGACGGTGTGGGTGACGAACTGTTCGGCGAGCGTCATGTCGGCTAGGAGGCCACGCCGCCGACCTCAGAGCAAGGGCGGGGCTACGGCACCGGTGCGAACCACTTCTCCGAGGACGCCGGCGGCGTCGGCAGGTCGAAGTCGCAGAGGCCGAGGATCTGCACATACATCGGCGAGACGACCCGACCGAAGTCGATGCTGAGCTGGGTCGTGCCGGGACGAAGGTCGAGATGGTACTGGCGGATCGCGATGTCGGACGGTCGCGTCATGCCGTCGGTGTAGCTGCTCTGGGCCTTGTCCGCGGTCTTGAGGTGACACGTGTCGAAGAGCGTGTACTTCTTGCAGTGGCCATCGACGCCGGTGATCTGGACCCCGTCCGCCGCGGTGTAGGTCGCGATGTCGAGGTCGAGCATCAGCGCGCGGGAGCCCGCGGGGGTCTTCGACTTGAGCTCGTACACGAAGGTGGGAGATGCATCGGTGAGCTGGAAGCCGTTCGCGCAGCTCGCGGGGACGTCGGGCGCCACCAGCGGCACGAAGGGTGGATACACCTGGCCGGCGTCGGTCCCGCAGCTCGGGTCGACGGCCTGGTTCGCGCACGAGATGCCGCCGTCGCACGCCGCGTGAACGCAGGTCCCGACGGGGAACTCCCCGCCCGAGATGCTGCACGTGTCGATCGTGGCCGGATTTCCGTCGTCGCAATCGGCGTCGGTCTGGCACTCCACCTGCGGCGAGTCGGGATTGCACATCCCGATGCCCCCGTCGCCACCGTTCCCGGTGCCACCGTCGCCCGCATCGCCGACGCCGCCATCACCGAGGCCCGCGCCACCGTCGTGGCCCTTGCTGCTCCTCGAGCAGCCGACGGCGAGACACATCAACGACGTCGCGAGGATGATCTTGTACATCCGTCAAGCGTAGAGCCCGCCGACGAACAAGTCGATGTCTCATGACCTTCGTCTGCGCCGACGAGCTCCGCGAGCGAGCCCTCGCCCCCCGAAGGCGTTCGGCCGGGCACTGCTAGTTGAGGGCCCACTTGAAGTCGAGCGAGGGGCAGCTGCCAACCAGGGGACGCATCTGCACGGTCAGCGACTGCGTGTCCGGCACGACGGTGGCCGCGAACGTGCCGGACCAGCGGGACACGGTGACGGGCTTGCCCGCGCGGCCCGGCTGCGACGTGCTCACCGGATCGTTCGACGGCATCAGCGACGTGTGCACGCTGTGATCGTCCACCAGCGTGTAGGTGTAGTTCTTCGGCGACGCGCAGCGATCGACCTCGGTGATCTTGATCGCGAGACCGATGGACGAGGCGGTGAACGCGCTCAGCGTCAGCTCGTACTGGTGGTTCTCCTTGTACGGACCGATCTCGTAGGTCTGCGTCGACTCGATCTTGTCCGTACGACGTGCCGGGTTGGCCATGGAGCCAGCGACGAGGGTGGGGGCGCAGCCCGTGGCGAGAACGACGAGCGGGAGGAGCTTCATCATGCGCCGCACGGTACTACGCGAGCGGCGCGATGCGGTATGCCGCCGTGATCGTCCGCTTTCAGGGCTTCGGGTAGATCGAGACGGAGAGCTCGACGATGTCGAGGTTGACGATCTCGGAACGGCGGATGCTGCGCTGCTCGGGGAGCGGCGACTGTGCCTGCGTCGCGTTGGTGACCGGATCGTACGCGCGCAGGAGGATGTCGAAGTTTCCCGACGGCAACGCGAACGGTGTCGTGAGCTCGCGGTTGCCGCAGGGTGCATCGAGGCCCGCGGGCGGATCGGCGAGCGCGGCGCCCGTCGTCGGATCGGTGAAGAGCAGCTGCACGCGCGTGATGTGCCACCCGAGGGTCGTGCACAGCCTGTTCGACTCGAAGTACTGGCAGCACACGCCCGCGGCGTCCGAGTCGTAGCGCGGATCGTCGACACGGCCCGTCTCGCGCTCGGCGATGCGCCACCGCACGTTGACCGCTCCACCCTCACCGAGGCAGCCCGCCATGGACAGGATCCCCGCGAGCACGAGCGCCCTCATTGCACCACGCTCTGCCGCGTGATACCCGCATCAATCATGATGGCGCTATTGCTCATGGGACCGTCGGGGACCGCTCCGTCGGGTGGGTTCGATCTTCTTCAGCTGCTGCTCCAGGCGACGGGCGCCGTGCGCGCCGTGCTGTTCCTGCTGGTGCTGCTGTCGATCATCAGCTGGTACGTCATCGGCTACAAGGTGTTTTACCTCAGCCGCGCGCACGCCGAGAGCGTCCGCTTCCTCGACATCTTCTGGCAGGCGCGCCGCCTCGACCAGGTCTATCAGGATGCCGACCAGTACAAGCGCAGCCCCATCGCGCACGTCTTCAAGGCCGGCTACGTCGAGCTCTCGAAGATCCAGAGCCAGAAGCAGAAGAACCCCGAGTCCGGCTCGATCCACGAGGGCGGAGACATGGAGAACGTCGAGCGCGCGCTGCGACGCGCCGCGACGAGCGAGTCCACGCACCTCGAGGGCATGATCCCGTTCCTCGCCACCGTCGGGTCCGCGGCGCCGTTCATCGGCCTGTTCGGCACGGTCGTCGGCGTCATCAACGCGTTCACCCAGATCGGTCAGAACGGCTCGGCCAACCTCGCCACCGTCGCACCGGGCATCGCGGAGGCGCTCGGCACCACGGCCGTCTCGCTCGTTGCTGCCGTGCCGGCCGTCATGGCGTACAACTACTTCGCGCGCCGCATCAAGGTGCTCGGCAACGAGATGGACGCCTTCACCAACGACTACCTGAACATCGTCCGCCGCCACTTCCTGCGCTAGGAGCCCAGCATGGCGATGTCAGGACCCAGCAACTCGGGCGGCGGCCTGATGGCCGAGCCTCATCAGGGGGCGACGTTCCCGTCCCCCCTCGCCGGGCAGAGCCCGCCGAGCCTCCCCCCTCCGCACGTTTCTCGCGCGCGTTCCGAGCGCTAGGAGCCCAGCATGGCGATGTCAGGACCCAGCAACTCGGGCGGCGGCGGCCTGATGGCCGAGATCAACGTGACGCCGATGGTCGACGTCATGCTGGTGTTGCTCATCATCTTCATGGTCGCGGCGCCGATGCTGCAGACGGGGGTGCCCGTCTCGCTGCCGAAGGCCGAGGCGCAGGCGATTCCCGACGACTCCGGCAAGCTCATCGTCACCGTGCCGAAGGAGTTCGTGAAGGACAACAAGGTCTACCTCGTCAAGACCCCGTTCCTGCTCGGCCCAGAATTCGACAATGCGCTCAAGAACAACGCCAAGCTCCAGGCCGAGAAGGAGGTCTACATCCATGCCGACCAGGAGCTGCCGTATGGCGCGGTCGTGAAAGTGATGGCTGCCCTGTCGCGTAACGGTGGAGAGAAGATCGGTCTCGTGACCGATCCGTTGCAGTAACCATGGCACACGCGCAGCGCACGATCGGCGTCATGCCGATAGCGGGTCTGGTCCTCACGATCGCGGTGCACGCGGGCGTCTTCGGTGCGATGTGGCTGTCGCGCAACCACGTCGACAAGGTCGAAAAGCCCGTGCTCGGCGCCTTCGTCGACGCGCAGCTCGTGAAGTTCGGCAAGCCGCGCGACCTGACGTTCCTGCCGCACAAGGCCGGCGTCGTGAAGAACACGGTGCAGAAGGCCGACATCAAGATCGCGCGCGACGCGAACGCACCCATCAATCCCGAGAAGAAGGACGACCCCGAGGTCGATCCGCTCAAGAAGACGCACGCCGAGCTGTTCAAGAACCTCAAGAACGACGACCAGCCCGAGGCCGTCACCGAGGAGGGCGGCTCGCTCACCGGCTCGCGCGCGGGCACGGCGTCGGAGGCCAAGGGCGACCCGTACATCCTCCAGCTCATCGATCAGATCGGCTCTGCCTGGCAGGTGCCGACGACGATCCACGACGCCGACCTGCCCAACCTCTCGGCAGACGTGTGCCTCACCATCGACGAGACGGGCGCGCTGACGGCCTTCACCTTCATGCGCAAGAGCGGCAATGGCCAGTTCGACAGCTCGCTCGAGGCCACGCTCGGCCAGATCAAGACCTTGCCTGCACCGCCCGATCGCTTTCGCGCGGCGGCGGGGCGCGGCAAGCTGTGCCCGACGTTCCAGAAGCTCTGAGAGCAACCGGCGACAGGAAAGGGTCGAGTGGCCTGTCGGCCAGTCACCGTGTCCTCGACGTTTCGGGTGGTTGGCTTGGCATGGCGCGTGCTGCTGCCGTGGGTGTGCGTCTCCTTGCCCTGACCTTGATCCTTTCGGCTTGCGGTGGTGGCTCCGGCCCCGAGGTCGCTCTCGACATGGCCGTGGCGGTGGACCTGGCCCATGCGCCTGTCACCGATGCGAGTGAAGCTGGCGATGCCTCCGATGGCTCGGAGCCCGCGCCGGACCTCGCGATGGCGCCCGACTTCGGTGCGGGGTTGACGATCGTGCAGAGCCCGATCGCGTACCCGGCCACCCGCAAGAGCGAGATGGCGACGTACTCGAAGAACCACTACGGCATCGAGACGTACGCGCTCGAGCCCAAGCAGATCGTGCTGCACTTCACGGCCACGAGCACGTACTCGTCGGCGTGGAACACGTTCGAGGGCAACACGATGAATCGCGGCGAGTACCCGGGCACGTGCGCGCAGTTCATGGTCGACAAGGACGGCACGATCCACCAGCTCGTCGATGAGGCCGTGCGCTGCCGGCACACCGTCGGGCTCAACCACGTCGCGCTCGGCATCGAGATGGTGCAGGAGACGGGCACAGGCGCTCACTGGGCCGACCAGCAGATCCTCGCGCGTCCGGCGCAGATCGACGCCGTGCTGCACCTCGTGCGCTGGCTGCAGCACGAGCACGGCATCGCGACGACGGACGTCCTCGGGCACGCGATGGCGAACCAGTCGCCCTACTTCCTCGACCTCGAGGGCTGGACCAACGATCACACCGACTGGCAGCCCGAGGACGTCGCGGTGGTGCGCACGTTGCTCGACGCGCTGCCGTAGCGCGAGCAGCGTACCGGCTACGATCAAGTGACCCCGTGCACGCGCAGGGAGGCGCAGCGATTCGAAGTAGTGGTACGGTCCCACGCGTGAAGACCTCCTTCCGGAACCTCTTCGTCCTCGCTCTCGGCGTCTCACTCGCGTCGGCTGCCGCGCTCGCCCAGACGCCGCCGCCTGGCAGCGACGACGCGGTGCGCTTCAAGATCGGCGCCGCGGGTCGCGACCTGTTCAAGATCGCGCTGCCGTTACCGCTCGGTGTCGACAAGGCGCAGGGCTCGGCGATGATGGCCGAGCTCAACAACGACCTCGCGCTGTCGGGCTTCTTCAAGCCCATCGACGCCTCCGCGACGCTCGCCAACCTTGCGACCGAGGGCCTCGGCATCGTGCCGCAGGACTGGCGGAACGTCGGTGCCGAGGGCGTCGTGAAGGCTCGCGTCACGCCGATGGGTGGTGACGTGCGCGTCGAGTTCCGCCTGTTCGAGCTCAGCCGTGGCGCCGAGCCCGTGCTCGCCAAGGAGTACCGCGCCCCGGCAGGGATGCTCCGCGGCATCGTGCACCAGTGGGCAGGCGAGATCGTTCGCTACTACACGAACGAGGATCCGTTCTTCAACTCGCGCATCGTGTTCTCGGCCGGCGCGGGCAGGATGCGTCGGGACCTCGTCGCGATGGACTGGGACGGCGCAGGCGTCTACGCGCTGACCAAGACTTCGCAGAACATCCTGCCGGCGTGGTCGCCGAACGCGACGGAGATCGTGTTCACGTCGTACCTCGCGGGCAAGCCCGACCTCTACCTCATGCCGTCCGCGGGCGGGAGGCCGCGCTCCATCTCGGCGCGTCCCGGCCTGAACATGGGCGCCGCGTTCTCGCCCGATGGCACCAAGATCGCCGCGACGCTCTCGCAGGACGGCAACTCGGAGATCTATCTGCTCTCGCGTGACGGCGCGATCATCCGTCGCCTCACCAACAACCCGTTCATCGACACCTCGCCGACGTGGTCGCCGGACGGCAGGAAGATCGCGTTCGTCTCCGATCGCTTCGGCTCGCCGCAGGTGTGGACGATGAACGCCGACGGCTCGAACCAGCAGCGCCTCACGCGCAAGGGCAACTACAACCAGACGCCGCGCTGGTCGCCGCGCAAGGACATGAACCTCATCGCGTTCACCGCGCGCGACGAGAAGTACAACTACGACATCTTCACCGTCGACGCCGACTCCGGCACCATCGTGCGCATCACCGAGGGCCACGGCTCCAACCAGAACCCGAGCTGGGCACCCAACGGTCGCGCCATCGCGTACGAGAGCTCGCGCGGCGGCATCTGGATCTCCACGTTCGACGGTCGCACCGAGCGCCAGGTCTTCAAGGGCAACGCCTCGTCGCCCGCCTGGAGCCCGCTGCTCGGCAAGTAGGCGCCGACCTGCAGGACGGCGCGACGAACGAAGGCTGCACGATATGAGACGGCTCGCGGCCATCGACTGCGGTACGAACACGGTGCTCCTCACCATCGCCGACATCACCGACGATGGCGCCGTCACCGCGGTGCTCGAGCGTGCCGAGATCACCCGGCTGGGCGAGGGCCTCGCCGCGACGGGCTCCATCTCGGAAGCCGCCACGGAGCGCACCCGCGCCGTGTTCGCCGAGTACGTGGCGCTCATCGAGGCGCAAAAGTGCACGGGCACGCTCGCCGTCGCCACCGAGGCGCTGCGGCGCGCGCAGAACGGCGCCACGATCGTCGCGGTCATCGACGAGGAGCTCGCTCGGGTCGGTGGCGCGCTCGAGATCATCGCCGGCGAGCGCGAGGCCCAGCTCGCGTTCGGGGCGGTGCGCGGGAGCTTCCCCGAGCTCGAGGGACCGCGCACGGTCATCGACATCGGCGGCGGCTCGACCGAGCTCGTCGTCGGCGATCACGACGTGGAGCGCGCGATCAGCATCCCCATCGGGTCGGTCGTGCTGACCGAGCGCTGGCTCGAGCACGACCCCCCGACCCTGGAGGAGCGCACCGCGCTCGAGGCCGCGATCGACGAGGCGCTCGCGGCTGCGCCCGCACTGGTTGGCCCGGTCGTCGGCATCGCGGGCACGGTCACCACCTACGCAGCCATCGTGCTCGGCCTTTGCGACTACGACGCGACGAAGGTGCACGGCATGACGCTCCAGCGCGCGGCGCTCGAGCGCGAGGTCGAGCGCCTGGGAGCGATGCGCGTCGACGATCGCCGCCGCACGCCCGGGCTGCAGCCGAAGCGCGCCGACGTCATCTACGCGGGGGGCGTGATCTTGTGTCGCATCCTCGCCAAGGCCGGGGTGCACGACTGCCGCGTGTCGGACAGAGGTGTTCGCTGGGCGTTGCTGTATGAAGCCGCGAGGTGCTAGACGGGGAGACATGAAGCTCGCCCCGATCACGTTCTTCGTCGCCGTTGCGGCGCTGCTGTCCGCGGGCCTCGGAGGTTGCTCGCCCGACGATCTGACCGGCGGAGAGAAGAAGGCCTGCGTCATCTACGCCTCCGCGGAGTGCGCCAAGCTCGACAGCTGCGTCCTCCACGGCGTCGCCAACCGCTACGGCGACCCCGCGACGTGCCTGGCTCGCCTCACCGCCGGCTGCGAGGCCAACGCCGGCACGCACGACAGCGCCACGACGACGGGCAGCCTCGAGGGTTGCGCGAACGCGCTGCCCGGCGCGGCCTGCGGCGACTTCGAGCGCGACACCATCGCGCTGTGCGCACCGGCGCAGGGCACGCTCGCGACCGGCGACGCGTGCGCGTTCTCGTCGCAGTGCTCGAGCACCTTCTGTCAGCTCGTCGCCGGCACGCTGTGCGGCACGTGCCAGCCGCTCACGACCATCGGCGCCTCCTGCGCGACCACGGACTGCTCGCGCGGCTACGTGTGCGTCGCCTCGACGAAGACGTGTCAGGCCCCGAGCGCCGAGGGCACGGCGTGCGGCAACACCGAGCCGTGCGGGTTCGCGCTCACCTGCGTCACCGCGTCGGGCTCGACGATGGGCACGTGCCAGGCAACCGGCACCGCCGTCGGCGCCGCGTGCGATCCGAGGCACGAGACGGGCCCCGGCTGCGACCAGCAGGCAGGCCTCGTCTGCGACGGCGCCACCGGCATGTGCATCGAGCTCACCTACGCCGGCGCGGGGCAGCCGTGCGGCAACGTGAGCGGCACCGAGATCGCCTGCGACGGCGCGTCAGTGTGCTTCGGCGTGAGCGGCACGACGCCCGGCATGTGCAAGGCGCTCGTGAAGGAGGGCTCGGCGTGCGACCCGACCAGCGGGCCCACCTGCATGTCACCGGCGCGCTGCGTCGGCCCTGGACTCGCCACGAACCCCGGCACGTGCCAGCTCCCCGACGGCAAGGTCTGCAAGTAGCGCGTTACTCGAACTGCACGACCACGGGCTGAACGAAGCGCGTGACCATGTCCGAGCTCACCGAGTAAAGGAGCAGCACCGTCGACGTACCGCTCTGCGCGTTCACCGGCGCCTTGATGGTGACATGCGCGGTCATGCCGTTACCGATCGTCGCGACGTCGACCTTGGGCTGCAGATCGATGCCGGTGTAGACCCCAGGCAGGCCATACACGGACCAGTCGTCCGTCGGTGTGAGCGAACAGCCCGTCACCAGGAACGTGGTGGCGGCGCCGGGAGCGATGGTGACAAGGGTCGGCGTCTGCTGCACGGAGAAGTACGCCGTGTCGGCCGGGATGCACGGATTGGCGCCCGCGAGCGCGGCGATGTTGGACCACACCCGCGTGAGCGTGTGGCCGTCGCGAGTGATCCGAGCATCGCAGATGTCCGCGACCTCACCGCCCGTCTCCTGCCACGGTGTGTCGTTGCCGAAGATGTACGTCGGAGCGCTGTCGGGCAGGGGATCGGTGGAGGCCTCGATGAGCTCGTGCGCGGTCGCGAGCTCGAGCACGTCCGTGGTGAGCTGGTCGCACAGCGGCACGACACCGAACGAGAATTGCGCGCCCGAGTTCAGCGTCCCCTCGTAGTGATACGCGGGCGTGTAGGTGCCGGCGAACTTCGTGCAAGAGTACGTCGCCTCGTCGGTGAGCGTCGTTGCCTCGGCCGAGTAGTACATGTAGATCGTGTGCGCGTCCGGCGCGGGCAGCGTTCCGGACGCGATGTACCCCGCCAGCAGCTTGCCGATGCCCGTGCCGTCGATGGACGCCGGCGGAGGGTCGGTGAGGTCGACGTGCTGGTGCGTTCCCGGCAGGACGCCGTACTCGGTGCCGACGGTCTTGTACCAGTCCGAGGTGACCACGTAGTCGCCGAACGCCGCGATGCGAGCGCCGAACGCGGAGCCCTGGTACGAGATGCTGATGTATTTCACGGCGCCGATCATCGGGCCGCCCTGGTTCGGGATCGCAAGCAACGTGTCGTGCGAGGCGGACTGGAAGCCTGCGTCGACCGGCGCAGTGGCGCCGTCGGTGGCGGACCCCGCCATATCGGTGGCCGTGGTGCTCTTGCCGTGGTGGCAGCCAGCGTGAACAACGAGCGCGCCGGCACACAGCGCGGCCTTGATCCCATTCATGTGATTAGTCTATCGCACCCCGTCGCCATTGACGGCTCGACGAGGCGTCGATATGAACGTCCCCTCTCGAAGGAGCCTTAGCCATGTCAGCACGTATCAATCCTGGTGTTGCTCGCGTCGTTGCTCGCGGGGTCGCCGCGATCGGGATCTCGTCGTCGTTGTTGCTCGGCCTCACCGCCTGTCATCCGCCACAAAAGGCACAGCCGGTCGCGGTGTCTCAACCTGCACCCGTCGACGTCGGGATCGATCCGACGGCGCTCGACAAGGCAGTCGCCCCCTGCGACGACTTCTACGAGTACGCCTGCGGCTCGTGGCAGAAGCGCACGGAGATCCCCGCGGATCGCGCGTCGTGGACACGCAGCTTCTCGACCATCGACCAGAAGAACTACGACACGCTGAAGAGCATCCTCGAGACGGCGGCGACCAAGCCCGCCGATGCGATGGACAAGCAGCTCGGCGACTTTTACGCAGCCTGCATGGACGAGGCAAAGGTCGAGGCCAACGCCAAGATCGATCTCGACGAGCTCCTCAAGCCGATCGAGTCCGTCAACAATCTACCGTCGCTGGCGAAGGAGATCGCTCACGAGCACCTCGGTCTCGGCGCCCCGCTGTTCGGCTTCGGTGAGCAGCAGGACTTCAAGGACGCGAGCATCGTCGTCGGCGCCGCGGACCAGGGCGGCCTCGGCCTCCCCGATCGCGACTACTACCTCAAAACCGACGACAAATCGAAGACGATCCGCACGCAGTACGAGGCGCACATCGCCAAGATGCTCGAGCTGTCGGGCATCCCCGCGGACAAGGCCAAGCTGCAGGCGCAGACGGTCATGAAGATCGAGACCGAGCTCGCGAAGAACTCGATGGATCGCACCGAGCGCCGTGATCCGAAGAAGCTCGATCACCGCATCGAGCTGAAGGGCCTCGTGAAGACGGCGCCGAAGTTCCCGTGGGCCATCTACCTCAAGGAGATGGGCGTCCCGACGCTCACGCAGATCAACGTGCTCGTGCCGAGCTTCTTCGCGGCGATGTCGAAGCAGCTCACGAAGACGCTCATCCCCGAGTGGCGCATCTACCTCCGCTGGCAGGTCGTGCACGCTGCGGCGCCGCTGCTGTCGAAGGCGTTCGTCGACGAGAACTTCAACTTCTACGACAAGACGCTCACGGGCAACGAGAAGATCCTGCCCCGCTGGAAGCGCTGCGTGGAGAACACCGACCACCTGCTCGGCGAGGAGCTCGCGCGCGCGTTCGTCGCCAAGACGTTCGGCCCGGATGGCAAGGCCTCGACGCTGAAGATGGTCGACCAGATCGAAAAGGCGATGGCGGCGAACCTCGCCAAGCTGCCTTGGATGGACGACGCCACGCGCAAGGCGGCCGTGGCCAAGCTCGCCGCCATCACGAACAAGATCGGCTACCCCGACACGTGGCGCGACTACTCGCCGGTGAAGATCACGCGCGACTCGTACGTCGCGAACGTGCAGGCCGGCGCGCAGTTCGAGAACCACCGCCAGCTCGCGAAGATCGGCAAGCCGGTCAACCGCGGCGAGTGGGACATGACACCACCGACGGTCAACGCGTACTACAACCCCGCGCTCAACGAGATGGTGTTCCCGGCGGGCATCCTGCAGGCGCCGTTCTTCAGCAAGACCGCGGCAGACGCGGTCAACTACGGCGCGATCGGCATGGTCATCGGCCACGAGCTCACGCACGGCTTCGACGACGAGGGCCGCAAGTACGACGGCAAGGGCAACCTCGTCGAGTGGTGGTCGCCGGCCACCAACACCGAGTTCGAGAAGCGCGCCCAGTGCGTCATCGATCAGTTCAACGGCTACGAGGTCATCGACGGTCAGAAGATCAACGGCAAGCTCACCACTGGCGAGAACATCGCCGACCTCGGTGGCATCAACCTCGCCTACCGCGCGTTCGTCAGCAGCCGCAAGCCTGACGCGAAGTCCGACATGAAGAGCGGCTTCTCCGACGACCAGCTCTTCTTCCTCGGCTTCGCCCAGGGCTGGTGCTCGAACCGTCGCCCCGAGCTCGAGCGCCAGCGCCTCGTCACGGATCCACACTCGACCCCGAAGTACCGCGTCAACGGCCCGCTCTCCAACTTCCCGGAGTTCGCAGCCGCGTTCCAGTGCAAGCCCGGCGCGAAGATGCTCTCGAAGGCGCCGTGCGTCGTCTGGTAGCACGCGCTCCACGCTGATTCACCGAGCCGGCGTCCTTCACGGGGCGCCGGCTTTTTCTTTGGAACGGGCCTTACAGCGTGATCGGACGAGCCAGGCGCTCCGACAGGATGCGGCTCAGCGTCGAGCGCAGCTCGTCCTTCTCGGTACGCCAGGCGAGGGCGTCGCCCTCGTTCTTCGGGGAGAAGTGCCACGCGGTGCGGAAGGCGGCCATCCAGATCTGGCCGGCGGCGCGGTGGCTATTGATGACGATGACCTGATCGTCCGCGAGCGTGAGCGTGAGCACGCCAGACGAGAAGTCCACCTCGACCTCGTCTGGATCGATCTCGGAGAGGCTCGCCTCGAGATGGTGCAGTTCGCCTTCGGCGACTTTGTCGAACTCGGCTTCGGTCACGGGGGCACGCTAGCACGCTCCTTTTTCGCGCGGTGACCGCTGCTACTATGGGCACACGATGAAGGCACGTGTGTGCACGTTGGCCTGCGTGGCCGTGATCGGGCTCCTTTCGGGGCTCGGCACCGCACACGCCACGAAGCCGGCGCTGCGGCTCGAGCGCATCGATCCGCAGGGTTTTGCGACCGAGGGCAAGGTGAAGCTCTTCGCTTCGATCGTCGAGCTCGAGGGGCAGATCGACGACGGCAAGCAGTCCTTTTCGCTGAAGCTCGATGGCAGAAAGACGCTCAGACCCGAGCGCGTCGAGCCCTTCGTGGCCACCGCGCTGCCGCTCGACGTGGTGCTCGTCATCGAGAGCTCCGCGCTCTACGGCGTGCAGCAGCTCCCGAAGAACGGCACGCTGCCGACCGGCGATGTCCCGCTCGATCGCGTGAAGGATGCGCTCGCGTCGTTCCTCGAGAACCGCAGCGGCCGGACCCGCGTGCTGGTCGTCGACTACGGCGGCGACGTCACGCCACACGTGCCGTTCCGTCCGGCGAACGCGGTGCAGGGTGCGCTCGACGCCCTGTACCCCGATGGCGAGTCCGGCGATCTGCGCCTCGTCGACGCGGTGCAGGCCGCGCTCGTGGAGCTCTCGCGTGTGCACGGCGGCGAGGACGAGCACCCACCGCGCCGCCTCATCGTGCTGGTGTCCGACGGGCTCAATGCGTCCATGGATCGCAAGACGTTCCGCGCGCTCGGTGATGCGGCGGCGAAGGCGCGCGTGCCCATCCACGCCATCGCGTTCTCTCCCGCGGACGATCGCGGCCCGCTGCTCAACCTCGGCGAGCTGTCGAAGCGCTCCAACGGCACCTTCCGCTGGGCCCGCAGCGCCGACGACCTGAAGCTGCAGATCGATACGCTCGCCGACGAGCTCGACAAGCAATACGTGCTCACCTTCGCGCTCCCCATCGACTCGCTCGAGGGCCACACGTTCCAGCTCACCTGCGAGACGCTCGTCTCCAACATCCTGCGCTACGACTCGGGCGGCTCGGTGTTCGGCTACACGGGCGCCACCTCACGGCGCAGCAAGGTGTGGCTCGTCCTCGAGTGGGTGGGCGGCGTGCTGTGTGGCGTCGTCGTGCTGTGGCTCGGCTTCGGCGTCGTGCTGCGCCTGGCGTCGCGCAACAAGAGGCCCGCCGCGACGCTCGAGCTCCTCGACGGACCGCGCGCGGGCCAGCGCATCGCGCTCTCGCTCGCACCCACGATCCTCGGCAAGGGCGGCCCGATCGTCGTCGACGACGCGGCCGTGTCGACGCGTCACTGCCAGCTCGGCTTCGATGGCCGCGGCTGGCTGCTGACCGACCTCGACTCCACCAACGGCACGTGGGTCGATGGCCAGCGCATCGCCGGACCCGTGTATCTGCAGCCCGGTCAGATCCTCCATCTCGGCCAAACGCGGCTACGCTTGAGCCTGTAATGGCCGGCTCGAGCATCATCGTCTGCGGACAGCGCTACGACGTCGGGCGTCGCGTCGTGACGTGGGAGGACGACGCCCAGTTCTCCGCGTACACGCTGCACCGCACGGACAAGCCGTCGGAGATCTACCCGTTCGCGCCGGCCAAGGGCCTCGGGTCCATCGCGGCGCGCTTTCGCGAGCGGCGGCTCATCGGCTCCGATCGCTCGCTCTCGCGCCTGCAGCAGGTGCTGCGACAGTTCGTGGTGCACCACGATGGCTGCCCGTCGTCGAGCAGCTGCTTCCAGGTCCTGCACAACGAGCGCGGCCTCTCGGTGCACTTTCTCATCGACAACGACGGCACCATCTACCAGACGCTCGACGTCGTCGACTGCGCGTTCCAGGCCGCGGGCGTGAACGAGATCTCCGTCGGTGTGGAGCTCGCGAACCGTGGTGACGCCATCCGCTTCCCGGACGCCTACCACGGCAACCGCGACAAGCTCACGTGCTCCATCCACGGGCACCAGTGGCTCGCGTACGGCTACACGAAGGACCAGATGGAGTCGATGACCGCCATCGGCAAGGCCATGGCGCGCCTGTTCCCGAACCTGCCGCAGTCGTTCCCTCTCGCCGGCACGGGCGATCCGCTGTGGACGTCGATCACCGATCCGCGCGAGTACTCCGGCTGGCTCGGCCATTATCACGTGACCCAGCAGAAGTGGGATCCGGGGCCGTTCGACTTCCGGCAGTTCGTGTCGACGATCCGCGGCCGCAGCGTGTTCCCGCTCGTGCTCTCGCTCGAGCGCGGCGCCAGGCCCGACATCCCCGACGACAAGGAGAAGGCAGACGCCGTCGCCGAGGCCTTCTACGAGAACAACGAGACCGAGGGCGAGGGCGGCTACTTCCCCGTCGGGCCGTTCGGTCAGTCACGCCTGTGGCACGGCGGCGTCCACCTGCGCGCCGAGCGTGGCACGCCGCTGTTCGCGCCGTTCTCGGGCCGCATCGTCGCCGCGCGCATGACGCAACCGGCGGCGATCGGCTCGCGCAACTTCGTGCTCATGAGGCACGAGGTCCCCGCGCAGGATGGCAGCGTCACGTTCTACACGCTCTACTTTCACATCGACGAGGAGACCGGCGGAGCCTCGGCCGATCCGCTGCTGCGCGCGCCAGCGTGGTGGGAGAAGTCGCACGACAAGCTCGGTGACGACGCCATCCCGCTGTCGATCGAGGTCACGGCCGGCGAGCTCGTGGGCCACGTCGGCGAAGCAGGCGCACCGGGTCGCGCCGAGGGCCAGGTCCACGTCGAGATCTTCTCGACCGAGGAGCTCGGCGAGCGCCTCGATCCCGACTTCTGGAAGACCATCGACGGCACGGGCTCGGGCCGCTTCTGCAACGATCCCTTCATCGTCGACGCGATCGATCGACCGAGCCACGGCCACAAGGATGGCCTCCTGTCGCGCGCGGAGGTGCTCGGCTTCTTTCGCGGCGACGACCGCCGCAAGGAGTTCCGGCGCCTCGCCATCCGCCACATCTCCGAGTGGGCCGACCAGAACGACTGGATGGTGCAGCTCAACCGCTCACGCGACTTCGCCGGCCTGCCGAAGCAGACGCGCACGCGCCTCTTCAAGGAGCAGATCGAGCCGGTGCTGTGGTGGACCGACGAGATCGAGCGCACCGCCGACCTGCCGCCGGACAAGCTCGTGTGGAGCTACCACCCCATCACGTTCATCATGTGGCTGAACGATCACCAGCGCGGCGGCAGCAACAAGCCCACCGGCATCGAGAGCGCGTCCAGCTTCAACGGCCAGGCGCCACCGACGGCGATCATGGACGACCGCGACGCCACCGACGGCTTCACTGACGACGAGGATGCGATCTTCGGCGCGGCGGCGAAGAAGCTCGAGCTCGAAGATCTGGCGAAGGGCTACCCCGAGGACGAGAAGAAGAAGAAGTAGCTCTCGTCGTCGAGAGTCACGCCGCCTCGGCGATCGTGCGCCAGTTGAAGAGCCCGACGGTCACGACGGGCACGAAGCGCACGAGGCGGTAGATGAGCGCGGCGGCGAGCGCGAGGTCGCGGTCGATCCCGTAGAGCACGAGCGTGCCCATCACGGCGCCCTCGGTGACGACGAGCTGGCCGGGCGGGCCGGGGATCATGCCGGCGAGGCGCGTCGCACCGACGATGACGATCCACTCGGCGACCGTGCTCGGGATGCCGAGCGTGGAAAGCACGATGCCGACCACGAGGCAGTGCGTCGTGTCGTTGACGACGGAGAGCACGAGCACCGGCACGAGCGTCCGCGGCCGTTTGCGCAGCCACCCGATGGTGGCGCCGAGCGCGATGATGCCGGCGGCGGTGCTGATCTCGACGCCGATCTGCAGGCTCTCGGGCGCCCTCGCCCACAGCCACACGCCGCCGAGCGCGAGGCAGATGCTCGACGTGTCCGCCAGCTTCTCGAGCACCTGGACGCCGACGAGCGCGCGCAGCCGGTACCCGAAGCGACGGATGAGCGCGATGGTGCGCAGCACCTCGGCGGCCGGCGCGGGCAGCAGCTGGTGCGCCGCGCTGGACGCGAGGTAGACGCGCACCATCTCGACGGTGCCGATGGGGTTGCGTGCGGGGATCGTGCGCATGAGCAGCGCGAGCCGCACCCCGCTCACGCCCGTGTTACCGACGACGAACAGCACGCCCGCGAGCGCGACGATGCCCATGTTCGCGCGTGCGAGCGCCGCACCGAGGTCGTGCATGTCGACCCGGCGCACGACCCAGACGAGGGCGACCGCCGGGATGAGGATGGCGAGAATCCACCGCCACAGCGGTGGACGTCGGACGAGGCTGGACGGCAGCTCGTCCGCAAGCTCCGGATCTTCCTTGGTGATGGCCACGGCACTCATTGCGATCTTCGGATCGAGCAAGCCGCGGTCCAGCGGCCGTCAACGACTCAGCAGTGACCGATCCAGGGGATGGGCGCGAGATCGTCGGCCCTGCGTCGAACGATGCGGGCAGGACGCGCGCGACCAAGCAGCCGACCCGTACGTGCCGCGACGAGGAGCCACAGCGGCCCCTGCGCCATCAGGCGTAGCACATGACGACGGCCCGTCTTCATCACCCGATTATAACGCGGGACGGTCGAGCGTGACGACTTCTGGTGCGTGCGGGCCGTGGAGCCCCGTGAAGTGGAGGACGATGTCGACGTTCCGCCAGCGACCCGTCTGCACGTCGGCGGCGAGGCCCTGCTTCGTGGCGGTGTAGTTCGCGAAGTCATCGTCGGAGAAGTGCCAGACCTGACGCTGACCGAGGTGGCGCTGCGCGTCCTTCTGCAGGTGGTCGAGCAAGCTCTTCTGCACACGGAGCTTGCGCGCGGGGGTCTCGCCGACGAGGGGCTCGCCGTCGACGGTGATGTCCTCGCGGTTGACGCCGTAGAGGTTGGCCTTGGGCGGGAGATACTTGATGAGGCCGCGCGACCGCAGGAACTTCAGGCCCGCGTACATGCTGTCGGCCGAGTGCTCGCGCGCGGTGATGATGGACGCGCGGCGTGCACCGGCGGGCGTCGATAGCTGGTCGACGAGCAGCGGCCAGGCCGGCCCCTGCCAGCCCTTCGTCTCGACGGTGACCTTGAGGTCGCGCAGGAACGTGTTGCCGTTGCCGACCTCGGTCATGTCGCGATAGCCGCCCGTCATGCGGTCGCGATCGAAGTAGCGGTGCTCGTACGGGCCCGGCTTGCCGAGCTGCTTCTGCACACGGTGCCAGTCGGCCAGAGGCACGCCGATCTCGGGCTCGCCGGTGTGGCTGCGCAGGTAGATCGTCGTCTTCATCGAGACCGCGTTGGCGTCCCAGTCGAAGCTCTGGCTGCGGACTGCACGCGGCGGCCGGGGCGCCGAGTACACGGACGGCGCCAGCGCGAGGACGGCAAAAACAACGAGGCGGCGAAGCACGGGGCTGCACTTTTGCAGCTTGCGTACCGGGTTTTTCACGAATCAACCGACTGAAATCACGAGGCGTGCTGGCGACTTTTGTGACCAGCAGCGGTCATGGCACTAGCCGATCCGGGCGTGGACCTCATCCGGCGGCGCCGCGCGGAGACCCGCCTTCTTCAGCATCGCCTGGTCATTCGCGACGTCCGGGTTGCCCGTGGTGAGCAGCTTGTCGCCATAGAAGATCGAGTTCGCGCCTGCCATGAAGCACAGGAGCTGGCCTTCCTCTGTGAGCTGCTGACGACCGGCGGACAGGCGCACGCGCGTCCTCGGCATGAGGATGCGTGCCGTCGCGATCATGCGCACGAGCTCCATCGGCTCGACCGGCTCGAGGTGACCCAGCGGTGTGCCCTCGATGGCCACGAGCGTGTTGATCGGCACCGACTCCGGCTGCGGCGACAGCGACGCGAGCGTGCGCAGCATGTCGCAACGATCGTCGAGCGTCTCGCCGAGCCCGATGATGCCGCCCGAGCACACCGTGATCCCCGCGTTGCGGACGTTGTCGATGGTGCGGAGGCGATCGTCGTACGAGCGCGTCGTGACGATCGAGCGGTAGTGACGGCGCGACGTGTCGAGGTTGTGGTTGTAGGCGTGGAGGCCTGCCTCCTTGAGGCGCTGCGCCTGCGACGCGTTCAGCATGCCGAGGGTGACGCAGGCCTCCATGCCCATGCCGGAGACACCGCGCACCATCTCGACGACGCGATCGAACGCCGGACCTTCCTTCACCTCGCGCCACGCGGCGCCCATGCAGAAGCGCGTCGCACCCGACGCCTGCGCCACGCGCGCGGCGCTCAGCACCTCGTCGACGGCGAGCGACTTCTCGGGCTCGACCCCACCCTCGTGGTGCGCGCTCTGCGAGCAGTAGCCGCAGTCCTCCTGACAGCCGCCGGTCTTCACCGACAGGAGCGTGCAGAGCTGCACCTCGTCGGCCTTGTGGTGCTGACGGTGGATGCCCTGCGCGCGGAACAGCAGCTCGGGCAGCGGAAGATCGTGGATCGCGCGAACCTCGACGAGCGTGGGCGCGGTGGGGACGTCGGACATCCCGCATCCATACCAGAGGCTCGTTTCCGGTACCATCTGGCCGTGCGTATCGTCGCTGACCGAAACAATCCTTTCGTCGAGGAGGCGTTCTGCCAGCTCGGCCAGGTTGTGACGCTGCCCGCCTCGGAGATCGACGCGGCCGCGGTGAAGGACGCCGAGCTGCTCGTCTGTCGATCGACGATCAAGGTCGGCCCCGCGCTCCTCGATGGCAGCAAGGTACGCTTCGTCGCGACCGCGACCATCGGCACCGATCACCTCGACATCCCGTACCTCGAGCGGCGCGGCATCACGTGGACCTCGGCGCCGGGCTCGAACGCCGACTCGGTGCAGCTGTGGTTCGCGTGTGCGCTCGCTGCGTACTGTGTCGAGCACGCGCTCGAGCCTCGAACGCTGCGCTTCGGCATCGTCGGGGTGGGCCACGTCGGCCGCCGCGTCGAGAAGCTGGTGCGCGCGCTCGGCGCCGAGGTCCTCCTGTGCGATCCCCCGAGGCAGCGAGCCGAGGGTGGCGCGTTCGTCGACGTGGACACGATCGTCGAGCGCTGCGACGTCGTCACGCTGCACGTGCCGCTCGAGGAGACCGGCACCGATCGCACGCGTGGCCTCTTCGATGCCGCCCTGCTCGCGCGGCTCCGCGAGGGTGCCCTGCTCGTGAACGCGTGTCGCGGCGAGGTCGTCGATGGTCCGGCGCTGCTGTCGGAGATCGGTCGCGTGCACGCGATCTGCGATGTATTCCCCGGCGAGCCCACGCCCACGCCGGCGCTCGTGGACGCATGCGAGCTGTCGACGCCGCACATCGCGGGGCACTCGCTCGATGGCAAGGTCAACGGCACCGACGCGGTGTATCGCGCCGCCTGTGCCTTTCTCGGCGTTGCGCCCACGTTCTTCGCCCATGCGCACCTCGCGGCGGTCGAGCCACGGTCCATCACCGTTGCTGCCCGCGCGACGGCCGAGATGCTCGACGAGGCGCTGCGGCCCTTTTACGACATCCGCGCCGACGATCGCGCGCTCCGCGAGATCGTGCGCGGGCCCCGGGGTGGATTCCGCACGTACCGCGACCGGTACGCCGTCCGGCGAGAGCCTCGCGGCGTCCATGCCACCCTCGCTCCGGCGCATGCTGGTGTGGCCGCCTTCCTGGGCGTGCTCGGCATGGCGGTAAAGGGGTAGTATCCCCGGACGATGTCCGACGTGCGGAAACCCACGCGCGGGGGTGGTCCGCCTCCGCTTCCTCCAGTCCCCCCGAAGGATGTTGCGCAGCCAGAGCACGAGGCTGCGTCGTACCCGTCGATGGAGCTGTCGCTCTCTGGTGCGATCGAGATCCCGAGCGGCGAGCTCGCCCCGCCGGTCGACCCTTCCATCGAGATCGAAGCGGTCGCGAAGCCCGAGCCCGACGCGACGCTGCCCGCGGTGAGCCCGAACGTCGTCGCGGCCGCACCGACGGCGTCGTTCATGCCGCCGCCCCCACCGCGGCCCCGTCGCCTCTCGCAGCCGGTCGCGGTCGTCCCGCCTGTGGAAGTCGCCCCGCCGCCTCCACCGCCGAAGCCCTCGGTGCACCGAGTGGGCGTCGACGCGACCATCGCGCAGCCCGTACGTCCTCACGAGCGTCCGGTGCAGGCAAGGCGCGTCGAGCCCGCGCCGTTGCAGGCCACGTCGCTGTTCCACGACAACGTCATCGAGGACTCCGCGCCGATCGCGGTCGCACAGCCGCGCTACGAGTCCGTGTGGGACGAAGAGGTGGCCATCCTCGAGCGCGAGGTCGCCGCCGTGCGTGGCGACGAGCCGGCGCGCGCTGCACTGCTGCTCGGAGCACAGGCCGCGATCCTCGTCGGTGCGAAGCACGATCGACCCCGCGCATTGCAAGCGCTCGAGACGTCGCTCGCGCTCTCCGAGGAGCGCTACGGGCTGTACCTCTCACGAAGGGAAGCGCTCACTGCTCGCGCCTTCGGCCCGGCGCTCGCGCTCAGCCGTAGAGAGATCGATCGCATCGTGGATCCGAAGGAGCGCCTCGCGCTGCTCGTCCACATGGGTGTGCTCGAGGAGGCAGCCGGCGATCTGCCCGCGGCGCAGCGGGCCTTCGAGGCCGCCAGGGAGATCGACCCGCGTCACGACACGACGCTGCTCGCGCTGTGTGACCTCTATGCAGCGCAGCAGTCGTGGGACAAGCTCGCGAGCACCTACCACGCGCTCGCCGACGGCAGCGTCGATCCCGCCAGCCGCGGCATGTTCCGCCACGCGGCCGGCACCATCGAGGAGCGTGGGCTCGGCAAGAACGACCTCGCGCGCGCCACCTACCGCGCCGCGCTCGGCGAAGATCCGCAGAACCTGCCCGCGCTGACCGCGCTCTCGTCGCTGGCGCTGCGCCTCGAGGACTGGGGAGAGCTCGCACGCACGCTCGAGGGTGAGGCCGATCTGATCGCCGATCCGATCGCGCAAAGGCGGCTCTACGAGCGGGCCGGCGATCTGTACTGGGAGCGCCTGTCGGATGCCGACAGCGCCACCACGTGCTTTCGCAAGGCGGCGCTCTCCGTCCCGGATGCACCGGGGCCGCTGCGTCGCCTCGCGTCGGTGCTCGAGTCCATCGGTCGGTGGAACGAGCTCGTCGACGTCTTCTTCGCGGAGCTGCCGCTCAGCCGCTCGCCCGAGGAGCGCGCGGAGCTGCACCACCTCGTCGGCGAGGTGAACGAGAACCACCTCGAGAAGTACGAGGACGCCGTCGTCGCGTACCAGGCCGCGCTGGCCGAGGTTCCGGATCACGTGGCCTCGCTGCAGGCGCTCGCGGGTCTCTTCGCACGCTCGCGCCGTCTCGACGCGGTCATGCACGCGGAGCTGGGCGAGGCCGAGCGCATCACCGATCCACTGCGCCGCGCGTCGCGTTACCTGCACCTCGGCGACCTCGCGGTGCACGTCGTCGGGGACGAGACCGAGGCCACGCGGCTCTACGAGCGTTGCACCGAGCTCGAGCCGGGCCATCGCGCCGCGTTCTCCGGCCTCGAGTCGATCTACCGGAGGCGCGCCGAGCACGGCAAGCTCGCGAGCCTCTACGAGCGACAGGCCGCGGCCACGACGTCGAGGCCGCTCGAGCGCGTGTACCTCGGCGCTGCGGCGCGGAGCCTGCTCGAGGCCGACCGCACCGACGAGCGTCGCACGCTGACCCCGAGCCACCTGGCGCGCGTCGAGGCCCACCTGCGCGCCGCACAGGCGCTCGAGGTCGCGGATCTGCTGCCGCTGTTCACGCTCGCCGATGCGCTCGAGGACGCGGGCCAGTGGGAGCCGCTCGTGGGCGTGCTCGCACAGCTCGGCGAGAAGCTCGACGAGAAGGCCGATCGGATCGGCCTCCTCCACCGCGCCGCGCGCATCCTCGAGCTGCGGCTCGGCGCCGACGCGCGCGCGCTGTCCACCTACGAGCAGATCCTCGCGCACGACCCGGCTCACGAGGCCGCGCTGCTCGCCGTCGTGCGGCTGCACCAGCGCGCGGGTCGCGGTCCCCTCGAGATCGAGGCGCTCGGTCGCCTGCGCGATCACGCGTCGACCGCGCTCGAGGGCGCATCGCTGTCGTATCGCATCGGCCGCATCCACGAGCGTCGTGCGGGTGACACCGAGTCCGCGCTCCTCGCCTACGAGGAGGCGCTCGCCCGCAAGCCCGACTTCTCGCCCGCGCTGCGTGCGCTCGAGCGCCTCTTGCGTCGCGACCGTCGCTGGGCTCGCCTCGTCGAGATCATCGAGCGCCAGCTCACGGCCGCTCGCTCATCGTCCGAGCGAGCGGAGCTGCGCCACGCCATCGGTCAGATCGAGGAGCTGCACCTGCGCAACCTCGAGCGCGCCGAGGAGTCGTACACGGCGGCGCTGCGGGAAGCCCCCGGTCACGATCCGGCCGGCGCCGCGCTCGTCCAGGTCAAGGAGGCGCGCGGAGATCATGCCGGCCTCGGCAAGCTCCTCGGCGAGCAGCTCGGTCGTCTCGACGATCCGGGCGCGCTCGTCGCGCACCTGTGCCGCCTCGGCGCGCTGAGCGAAGGACCGCTCGACGACGCCGCGCGCGCACAAGATCAGTACGCGCAGGCGCTCGACTCAGGGCCGCTCGGTTCTCGCCTGTGGGCCTCGGTGCTGCGGACGAGCCGCAAGAAGAACGTGGTCACGGCGACGAGCCAGCTGCACGCCTTCGCCGATCACGTCCGCGAGCCGCGGCTGCAGCTCGGCGCGCGCGTGCTCGTCGCGCTGCGCGAGGAGGTGCTCCCCGGAGGTGAGAGCTCGCAGGCCTTCGAGCAGCTCGACGACAAGGAGCCGCTCGTCCTCGACGGCAAGATCCGTCGAGCGCTGGCCCGCCCGAGCCTCCGTGCCGCTGAGGACCTCGCGCTCGCGCGCCTGCTCGACGAGCGTGCCCGCATCATCGATGGTGCGGGCCTGCGTGCCCTGCTGCACCTCGAGGCCGCATGCCGCTACGACGGCGGCGGCCATCCGCGCGACGCGGGACAGGCGCTCGAGGCCGCCGATCACGCGGTGAACGACCTGATCCCGGTCCTGCGCGGCGTGCGTCGCATCGCGGTGCAGAGCGAGCAGTGGCCCGCCGCGGTCGCGCTCTACGCGCACGAGGCCGAGCTGTCGCGCGATCCCGAGAACCAGGCCCAGGCGCTACTCGAGGCCGGCGAGCTCGCGCTCGGTCGTGCCAAAGATCCACGCGCCGCGCTCGAGCACTTCCGTCGCCTGCTCTCGCGCCAGCCGCTGCACGCGCTCGCGTTTCAGCGCGCGGGCGAGATCCTCGAGCGTGCGAAAGACTGGCTCGGCATCGCGGCGCTCTGGCGTCAGCGCGCCGAGTCGCTCGAGGCACCCGAGGCGCGCGCGGAGGCGTGGCGCAAGAAGGCAGAAGTGGAGCGCGATCGGCTGCGCGATGTGGCGAGCGCGCTGGCCAGCTTGCGCGCAGCGCTGGACGCGGCGCCCGACGAGCTGGAGTCCTGGAAGGCGATCGCGCCGCTGCAGGAGCACCAGCGCTTCTGGCAGGACGCGATCGATACGTACAAGAAGATTGCCGAGCTCTCGCGCGGCGACTCGCTCGCGCGCGCGGCGCAGGTGCGCGAGGCCGAGCTGCGCGAGCGCGAGCTGGGTGATCGTGAAGGTGCGCGTGCGATCCTGGAGACGCTCGTCACCGATCCCGCCGATCGCGACGCGCATCGACGGCTCGCGGGGCTGTCGGAGCGCATGGGACGATGGGACGAGGCGCGCGCGCTGTGGACGCAGCTCGCGACGACGCGCGTGCCGGCGGAGCGCGCCGATGCGCTCGTGTCGCTCGGCCAGACCATCGATCGCGGCGCGCAGGACCACACCGCCGCGGCCGCATGCTACGAGGAAGCGCTCGCGCTCGCGCTCGTGACGCCGGAGCTTGCGACGACGCTGGAAGCACGCTTCCGCGAGGTGCAGGCGCTCGACACGTTCGTCGAGGCGGCAGAGCACGCGCTCGCGTCGAGCCGCACGCATGGCAAGTCGGGCGAGCTCGGCATGCGCGAGGTGCTGGCGCGGATCTACGCGAAGGATCTCGCACGGCCGGAGCGGGCCGAGGCCCAGCTCGTCGCCTGCACCGAGCTCTCGCCCGATGATCCAGCGACGTTCCGTGCGCTCGGTCAGCTGCTCGTCGACACGGGTCGTCCGGAGCGGGCGCTGCCGTTCCTCCATCGCGCGCTCGACCTTCAGCCTTCGTCGCCCGAGACGTTGCGCGCGATGGGCGCCGGGCTCGGCTACACGGGCCTCCGCGACGCGCCACGAATCTTCGAGTCGGCCGCTGCGCACATCGCGGGCTCGGCCCCACCGCCGCCCACCGCGCCGCTTTCGGTGCGTCGCACGCTGTCGCCTGACGAGTGGACCACCTACTTCCCACGCGAGAGCGACCCGGGGCAGGTGGCGCTGACCGAGCTCGCGCGCTCGCTCGAGCCCTACGCGCCGCAGCTCGTCGCGGAGCTCACCGGCGAGCGTCCACGCGGCGAGCCCGTCACGGGCGCCGCCGATCAGACCGCGCGCGCCACGTTCCTCGCGCTCGGCGTGCCTCCGCTGCGACTCTACGTCGACGCAGAGCTCGGGCCCGAGGTGCTGCCGTGTGCGGACGACGCGCTCGCGCTCCTCATCGGCCCGTCGCTGCTCGAGCCCGTGCAGGCGAGTCGACTGTGCTTCGAGATCGTGCGCGTGATGGGCTGGACCGCGCAGGGCGAGACGCTCGGCGCGTATCTTCGTGGTCAGACGCTCGCGACCTTCATCCAGGCGGCGTGCGACGAAGGCGGCGACGACGAGGTCAAGGAGCTCCGCCGTCGCATCGGCAAGGCGCTGCCGCGAAAGATCCGCAAGGAGCTGGAGCGGTTCTCGATTCCGCTCGCGGATGCGGTCGGGATCTCGAGCGTGTGGGAGCGCTCGGGCTACGCGGCCATCGAGGAGCTCGCGCTGCTGCTTTGCCGGGATGCGGGGGTCGTGTTCGAGTCGCTCGGCTACCTGCCCGGCGAGGCGCTCCCCCCACGTGGGCGAGGCGTCGATCTGGTGCGCTTCCTCGCGAGCGAGGACTGCTGGCGAGCCTATCGACGCCTCAGCGATGGGTAGTCACCGCGTCGCTGGTTCGTCGAGGCGACGCGGCGACTACACCCTGACGTGCGTCTGCTCCTTGTAGGCCATGGCGAAGAAGATGTAGATGACGCCCATCACGCACATGATCCCGACGAAGAAGTAGAAGTACATCGGGCCGACGAGCCAGTACGTCGAGACCTTGACGGCGGAGCTGAAGCTACCCGTCGACATGACCGGGCCACGCTCGATTGCGTCGCGCAGGCGAACGCGCGAGCCGGCGCTGTCGATGGCGGCGATGAGGAAGGTGCCCTCGAGCTTCGAGCTCTTGCCGGCGGCGTCGATGCTCTTCAGCGAATCACCGTCGTTGGCGACGTCGATCTTCTGGCCGGTGACGAGCTTGTCGACGGTGCTGAGCTTGATCCACGTCTCGGGCCCGGTCTCGATGGCGGTGGCGACGAGCGGCTTCACCATCGCGTGGTTCACCGCCGCGATGCCGAGGTTGCCGAGGCTGGTCGAGAGCAAGAAGAGCCCCATGACGAAGCTCTTCATGCGCAGCGGCGCCTGCTTGTAGGAGAACTCCAGCGCCGTGATCGACACGAGCACCTCGCCCATCGTCATGACGACGTACGCGAGGATCTGCCACCACGCGCTGATGGTGTGGCCGTTCTGGATGCGCTTCTCGATCATCGCGACGATCACGAACGATGCCGCGGTGACGAAGAGCCCGATGCCGATCTTGCGGAGCGGCGTGACGGTGAAGAACCTCCCGAGGAACGGATAGATGCCGAACGTGAAGACCGGCACCAGCGCGAGGATGAAGAGACCGTTCACGACCTGCAGCTGCGCGGGCAGGAGCGTGATGCCGAGGCCGAGGTTCTTGTCCATGAGCGACGACTGCGCCTGCAGGGTCCACGTGTTGCCGTTGGACTGATCCCAGAGCATCCAGAAGATCGAGACGAAGAAGTAGATGACGAGCAGGCGGCCGATGAGCGCGAGGCCTTCCTTGCTGACGATGTCCTTGAACCAGCTCGGGCCGGCGGGCGGCACGTTCGCGTAGCGGCTGCGACCGAGGAAGAACACGACCGTCGCCAGGCCCATCATCGCGGCGGGCAGACCGAAGGCCCACTTCGGACCCCACGCGGGGTCCTTCAGCAAGATGGGGCACAGGAAGATGGAGATGGAAGAGCCGGCGTTGATGGCCAGGTAGAAGAGCGAGAACGCGCGCTCGATGAGGTGCGAGTTCTTGGCGGTGAACTGATCGCCGACGTTGGTCGAGACACAGGGCTTGATGCCGCCGGTCCCGAGCGCGACGAAGAAGAGGCTCGCCGCGATCGCTTCCGGAGTGTGGCCGAGGAGCGCGAGCGCCACGCAGCCGAGCGCGTAGCACAGCGAGAACACCATGATGGTGCGGAACTTCCCCCAGAACACGTCGGAGATGACCGCGCCGATCATCGGGAAGAAGTACGCGCCCGCCTTGAACTCCGACTGCCACTCGGCCGCGCGCGCCTGGTTGAAGTGCAGGTTCGACGCGAGATAGACGGTGAGGATCGAGTTGATGCCGTAGAAGCAGAAGCGCTCGGCGAACTCGTTCGAGATGATGAACGGGATGCCTTTGGGCATCTTGTCGTCACGCTCGATCACGGCTGCGTCGGTCCCTACGTCGCTGGTGGCCTGGGTCATCGGGGAGGCGCATAGCACGATCGATTGGCCGAACGTAAGGCCCTCGGTGCAGCCTTGACATGACGCGGCCCGTCGCCGATGAAGTCGCATGCTCGAAAAAGCCCTCTCTCAGTACGAGTCCAGCCGCACGCAAGCCGTGGAGGACCTGAAGACGCTCGTACGCATCCCGAGCTGCTCGTTCCCTGGCTTCGATCCCGCCGAGGTGCAGCGCTCGGCCGAGGCGACCGCGCAGCTCCTCGCCGAGCGCGGCTTCGACAACATCCAGATCCTGCGCGTCGGCGAGGCGCACCCGTACGTCTACGGCGATATCTTGAAGAAGCCGGGCGCGCCGACGCTGCTCTTGTACGCGCACCACGACGTGCAGCCCGCTGGTGATCTCGAGCGCTGGGACTCGCCGCCATTCGAGCCGACCGAGCGCGACGGTCGTCTCTTCGCGCGCGGCTCGGCCGACGACAAGGCCGGCATCGTCGTGCACACGAGCGCCGTCGCCGCGTGGCTCAAGGGCGCGGGCGCGCTGCCGCTCAACGTGAAGATCGTCGTCGAAGGCGAGGAGGAGGTTGGCTCGGGATCGCTCGGCGACTTCCTGCGCGCGCACAAGACGCTGCTCGCCGCCGACGCGATCGTGCTCACCGACACCACCAACTTCGAGACGGGGCTGCCGTCGATCACCACCGCGCTGCGCGGCCTCGTCACCGTCGAGGTCGAGGTCAAGGCGCTCAAGCAGTCACTGCACTCCGGCATGTGGGGCGGTCCGGTTCCCGACGCCGCGATGGCGCTCTGCAAGATGGTGGCGGCGCTCTCCAACGACGACGGCACGATCGCGATCCCCGAGCTCTACGAGCAGCTGCGCCCGCTCACCGCGGAAGAGAGCCGCGCGATCGCGTCGCTCCCGTCCGACGAGAAGACGTTCCGCGCGCAGGCGGGCATCCTGCCCGGCGTCGAGCGTCACGGCGGCCCCGGCGGCAAGCAGGCGACCGCGAACCCGTGGGAGATGATCTGGCGTCGTCCATCGCTGGCGGTCACCGCGATCCAGGCGTCGAGCCGCAAGGATGCGCGCAACATCGTCAACGAGTCCGCGTGGGCTCGCGTCGGCATCCGCCTCGTGCCCGACCTCGACGCGCACAAGGTCGAGCAGCTCCTCATGGACAAGCTGAAGGCGCTCGCACCGTGGGGCGTCGAGGTCGAGGTCCACTCCGACGGCGCGTCGGGCTGGTGGTACACGGACCCTGCGCACCCCGCGTTCCAGGCGGCGTTCCGCGCCCTCGAGAAGGGCTACGGCGTCCCGGCCGTCACCATCGGCTGCGGCGGCTCCATCCCGTTCGTCGAGCCGTTCGCACGCGAGCTCGGTGGGATCCCCGCGTTGCTCATCGGTGTCGAGGATCCGTACACCAACGCGCACTCCGAGAACGAGAGCCTGCACCTCGGCGACTTCGACAAGGCCATCAAGAGTGCGATCTACCTCTACGACGAGCTCGCGCGGGTGCTGAAGAAGTGAACGAGAAGCAGATCGAGCAGTGGTCGGGGCCGACCGGGCAGAGGTGGGCGGCGTACCAGACCAAGATGGACGAGGCGCTGCGCCCGCTCGGTGACGCCGCCATCGTGGCTGCGAGCCCACAGCCCGCCGAGCACGTCCTCGACCTCGGCTGCGGCTGCGGCGACTCGACGCTCGAGCTCGCGCGGCTCGTCGGGAGCGAAGGTCGCGTCACCGGCATCGACCTCTCGGCACCGATGCTCGCGGTGGCCCGCGCTCGCACGGCCGCGCTCTCGCAGGTCACGCTCGTCGAGGCCGATGCGGCGCGCGCCGCCCTGCCGCGGGTCGACGTCGTGTACTCGCGCTTCGGCGTCATGTTCTTCGACGATCCGCCCGCGGCGTTCGCGCATGTCCGCGCGGCGATGCGCACCGGCGGTCGGCTCGCGTTCGTGTGCTGGCGCTCGCCGCCCGAGAACGAGTGGGTCAAGGTCCCGCTCGAAGGCATCACGCCGCACCTTCTGCCCGCGCCCGCGCCGGATCCGCACGCGCCGGGGCCGTTCGCGTTCTCGAGCCGCGCGCGCATCGAGCAGATCCTCGGTGACGCGGGCTTCTCGGACATCAACGTGGAGGGGCTCGACACGCTCGTGCAGTGGACGACCTCGTCCGACCTCGAGGTCGGAGTCGACCTCCTCTCCCGCATGGGCCCGGCGTCACGCAAGCTCAACGACGTGGACGACGACGTCCGCGCGCGCGCCGTCGAAGGCATCCGCGAGGCGCTGCGTCCGTACCAGGACGACCGCGGCCTCGCGCTCGGCGCCGCCACGTGGGTCGTGACCGCCCGCGCATGAGCGCGCGGGATTTCGGCTACGCTGCGCGATCATGAAGCCTCGCGCGCTTTTCCTCGCCACCGTCCTGTCCGTCGCGCACGCTGCGCACGCTGCGCCGCTCGGTCCTCAGGACTCGCTCGTCGAGCTCCTGCCGGCCCGCGCGACCGTGGCCATCATCGTCCGCAAGCACGCGATCACGCCGCTGCGCGACCTCGTCTTCTCGGACCCGGACATGATGCGCGAGCTCGGCCCGTACCTCGATCGCACGCTCGGCCTCGACCTCACGCGCATCGATGGCGCGGTGGTCTTCGCGCTCAGCATCACGAACGACGATCCGCACTACGCCATCGTCGCGCACGTGCCACAGAGCACGATGGGCGCGCTCAACCTGCCCGTTGCGGGTGACGCAGGCGGTACCCCGCTGTATCACATCGGGAAGGATCAGTTCGGTGCGCGCATCAAGGCGGGGATCGTGGTCGGCTACGAGGCGGAGGTGCGCGTCGCCGTCGCCGTCGATCGCGGTCGCGAGCCGGCGCTCACGCGTGACTCGGCGCTCGGCCGGCAGCTCTCCGTCGACGTGCAGGACGTCGACATGGTCATCGCGTCGGCGCCCGGTGCCGTGCCGGCGGACAAGACGATGGGTATGCGCGACGCGACGCTGCAGCTCCGCCACTCGGGCCTGCTCGAGCTCGTGCTGCACGGCGAGCCCGCGACCCTGAACATGGTGAAGAGCATGGCCACCATCGGGCTGCAGAGCGCGCTGTCGGGTCTCCAGCAGGACAAGGACAAGCAGGTCGCCACGGGCGATCCGGCGAAGGGCGCGGTCGCGATCTACACGTACTACGCGGGCAAGAAGGCCCTCGCCGAGCTCGACCCGAAGGTCGAAGGCGACGCGCTGAAGATCCACTACAAGCTGCCCGACGTCCAGAGCCTCGGCTCGCCCGCGCTGCTCGCGGCGGCAGCCGGCATCGCCGCCGCGGTCGGCCTCCCGGCGCTCAACCGGTTCCAGCAGAAGAGCAAGCGCGCGGGCGCGATGGCCGACGTGCGGCGCATCGCCACCGCCGTCGAGACGTGGTCCTCGCACGGCGGCAAGCTCGTGAAGCTCAAGTCCACCGACTGGACGCCGGCGGGCGACTGCTGCAGCGCGAGCGGCAAGGTCTGCGCAGCCAGCACCGCTGCGTTCGACACGCCGACCTGGAAGGCCGTGGCCATCAGCATCGACGGCGCGACCGCGTTCCACTACCGCCTCGTCGTCGATGCGAAGCTCAAGCGCATCACGGTCGAGGCGCAGGGTGATCCTGACTGCGATGGCGCGCGTACCACGCTGCGCAGCATCGTGAGCTTCGCAGGCGGTACCACGACCATCGGCGAGATCACCACCGATGGCGACCTCGAGTAGTCGCACCTCGCAACGACGACACACCCACCATCAGGAGATCATATGAAGACCAAGGGCGCACTCATCGCAGCATCCGTCGCAGGCCTCTTCGCCTCCGCCGCTCCGCTCCTCGCCTCGGCCGACAAGACCGCGGGTGACAGCATCTCGTGCGAGGGCATCAACGCCTGCAAGGGCAAGGGCGGCTGCGCGCAGAAGGGTCACGACTGCGCGGGCAAGAACGCCTGCAAGGGCAAGGGCGTCACAACGACGACCACCGCCGACTGCACCGCCAAGAAGGGCAAGATCGTAAAGTCGATGTGAGGCATGGCCCTGCCTCCACGTCGTGGGGGCGGGGCCGCTCGATCAGCGCCTGTTGAAGACGCTCGATGCAGCCCCGAGCAGCGCGCCGAGCACGACGACGCCGACGTGACCCGCGAGGGCGTGCAGCTGGCCACCGACGGGACAGATGGTGTTCAGCACGACGCCCGAAGCCGCACCCGCCGCGGCACCGAAGGCCGCACCGATGATGGGCGCCGAGATCGGCACACGGCGGATGACGAGCGCCCACGCGAGTCCGACGAGCGGCGCCGCCATGAGGACGCCGAGCCCACCGCAGTGCACGATGCCGTGCAGCGCCGAGAGGCCTTGGTAGCGCGTCGACAGCGGGCTGTCGTAGTAGAAGCGCGCGGTGACGAACGCGAGGAACACGACGCTCCCGGCCGCGATGAAGCGCGCGCGCCTCGCCGACGGCAACACCTGACCCGCACGCGGCAGCATCGCGGCGACTGCGCCGGCGACCGCAACGAGCGCCCACGCGAGCCCGAGCCCGAGCCAGCGCGGGTCCACGCCGACGAGATCGCGGCGCACACCCGACGCCGCGATCATCGCGATGGCCACGACCGCGGCACCGAGCGACCACACGAGCGCATCGCGCAGCGGGCGTCGCGGCTTCTTCGCGCCGCCGCGGGCGAGGTGCGCTCGCAAGAGGTCGCCAGGCGGTGGCGGCGCGGACTGCTCGAGGTGGATGCTCACCGTGACTCCTTGGCGATGATGCGACGAAGTGTGACGTACGCGCGGTGCGCACGCAGCTTGATCGCCCCCGCCGTCGTGCCCGCGATCTCGGCAGCCTCGGCGACCGAGCGACCTTCCAGCTTGGTGAGCAGGAGCGCGGCGCGCTGGTTCGCGGGAAGGTGCGCGAGCGCGGCGAGCGTGACATCGAGACGTTCATCGGGGAGGTCCGTCGAGCCTGCCGCGCTGCCGTCGAGATCGGCGTGAACCTCCGGGAGCGGATCGTCGCTCAACGCCACGCGCACGCGCGCACGCCGACGCCGCCGCAGCTCGTCGAGCGCGACCCGGTGCGCGATGGTGAAGATCCACGGCAGCGGGTCGGCACCACGGACATACGAGTCGCGCGCGTCGTGGAGACGGATGAAGGTCTGCTGGAGCGCATCCTCTGCGGCTGCGCGATCGGCGAGGAGACCCGCGAGGTAACCGAGCAGGCGCGGCGAAATGGACGTGTAGATGCGATCGAACCCCGCGCGATCACCCTCGACGTAGCGAAGCATCTCGTCGGCGAGCGTGCGCTCCTTGCGCTCTGTCACCGGGGCCGCGACGGGGTTCGCCATGTACGCCGCGTACCCTAACCAATCGGCGGACACCCGCATAGTCGGTCGCGTCTGCGCGTACATGCCTCGTCTACGCCAGCGGGCGAGCCTGGTTTCGGTCGACGGGGCAAGCTGCTACGCTCGCGTCATGAGCAACGGACTTCACGTCGGTGGCGAGGTGGAGTCCTACTGCGGCAGCTGCAAGGACATGCGCTGGCACATCGTGGTCGCGATGGTCGGCGACGTGCCTGCCAAGGTCGAGTGCGTGAGCTGCCACAAGCAGCACGGCTATCGCACGGGCCCGGCCGGCTCGGGGAAGGTGGCCAGGCCCCGCAGCGGGTCGGTGAAGAAGCGCTCGAAGGCGGACGAGGCGCCGACGTTCGACCTCTCGATGCTGCACGACCGCGCGCACCTCGCACGCGCCTACAGCCCGGCCACGACCTTCACGAAGGGCGATGTGGTCCGCCACCCCACGTTCGGCCTCGGCATCGTTGCGGACACCCCATCGGCGCAGAAGATGGACGTCCGCTTCGAGTCGGGTCCGCGCCTGCTCGTACACGACCGCAAGCCGGCGACGTAGGCGTCGCGAGCTGCGGACGTTCGGGCTACGCTACCGGCTCCGCGCGCACCACGAGCACCGAGCGGTCGGCGTGGTTCACGACCTTGGTTGCCGTCGTGCCGAGGAGCGTGTCGAGGAGCTTGTGGCCGTGTGAGCCGACGACGATGAGACCCACGCGCTCGGACTTCGCCGTGTCGCAGATCCCCTGCCAGGGCACGTCGAGGATCGTCACCAGCTTGACCGGGACATCCGGCGGGATCGCGCGCGCCTGCTCCGCGAGCTCGACCTTCGCCCTGTCCTCGAGCGTCGTCTGCAGGTCGATCGCCGTCGGCAGACCTTCTGGAGAGAGCTGCACGGCGGGCATCGCGATCACGCGCAGCAGCACGAGGGACGTCTTCCACGTGTGAGCCAGCGAGATGGCGGACTGAAGGACGCTCGCGGCACGCGGCGACTCGTCGAGCGCTACGAGGATCGGCTTGTTCATGGGGCGCGAGCCTAGCACCGCGAGCTGCGCCGCTCGACGCAAGATTTGCGCGCAACCGAGTTATCGCAATGGATTCATTGACTTGAACGCTTGCTCGAGGAGGCTGCTGCGTTACCTTGTGGTCGTGGATACCGAACGCAAGCGCGACGCCCTCGCGGAGCTCGGGGAGATCGCCGGCTCGGTGCTGCACGAGCTCCGCAACCCGCTCGGCGTGATCGAGTCGTCCATCTACCTCATCCAGAAGAAGCCGGACGACGCCGAGCGCCGCGACAAGCACCTCGCGCGCATGAAGGAGCAGGTGCAGCACGCCAAGGCCGTCATCGCCGGGCTGCTCGATCTGCTGCGCGATGGCCCGCTGCACACCGACTCCGTCGCGGTCACGCCGATGCTCCTGCTCGTCACGCGCGACACCGTGGTGCAGGTCGAGCCTTCCGACGCGAGCGTGCAGGCGGACGCCACCCTCGTCACGCAGGCGCTGCGCAACCTCGTCGACAATGCGCTGCGCTGGACGCGCTCGAGCGTGCGGGTGTCGACGCACTCGCAAGGCGAGGTCGTCGAGATCCGCGTCGAGGACGACGGCCCCGGCGTCTCCGCCGACCTCCTGCCTCGGCTCTTTCAGCCGCTCGCGACCGGTCGCCCCGACGGCACGGGCCTCGGACTCTCGCTGTGTCGCCGCATCGCCGAGCGCCACGGTGGCTCGCTGCGCTACTCGTTCGACGGCGGTGCGTGCTTCGCGCTCGTCTTGCCGAGGGCGCGGTGACCCCACGCATCCTGCTCGTCGACGACAACCCCGCGCAGGTCGACAACATGCGCGAGGTCCTCGAGGACGCGGGCCACGGCGTCCGCGCGGCAGGATCCATCGAGGAGGCACGCAGGCTGGCGGAGTCGGGTTACGACGTCGCGCTCGTCGATCTACGCCTGCCCGACGGAGAAGGTCTCGCGCTCGCCGCGGAGCTTCGCGAGCGCGTGCCCGACGGCCTCGTCATCCTGCTCACCGGCTTCGCGACCATCGAGTCGGCCGCAGCGGCGGTGCGTGCGGGTGCGTGGGACTACCTCGTCAAGCCCGTCGCGATGCGGGACCTGCTGTTCAACGTCGAGCAGGCGCTGCGTCAGGTGCGGCTCCTCACGGAGCGTCGCGAGCTCGCACGTCGCGCGCAGGTCGCGGAGAAGCTCGCAGCGGTCGGTACGCTCACCGCGGGGCTGTCGCACGAGATCCGCAACCCGCTGAACGCGGCGACGCTTCAGCTCGCAGTGCTGCGTCGTCGCGTGATGAAGCTCGCAGAGCCGGAGCGGGACTCGCTGCTGCAGCCCCTTCAGCTCGTGCACGACGAGATCGGTCGCCTCGGCCATCTGCTCGACGACTTCCTCGCGTTCGCGCGACCGCACGAGGGCGCGCGCGAGCGGGTCGCGCTCGGCGTGCTCGTCGGCGACGTCGTGAGGCTCGTGCAACCCGCCGCCGAGGAGAAGAACGTGCGCCTCCTCGTGCGCGGCGACGAGAACGTGAGCGTCGACGGCGATCGCAAGCAGCTCAAGCAGATCGTGCTGAACCTCATCCTCAACGCGATCGAGGCCGTCCCTGCGAGCGGGTTGGTCCGCGTCACGCTGTCGCGCGGCGAAGATCAGGTGTCGGTGGTCGTCGACGACGATGGGCCGGGCGTGTCCAACGAGCTGCTCGATCGCGTGGTCGAACCGTTCTTCACGACGAAGGACGCGGGCTCCGGGCTCGGGCTGCCGATCGTCTACAAGTTCGTCCAGCAGCACGCCGGCCGCGTGAGCATCGAGCGCGGTGACCTCGGTGGCGCGAGGGTGTCGGTGCAGCTCCCCTCTTCCGCAGCGACGACGTAACGAGAACGCAGCAAGGAGATCCGATGGCCCGCGCACGCATCCTCATCGTCGACGACGAAGCCAACGCGCGCTCGGCGCTCGCAGAGCTCCTGCGCGAGGACGGCTATGTCGTCGAGACCGCGGCCGACGGGTTCAAGGCGCTCCCCAAGCTCGAGGAGTTCAGGCCCGATGTCGTGCTCACCGATCTGCGCATGCCCGGCATGACGGGGCTCGAGCTGCTCACGCGGGCACGGGCACGCGATCCCCACTGCGTCGTGCTCGTCACCACCGCGTACGGCGCCGTCGACTCGGCCGTCAGCGCGATGCGCGAGGGCGCGGCCGACTACCTGCTCAAGCCCATCGACGTGGAGCGACTGGGCCTCGTGCTGCAGCGCGAGCTCGAGCGCCAGACCCTTCGTCGCGAGGCAGAGGGTCAAAAGGGTCGCGGCAAGGAGACGCAGAAGCTGCAGCAGCTCGTCGGCTCGAGCGCGGCGTCGCGTGGCGTGGTCGATGCGATCTTGAAGGCGGCACCAACGCAGGCCTCCGTGCTCATCACCGGCCCTACGGGCAGCGGCAAGGAGCTCGTCGCGGCAGCGATCCACGAGCACAGCCCGCGGGCTCGCGGTCCATTCATCAAGCTGCACTGCGCGGCGCTGGCAGAGTCGCTGCTCGAGACGGAGCTGTTCGGCCACGATCGCGGCGGGCTACCGGGGAGCCCGCACCGTCGCGACGGACGCATCGAGCAGGCCGATCGTGGCACGTTGTTCCTCGACGAGATCGGCGAGCTGTCCGCGTCCTTGCAGGTGCGCTTGTTGCGCCTGCTCCAGGAGAAGACGTTCGAGCGCGTCGGTGGTGGTGGCGCGGTGCGCGTCGACGTGCGGCTCGTCTCGTCGACCCACCACGATCTGCGCGACGCCGTGAAGCGCGGGCGCTTTCGCGAGGACCTGTACTACCGCATGGCCGTCGTGCCCATCCAGCTACCCCCGCTGCGCGAGCGCGCCGCCGACATCCCGCAGCTCGCGGCGCGGTTCGTCGCGCGCTTCGCGGAGCGCAACGCGCGCCCGATCTCGGGGCTGTCGGACGGCGCGCTGGAGCTGCTCGCGCGCTACCCGTGGCCCGGCAACGTGCGCGAGCTCGAGAACGTGATGGAGCGCGCCGTCGTGGTGTGCCCCGTCGAGCGCATCCGCGCCGAGGACCTGCCGCTCACGATCCGCGCGAGCGTCGCGCCAGCGACCGCCGCACCCGTGATCCCGGGCTCGACCCTGGCGGACATCGAGCGCTACGCGATCCTGCGCACGCTCGAGGAGGTCGGGGGATCGACCTCTCGCGCCGCGGACATGCTCGGCATCTCGCCGCGCAAGATCCAGTACAAGCTCCACGAGTACTCCGTGGCGCCCACGCGAAGGTGACTACAGCACCGGGTGCGCGAGCATCAGGTACACGACGACTCCGGTCACCGACACGTAAAGCCACAGCGGGAACGTCCAGCGCGCGATGCGCCGGTGCTGCGGGAAGCGACGCGTGAGCGAGAAGAAGAACGTCACGAGCACGAGCGGCAGCGCGACGACGGACAGCAGCACGTGCGACGAGAGCAGCACGAGATACACGCTGCGCATCGTCGAGTGACCCGGGTAATAGGTGCTCCCGTGCAGCGCGTGGTGCGTGATGTAGCTCAGCAGGAACACCGTCGAGAACGAGAACGCAACGATCATCGCGTTGCGGTGCGCACGGATGTTGCGCGCGCGGATGAGGGAGAAGCCGACGACGAGGGACAGCGCCGCGCACCCGTTGAGCACGGCGTTGAGCGCGGGCAGGAACTGCAGCCGCGAGGCGAACTCCGGCGGCGCCTCGTGGACGTAGAGCAGCCAGAGCAGGAAGGCGACGGCCACGCCGCTCACGACGATGAGCGCGGCGACCGGGAGCTTGGTACCTTCGGACGCTTCGGCGGCGGGGGTCATGGCGTCGGCGTATGTACAGCCGACCGCAGTGCAGGGCAACGCATCAGCGACGCTCGGTGGCCCAGGCCGCGAGCGCGAGCGCCACGAGGCCCGCGCCGACGCAGCACACGGGCAGCCAGCCCCATGTGGCGTAGATGGCGGTCGAGCTGACGGAGGCCGCCGCGCCGCACCCGAAGATGAGCGCCATGTAGAGGCCATTGAGACGGCCGCGCTCCTCGGGAACGAGCATGTAGAGGCTGCGCATGCCGAGGACCTGACAGACCTGTACGGCGCCGTCGAGCACGAGCGCGCCAGCGACCAGGAAGACGAGCGAGCCGTGTGCACCCGCGACGCCGACACCTACCATCGCGAGCGATGCCGCGGCGAGCGCGAGGCCCGTGCCAAGGTGCGTGAGGCCGCGATCGGCGAGCCGGCCGGCCCACGGTGCGGCCAGCGCGCCGGCCGCGCCCGCGAGCGCGAACGCAGCAAGGCCGCGCTGCGTGAGACCGAACGTGGTGGTGAGCAGCAGCGCCGAGCACGTCCAGAAGAAGTTGAACGCGGCGAACATCATGCCCTGGTAGAACGCGCGTCGACGGAGCAGCGGCGTCGTGACGAAGAGACGACCGAGCGACGCGATCGCGCGCCCGTAGCGCAGCGTGCCCTCCGGCCTGCGCTGCGGCAGCGCGTAGAGCAACGCCAGGAGCAGCACGACCATCATCACGGCGGACGTCGAGAACACCGCGCGCCAGCCGAACGCGCTGGCCACGAGGCTCGCGAACGGACGCGCCAGCATCACGCCGGCGAGGAGGCCGCTCATCACGTTGCCGACGATGCGGCCGCGACGCTCGGGTGGCGCGAGGTGCGAGACGAACGGCACGAGGACGTGCGTGGCGGTGGCGGCGATCCCGACGACGAACGACGCGGCAAAGAACTGCGCCTGGCCGCGCGATGTCGACACGGCGAGCAGCCCGAGCACTGCACCACCGAGGGCAAGGACGACGACGCGCCGATTCTCGAGGACATCGGCGAGCGGCACGAGCAGCAGCAACCCGACGCCGTAGCCGAGCTGGGTCATGGTCATCACGAGGCCTGCGGTGCCGGTGGTGAGGCCGACGTCGGTGGCGATCTGACCGATGAGAGGCTGCGCGTAGTAGGTGTTCGCGACGGCGAGCCCGCACGCGACGGCGAAGAGGACGACCAGTCGTCCGGATAGCGTGCTCACGACGCTTCGAGTGCTCGTCGGATCACGCGCTCGCCAATGCGCGTCACGGTGGACAGGACGGGGACCTGGACGGACGTGGGACGCATGCGCTGAGCGTAGTACCGCAACGATGGCAAGATGGCCGCATGAATCGCCTGCTGCTCGCGTCGCTCCTTTGCACCACCGCTGCGGCCACCATCGTCCGGGCCGACACGTGGAGCTGGAAGAAGTTCACGCGCCCCGTGAACGCGCCCGTGATCTCGCCGAACAAGAAGTCGGTGTTCACGGATCCGATCTCGAAGAAGCCGGTGCACTGGGAGAAGCTGCACACGTTCAACCCCGCGGCGATCGTGCGCGACGGCAAGGTGTACGTGCTGTACCGCGCCGAGGACGACTCGGGCGCGATGAAGGTCGGCGGCCACAGCTCGCGCCTCGGGCTCGCGGAGAGCAAGGACGGGGTGCACTTCACGCGCCTGCCCGCACCCGTGCTCTACGCGGACAACGACGCGCAGCGCTCGCTCGAGGATCCCGGCGGCGTCGAGGATCCACGCATCGTCGAGGCTCCCGACGGCACGTACATCCTCACGTACACGCAGTGGAACCACGAGAAGTACACGATCGGGCTCGCCACCTCGAAGGACCTGCGCACGTGGAAGAAGCTCGGGCCGATCTTCCAGGGGCACAAGGGCTACGAGAAGCTCCTGTACAAGTCGGGTGGCATCGTGACGTCGCTCGAGCACGGCAAGCTCACGGCGGTGCAGCTCCTCGGGAAGTACTGGATGTACTGGGGCGAGGTCGAGGTGCACCTCGCGTCGTCGCCCGACCTCTTGCACTGGTCGCCCGTCGAGGAGAAGCCAGGCGTACCGCTCGTGCTGCTCAAGGCCCGCAAGGGCATGTTCGACAGCGGCTTCCCGGAGACCGGGCCTCCGCCGCTCGTCACGTCCGCAGGCATCGTGATGCTCTACAACGCCAAGAATGCAGAGGGTGTCGACGGCGATGCGGCGTTGCCGGCGGGCGGCTACTCCGTGGGCGAGGCGCTGTTCGCGGCCGGTGATCCGAGCAAGCTGCTCGAGCGGCACGACAAGCCCGTCTTCAGGCCCGAGCTGCCGTTCGAGAAAAGCGGTCAGTACGTCGCGGGCACCACGTTTGCCGAGGGCCTCGCGTGGTTCAAGGACAGGTGGTGGATGTATTACGGCTGCGCGGACTCGTTCGTCGGGGTCGCGGTCTCCGACGACAAGATGAAGTAGCGCGAAAGAAAAAGGGGTCACGTGCCATCCCGGCACGTGACCCCTCTGGTGCTCGACTTCAGGCTGCTAGCTGCGAAGCGCGCGGCGGCGGAGAAGGCCGACGAAGAGCAGCGCGAGCACGAGGAGCGCCGCGCCGAGCTGCAGGTCGACCGGCTGCGTGGTCATGCTGCAGCCGAAGCCGCCGCCCGAGATGCCGTCGCGACCGGCCTGCGTGCTAGCCATATCCGGCGTCTTCGTGCCCATATCGCCGGGCTTGCCCATGTCCCCGGCCGCGCCCGTGACGGTGACCGTGGCGGTCGCCGTCGCGCTCGTGACCGCGCTGATACCGCTACCTGCCGTGGCGACCGCGGTGATGGTGTGCGTACCCCCGTCCAGCGTCGTCGACATCGGGAGTGCCCAGTGGCCGGTGTTGTCGACGGTGACAGTCCCGACGACCGTGCCGTCGACGCGGACGGTGATGGTCGCGCCCGGCGTGCCCGTGCCGAGGATCGACGTGGGGCCCGCGGGGATCGTGGTGCCATCGGCCGGCCCGGTGATGACGGGCGTCGCGAGGGCACATGCATCGTTCGAGCAGGTCGAGCCCGTCGGGCAGAGCGACGAGTCGGAGGTGGTGCACTGCGCGCAGAGGCTCGACGCGCCGTCGCAGATCTGCGTGCGGCAATCGCCGCTCGTCCCTGCCTCGGTGGCAACAGCGCAGGGGCCCTTGCCCGACGCGTGCCCGCAGACGTTGTCGCTGTCGCAGCCGCCGGAGAGACAGCGATCGGAGGCGCCTGCAGTACACGAGCCGTTGCGCGGGATGGTCGCGCCCGTGGCAGCGCGTGCCTCGCAGGTGCTCGTGGTCGTGTCGCACCACTCCACCGTCGTGCAATCGCCGTCGACGTTGCAGCCGCCGGACCGGACGCAGGTGCCGCTGTTCGAGCAGGCACCCGAGCGGCACACCGTCGTGGAGGTGGCCGGCGTGCACGTACCGTGGCCGTCCGCATAGCCGCACGCCTGGTCGATCGTGTCGCAGACGTGCGAGGCGCACACCGCGGCACCGGCCAGCAAGGTGCACTGGCCGTTCAGCGTCGGCGTGTGGCCAGCGATGGTCGGGATGGCGACGCCGTTGGCGAGGTCGGCGGTGCACGTCGCGACCGGCATGGCGCCCGTGTCGCAGAACTGCGTGCCTGCCGTGCAGTTGGCATCCGTCGCGCAGCCCGTCGAGCAGGCGCCGCTCGCGATGCAGGTGTTGCCCGCGTGGATGGCGCCAGCGGCCGCGCAGGTGGTGGTGCCACCCACGGTGCCGCAGCTCGTGCAGGCCGCGCCGCCACCCGGGCAGTACGGGCTCGTGGTGCCGCAGGTCGCCGTCGCGAGCGTGCTGTTGTCCCCGTTGCAGACCGTGCAGGTGTCGCTCGACGCGTTGCAGACCGTGGCGCCCGTGCAGGCCGCGTGGCTCGACTTCGTGCACTGCTCGCAGAAGCCCGCGCCGGCGTTCAGCGCGGGATCGCAGACGCCGCTCCGGCAGGCCGTGCCAGCGTTGAGCGACGTGCAGCCGCCCGCGCCATTTGGCGTGCCGCAGATGCCGTCCGTACCGCAGGTGTTGGACGTGCAGCCCTTCGAGGTGCCCGCCGCCGTGGCGGTGGCGCCCACGCAGGTGGCGTTCGCCGGGATGGTGACGCCATTCGCGACCTTGTTCACGCAGGCATTCGTCGTCGTGTTGCAGAACTGAGTGGTCGCGCAGTCGCCGTCGGCGTTGCACGATGTCGCGGTCGCCTTGCACGTGCCGTTGCTCGAGCAGAAGCCCGAGCGACAGACCTTCGCGCCCGTGCTCGCGGTGCAGAGGCCGTCCCCGTTCGCGTAGCCGCATTTACCGTCCGTGTCACAGACGCCGGACGCGCACACCGAAGCGCCGACCGCCGGCGTGCAGAGCGCCGCAAGGATCGGGTTGTGGAGCGGGTTGATCGGGATCGCGCCGCCGTTGGGAACGTCGGCGACGCACGTCGACGCCGACGGCACGAGGTTGTTGTCGCAGTACTGCGTGCCGGTCATGCAGTTGGCGTCGGTCGCACACGCATTTGCGCAGGAACCGTTCACCTGACAGGTCATGCCGGCGTGCGTGGCGCCGGTCGCCGTGCATGCCGCCATCGCGCCGATGGTGCCGCAGGTGGCACATGCGCCACCGCCGCCCGGGCAGTACGGGTTCGTGGTGCTCGGGCAAGCAGCCGAGGTGCCCGCGCCGTTGTCGCCGTTGCACGCGACGCAGGTGTCGGCGGTGGAGTCGCAGATCGGCGTCATGCCCGTGCAGGCCGCCGCGCTCGAGGACGTGCATTGCTCGCAGAAGCCGAGGCCGCCGTTCTTGGCCGGATCACAGACGCCGCTCTGGCAGGTGCCGCCGGTGCCGCCCGCGTTCGCCGTGGTGCAGGGGCCGGCGTCGTTCTTGTAACCGCAGGTGTTGCTCATCGCGTCGCAGGTGCCGGAGAGGCAGCCGTTCGACGTGCCGCCCGCGGGGCATGCGCCGGCCGTCGCCGGGACGGCAGCAGTGGTGACCGCCTTCGCGACGCACGCGTTCGTCGTGGTGTTGCAGAACTGGACCGTGCTGCAATCCGCATCGACGTTGCAGCCGCCGGACGCCACGCATGCGCCGTTGGCCGAGCAGACGCCACTGCGGCAGACCGTCGGGTCGGCTGTGCACGCGCCGTGGCCGTCGGCGAAGCCGCACTTCTTGTCGGCGGTGTCGCAGACGTGGGTGGCGCAGACCGCGTTGCCTGCCCCGATGGTGCACTGACCGTCGAGGACCGGCGTGTGACCCGCGATCGTGGGGATGAGCGTTCCGTTCGGCAGATCTGCCGTGCATGCCGATGTCACCGTGTTGCAGAACTGCTGCGTCGTGCAGCTCGTGTCCTGGGTGCACGAGTTGCCGCACGCGCCCGACGACTGACAGATGCCGCCCGAGTGGGTCGCGCCGCCTGCGGTGCAGGTGGTCGTCCCGCCCGCCGTGCCGCAGGTCGTGCAGCCGGTGCCGCCCCCTGGGCAGTACGGCGTTGCTGCGCCGCATGCTGCGGTGGCGCCGCTCGCGGCCGTGGTGCCGTTGTCGGCATTGCAGGCCGCGCACACGAAGTCGCTGCCGCAGATCGGTGTGGTGCCGGTGCAGGCCGTCGAGCTCGTCGCGGTGCACTGGTGGCACAGGCCGGCGGTGCCGCCAGCCGGATCGCAGACGCCGCTGCGGCAGATGGTCGCCGCGCTGGACGACCTGCAACCGCCCGCCTCGTTGGGCGTGCCGCAGATGCCATCGGTGCCGCACGTGCCCGACACGCAGCCGTTCGACGTGCCGGCCGTGGTGGTCGTCGCGCCGGTGCAGACCGCGTTGGCCGGAATGGCGACCCCGTTGGCCGCCTTTGCCGTGCAGGTGTTGATCGCCGTGTTGCAGAACTCTGCGGTCGTGCAATCGCCGTCAGCGTTGCACGACGTCGCGGTGGCCTTGCAGGTACCGTTGGTGGAGCAGAACGTGCTCCGGCAGACGGTGGCGCCGTTCATGAGAGTGCACGTCGCGTCACCCGTGGCGATGCCGCAGATGTTGTCGGCGCTGTCGCACGCGCCGCTCGCGCAGGCGCGCGCGCCAATGGATCCCGCGACAGGTGGTGCGGTCGTGGCGCAGCTGTTGCCAGGCACAGCGGTGCCATTCGCGGTCGTCGCGGTGCACACCGCTGCCGTCTGATCGGTCGCAAGGTTGTTGCACCACATGCCCGCCGGGCAATCCGTATCTGCCTGGCAGTACGCGGTGCCCGAGATCTGCGAGACGATAACGCCCATCGGGTTGTTCCCCGGGGGATCGTTGGTGACGACGAAGTCGAGCGTGTTCGTCCCGAGCACGAGCCCGCTCGTGGCACCCGCCGCGACGGTGAACGTGGTCAACGCGCTGAAGCTCGTCGCGAGTGCCGTCGAGCTGATGATCTTCGCGTTCGCGGTGCCCGCGTTGAGCGTCAGCACGCCGCTGTTGTCCGCGGCCCACTTGCCCGTGATGGTGGCGGTCGTCGGGTTGACGTTGGCCAGCGTGAACGTGAGCCGGAACGTGTAGATCAAAGGTGCCGAGGTGTTCATCGAGGAGTCGGAGACGTTCGAGATCCACCCAGCGGTCGTCGTGTCCGGGATCCACAATGGGTGCGGCTTCGTCTTCTGGATCGTCTTGTTCGTCGGATCCGGGTTGACGAGCAGCGTGTAGTGGATCTCGCCCGCGCCCTGCGCGAGCACTGCGCCCGCGCCGTCGACGCCGGTCGGGAACAGGCCGGTGATGGCGATCCCTTCCTCGGCGCGGCCGGGATGATCGATGGTGTCAGGTGCGCCGCAACCCGCGACGAAGAGCGCGGTGATGGCGAGGAGGGAGGCGAGTGTCGTCTTCATGTGGGTCCTCATTGCTCAGTTCGCCTGGGGCGGTGCGGCCGGGTCGACGACGCGGAAGTCGACGCGACGGTTGGTCGCGCGACCGGCGTTCGTCTTGTTGGTCGTGACGGGCCGGGTCATGCCGTAGCCGTGCGACTCGAGGCGGTCCGCCTCGACACCGTGCGACGTCAGGTACTTCTCGACGCTGGCGGCCCGACGCTGCGAGAGGTCAAGGTTGTGCTCGGCCTTGCCGCGATCATCGGTGTGACCCTCGATCGCGAGGCGCTTGATCTCCGGCTGCGCCTTGAGCGCGTCGGCGACGGCGAGCAGCACAGGGAAGCTGCGCGGCAGGATGACGTCCTTGTTCGTCGCAAAGTAGAGCGGCTGAAGGATCACGATCATGCCGTTCTGCATCTTCACGAGGCCCGGGCAGCCGTTCTTCTTCGGGTCCGTCGACGGCGCGCCAGGCTTGTCCGGGCAGGCGTCGACGTCGTCCGCGATGCGATCGTGATCGCGATCGGGGAGCGGGCAACCGAGCTTCTTCGGATCCGGCACGTCGCCGGCGGGGACATCGACGCACAGGTCCTCGTCGTCGTAGACGCCATCGTGATCCGTGTCGATCGCGGGGCAGCCGAGGCGCGTACGATCGGCCCTTGGGCCGGCGGACACGTCGGGGCACAGGTCCTCTTCGTCGAACACACCGTCATGATCGCGATCTTGCTGCGGGCAGCCACGACGCTTCGGATCCGGGTGCTCGCCCTGCGCGACATCCGGGCAGAGGTCGAGCGCGACCGGCGCGTCGATCACCCCGTCGTGATCGCGATCGCTCGGGCAGCCGTTCTGGATGGGGTCGGCTGAGGCGACGCCGCGCACGTCGGGGCAGTGATCGTCGGTGTCGTAGATGCCGTCGTTGTCACGATCGAACCGCTCGAGCTTCTTCTGCTTGAGGTGGCGGATCGGCGCATATGCGGCGCGCACGATGACGCGCGCGTCGGGCGTGCCCGGCTCACGCAGGAGGCCGACGCCTGCGCCGACGCTGACCTGCACCTGCTCTGCGATGTTGTAGTGCGCGCCACCGAGGATCTCGAGGCTCGTGTACGAGCGCGCGAAGCCATGGTGATCGCTGACGACCGTGGCGAGCTGCGCCTCCGGACCGATCGCGAAGCGGTACTTCAGGTTGGCGTACTGAATCAGCGCGCCGAACTGGAGCTCGGAGCCGACGTTGTTGCCGGACGCCGGAGGGTCGTTGCCGATCGTCGCCTTCGGGCGGTACTGGTAGGCACCGGTGAGCGACCAGCGGATGGAGCTCGCGAGACCGGCGAGCACGATCTTCGGCTCGACGCGCGCGGTGCGATCACCGATGTGGTGATCGTCCTGGTGCGTCGGGATCCAGACGGCGACCCCGAGGTTGAGCGAGAACGGGCTGCGATCGGGCTGTCCGACCGCGCGGACCATCACACCGAGGCGCGGATCACCAACTGCGGCCCCACCGAGCGGCGAGACACCGTCGATGGTCGTGCCCTTCTCGTAGAGCGCGACCGGGACGGAGAGCGCGATCGTGACGCGATCGAGGAACGAGCCCGCGAGGTCGAGGTGGCCGTAGAGCCCGTGCTTGATGATGGATCCCGTCTCCTTGAAGGAGTTGTCCGGGAAGTGCGTTCCATAGACGAGCGGCTTGCGCGCGTAGTCGAGCGTGAGGCCGGCTGCGAACCAGCGCGTGCTCGAATACCAGGGGTGATCCGTCGCGAGGGTCTGCTCACCCGCAGTCGTGGGCTCGTAGCGCTCGAGCGAGAAGCCGTTTGCCGCAGCTGCGCGGGGCGCGAGCGACGAGCCGGTGAACAGGGCGAGCGTCGTGACGGAGAGTGCGCCGAGGAAGCTACGTCTCTTCTGCATGGGTGATGGCGTCCTGTGGGTCGGTGGTCGTACGAAACAGGCCATTGAGATGCCCGCCACGTCGATCGCCATCCTATTTGGATCCACCCTGCGTCGATTTCTTGTGAGACGACGCACGCTTGGTACGGCTTGAGCCTACAACCGCTTACACCAGACCATGTTCGATCACACGTCGGGCTTCAGCGCCCGTCGGCGCGCCGACGCGCGACGTAGCTGCCGAGCAGGAGCAGCAACAGCAGCACCGAGAGGCCCTGCAGCGGCGCGCCGGCGCTCATGTCGCAGCCACCCTGCTTCGGCGTCGGCGTCACGACCATGCCGGCGTCGTCGGTGCCCGTCGGCACGGTGCTCATGTCCGCGGGCGTGGTCACGACGTCCTCGACTTCCTGGGTGACGCCCGTCGAGGTGCTGGCGCCGAAGTTCGCGTTGCCGAGATACGTGGCGGTGATGACGTGGTTGCCGATGATGAGGTTGGAGATCGTGAGCGTCGCCGTGGAGCCGACGACCGCGACGATGCCGAGAGACGTGACACCGTCGCGGAACTGCACGGAGCCCGTGGCGCCCGCGACCGACGACGAGACCGTCGCGGTGAACGTGACGCTGTCGCCCATCATCGACGGATTCTTCGACGACGCGAGGGCGACCGTCGTGGTGGCCCCGCCGACGTTGAGCGTGGCCGACGCGATGCCGCTCGAGTACGACGCGTCACCACTGTAGCTCGCCGATAGCACGTGGATGCCGGTGACGAGCGCGGCGGTGGTGAAGCTGGCGAAGCCCGTGGTGCTCACGACGGCCATGCCGAGGATCGTCGTGCCGTCCTTGAAGACGACCGTGCCCGTCGGCGTGCCGTTACCACCCGACAGCGCCGCGGAGAGCGTGACCGCGGTGCCGAAGTTCGACGGGTTCGGCGCGGCGGTCAGCACGATGGCCGACGCGTCCGTCGAGACCGTCTGCACGAAGGCCACCGACTGGCTGCCCGCGAAGCTGCCGTCCGCGCCGTAGACCGCCGTGATGGAGTGCGTCCCCTTGGCGAGCGCCGATGTGCTGTACGTCGCGGTGCCCGAGGCCAGCGTGCCCGAGCCGAGCGGGGTGCCGTCCAGGAAGAACGCGACGCTGCCCGACGGCGTGCCTGTACCGGGCGACGTGACGCCGACGACCGCGGTGAAGGTGACCGTCGCACCGACGAGCGACGGCGAGTTCGACGAGACGACGCTCGTCGTCGTGGCCGCCTTGTCGACCTCCTGCGACAGCGCGCTCGCGGTGCTCGTCGCGTAGAGCGTGTCGCCCCCGTATACGGCGGTGATTGCGTGCGTCGCGACCGCGAGCTGCTTCGTGGTGAACGTCGCGACACCGTTCGCGAGCGTGACGGCGCCGCCGAGCGCGATCCCGTCGCTGCTGAAGGTGACCGTGCCGGATGGCGTGCCGGAGATGCTCGACGACACGGTGGCCGTGAACGTGACCGACTGTCCGGACACCGACGGGGCTGACGACGAGGCGAGACCCGTCACGGTCGGCGCCTTGTTCACGACCTGCGTGACCGTGCTGCTGGCGCCCGCGTGGGTGCCGTCGCCGGCGTACGTGACAGTGAGCGAGTGACTGCCGGGCGCGAGGCTGGAGGACGAGAACGAGGCGGCGCCGTTCGACAGCATCGTGGAGCCTACCGACGTGACACCCTCGGTCAGCGTGACGGTGCCCGTCGGCGTGCCGCCCATCATCGAGCTGACGGACGCGGCGATGGTGAGTGCCGTCATGTAAGCCGACGGGCTGGCCGGAGTGATCACGACGGTCACCGACGTACCGATGGTGTTCACCTGCTGCGAGAACGCGGCGGACGTGCTGCCCGAGAAGCTCATGTCACCCGCGTACGTGGCGACGATCGTGTGCGTGCCGGCCGACAGCGCGCTCGTGGTGAACGTGGCCTGCGTGCCGGAGAGCGCGCTCGTACCGAGCGTGGTCGCCCCTTCCTTGAAGTCGACCGGGCCGGTGGGCGTGCCCATCCCGGTCACGAGCGAGATCGTCGCTGTGAACGTGACGTTGGTCCCCACCACCGATGGTGCCTGGTCCGACGAGATCACCGTCGTCGTTGTGCCCTGCTCGACGACCTGCGTGGCGGGCGCAGACGTGCTCGTGTCGTACATCGAGCCGTCGCCGGGGTACGTCGCGGTGATCGTGTGCGATCCGACGGCGAGCGTGGTCGTGCTGAAGGTGGCCTTGCCCGTCACGCTGTCGATCGAGCCCGTCCCGACGACGTTCGCGCCCTCGAGGAAGTCGATGGTGCCGGTGGGGACGTTGGCGTCGCCGCCGATGACCGAGGCGGTGAACGTGACGCTCTGGCCCGTCGCGCTCGGCGAGGGAGAGCTCGTGAACGACGTGGTCGTCGAGACGAGGGCGACCATATCCGGACTGCCGGCGCGCGCGTCGCCACCCATCACTCCGAGGAACGCAAACGACAGCACGACAAGGCCAAGGTTCTTCACGAGCGACTCCAGCACGACCGAGGATACGAGGTGGGCCTCTTGACCGTATCATGACGGCGCATCGCCGAGCGGGCTGTCGTCGGGCAGCGAAGCTAGAAGCTTCCGACCTCGCGGACGGTCACATCGACCTCGAGGCGCTTTCCGTCGCGGAGCAGCGTGAGGTGCACGACATCGGCGCGCTGCGCGTCGATCCAGTCGGCGCGCGTGAGCGGTGCGGCGAGCGTGCCGCCCATGCGCTCGACGACGTCGAACAGCGCGATGCCATCGGGCGCGATGCCGGGGATGAGGTCGGCGACGATCCACACCCCGTTGCGCTTGAGGAGGCCGAGGCCGGTCGTGCGCTCTGCTGGCACGACGATGCGCGCGTCACCCTCGAACCGCACGCGGCCTCGACGCTGATCGATGGTCACACGGAAGTAACGCAGCAGCTGCGCGCAGATCCGCGGCTCGCCGGCGGTGAAGTCGACGGGCGTATCCACGAGCACGTGCGGTCCGATCTGGACCTCGCCATCGAGCCGCGCCCAGCGATCACGACCTTCGCCGTTGACGCCGATGTGCTTGGGCCCGGGACGTGCGGGGCGCTTGAGCGGCAGCTGCGACTCGAGCTCGTTCGGCAGCGCGAGCCACCCCGAGCAGCCGGTGTCGACGGTGGCCGACATGGAGACGCCCGCCACCGTGATGCGCACGTGCGGCACGTCGGAGGCGAAGCCGCCCTCGAGCACCGTCGGCCCCTGAGGAAGGACGCCCTGCTCCACGGTGAGCGCGCCTCTCTCCAGATCGATCGTCACGAGGTTGTCGCCAAAGAGCGTCGAGCCCACCACCAGATCGACGGGCTCGCCGACGACCTGCCCGAGCTCTGCCAGGTCGGGCACGACCAGCGCGTGCACCTCGTCGAGCGTGATGCGAGCGATGTGCAGCTCTCGCACCTTCGCGACCGGCACCGAGCGCTGCTCGGTGCCATCGACGCCATTGACGAGCAGCGTCCGACGATGCGTGGGGATGTGCGCGACCTCGCCGCCGTGCGGCGTGAGCAACAGCCCACCCGCGCCGGTATCGAGGAGCCCGAGCAGCGGTGGACCATCGCCCACGCGCGCGCGCACGAACCCCAGGTGGTTGACGAGCTCCACCGGCACGCGCACCGACGTCGTGCCCGCGAGCTCCACGCGACGCGGCAACAGGGACAGCGGCTGACCGCACCCGCCGAGCACCACGCTGCCCAGCGCTGCGATGGCAACGAGGCGCTTCATGTCGTGGTGCGATACCCGCGCTCGAGGAGGAAGCGCACGATCCCGAGGGACACGATCCTCATGGGCACGAGCGCCTGGTGCCCAGACGCACACGTCCTGGTCAGTCCCCTGATGATCGCGTTCACGGCCGGCATCCTACGCTGGCTCGGTCGAAGCGCTATCCCTTCGCCGTGCGATCCGCCACCGGACACGATGGTGTCCATCGCGCGGGGTCGTCGTATCCTCGCGCCGTGGGAAGCGCTCGTGGTGCTCGGTACCAGCCCCTGTGAGTGAGCTCGCGGTCGCGACGGTGTCGGTCACTCCGACCGCGCGACGTCGCTGGTTCTGGGCTGCCTGGTGGACCGGCGCACCGACCGAGAAGCCGTTCCGCAAGCCCGACGCGTCGAACGGTGGGGCGACGAGCCTCGAAGCCGCGCTACGAGCCGCCGAGAAAGTGGCGGCCCGCACGCTTGCGCCGATCGACGCGCGCTGGGCCCGCGCATGGAGCCGCGTGCTGCGCGAGCTGCCGCCGTGGCCGTCGAGTCCCTCGTCCGAACCAAAGCAACCGAAGCCAGCGGCGCACGCGTCGGTGTGGAGCCACCTCGGCCTCACGAGCAAGGCGACGATGCTCGAGGTCAAGCAGGCCTATCGACGCCTCGCGCTCGAGACGCATCCCGATCACGGAGGCGACGCGGGCGCCTTTCGCGCGCTCAACGCCGCCTACGAAGCGGCGCTGGCGCGCGTCATCAAGAAGCGGCGATAGCGCTCAGAGCTGCTCGATCTCCAGCGCCATGACCGACTTTCCGCCTTCCACGATCGCGTCGCGCATGCCCTTCGCCTGCGAGAGGTAGTGGTCCGCGAAGAAGCGCGCGGTGCCCAGCTTGGCGCGATAGAACGACGCGTCGCCTTTCTTCGCCTCGAGGTTCGTGGCCGCGATGTGAGCGGCGCGCGCCATCTGCCAGCCGCCGAGCACGATGCCCGCGAGCTTGAGGTACGGCACCGAGCCGGCGAACACGCTCTGCACGTCGGTCTTGATGTTCGCGACGACGAAGTCGACCACGTCCTCGAGCGCGCGCGCGGCGATCTCGAGGCGCTTGCCGATGACCTTGAGGTCCGCCGCGTGGGCCGACGTGTCGCTCGCGAGCGTACCGACGGTGTCGCGCGTCCGACCGATGATCGACTTCGCCGTGGCGCCGCGATCGCGGACCGTCTTTCGACCGACGAAGTCGTTGGCCTGGATCGCGGTGGTGCCCTCGTAGATGGGCAGGATGCGCGCGTCGCGGTAGTACTGCGCGGCGCCCGTCTCCTCGATGTAGCCCATACCGCCGTGGATCTGCACGCCCAAGGACGCAACGTCGACGGAGAGCTCGGTGCTCCAGCCCTTCACGATCGGCACCATGAACTCGTAGAACGCCTGGCTCTGCTTCTTCACGGCCAGGTCGGTCGACCTGTGCGCGGCGTCATAGGCGGCGGCCGTGACGTACGCGAGCGCGCGGGAGGCCTCGGTCTGCGCACGCATCGACATGAGCATGCGACGCACGTCGGGGTGGTGCGCGATGGTGACGGCCCCAGGCGAGCCGACGACGTCGCGCGACTGCACGCGCTCCTTCGCGTACGACACGGCCTTCTGGTACGCGCGCTCCGCGATGCCCACGCCCTGCATGCCGACCTGGAAGCGGGCGGCGTTCATCATGATGAACATGTACTCGAGGCCGCGGTTCTCCTCGCCAACGATCTCGCCCACCGCGCCGGGCTTGCCGCCGACCTCGAAGTTGCCATCGCCGAAGAGCAGCACGGCCGTCGGGCTCGCCTTGATGCCGAGCTTGTGCTCGATGGACGCGCAGTAGACGTCGTTGTGCTCGCCGAGCGAGCCATCCGACTTCACCATCTTCTTCGGCACGGTGAACAGCGAGATGCCCTTCACGCCCTCCGGCGCGTCCGGCGTGCGCGCGAGGACGAGGTGGACGATGTTCTCGGCCATGTCGTGCTCGCCGTACGTGATGTAGATCTTCTGGCCGAAGAGGCGGTACGTGCCATCACCGACGGGCACGGCGCGTGTCGCGACCTGCGCGAGATCCGAGCCGGCCTGCGGCTCGGTGAGGTTCATCGTGCCGGTCCACTTCCCGGAGATGAAGTTGGCGAGGTACTTGTGCTTCTGCGCGTCGCTCCCCGCGGTGAGCAGCGCCTCGATGGCACCGTCGGTGAGCAGCGGGCACAGCGCGAACGAGAGGTTCGCCGAGTTGAGCATCTCCATGCACGGCGTCGCGACGAGCTTCGGCAGGCCCTGACCGCCGAACTCCGTCTCGTGCTGCACGCCCTGCCAGCCGCCCTTGGCGTACTGCTCGAACGCCGCCGCGAAGCCGGGGCTCATGGTGACCTCGCCGTCCTTCCACGTCGACGGGGCGACGTCACCGGGACGGTTGAGCGGCGCGATGACGTCGGTGACGAAGCTCGCGTTCTCCTCGAGCACGGCCTCGGCCACGTCGCGCGTCGCATCCTCGAAGCCGGGGAGCCGGGTGACGGCGTCGAGGTCGGCCAGCTCGTTGACGACGAACTGCATCTCCTTGAGGGGCGCTCGGTAGGTCATGCCGAGGGAGTAACACCAAGCCGTGCCCCGGTCGACCCACTTTGAGGTCGTCACGTTGCGCGTCGACGTTCATGATGGACGGATGATGACCATGGGTGGGTGGATGTCGCGTCGGCTGCTCTGCTTCGTGGCTGTCTCCACGCTCGCCGGTCTGTCGAGCTGCGTGGGCACGCCGACCATCGACCAGACGTCGGAGGCGCTCGGTTATCCCAACGACGGGGTGGCGTTCGAGTTCTTCGTCGGAAAGGGCCTGACCGAGGCGCAGTCCGCCGGGATCGTCGGCAACCTCGACGTGGAGTCGGGCGTGAGCCCCACCGCCGTGCAGAGCGGCGGCCCGGGGCGCGGGATCGCACAATGGTCCGTCGGCGCGCGCTGGGACACGACCTACCACGACAACACCACCTGGTACGCGGGGCAGCAGGGCCAGAGCGTGCACAGCCTCTCGCTCCAGCTCGACTTCATCTGGTACGAGCTCAACCTCGACGCGAGCTACGGCCTCGCGCAGCTGAAGGCGACCACCACGGTCACCGGTGCGACGCTCGTATTCTCGAAGTACTTCGAGGGCTGCGGCGCCTGCAGCAACTCGACGCGCATCACAAACGCACAGCATGTGTACACCACGTTCATGGGCACCAGCGGCTCCGACTTTTCGACGGCGCCCGTCGCCTGCACGATCGCGAACGGCGACACCGGCACGTGCATCGACACCGGCGCCTGCGCCACCCTCGGCGATCACGTCTCGTCGGCCGGCTTCTGCTCGGGCGCGGCCAGCATCCAGTGCTGCACCGCCGTGGGCCCGCAGCCCGACGCGGGCACGCAGCCGACGACGGACGGGGGCGCCGGCGATGGCGCGACGAGCACCGACGGCGGCCTCGTCGCCAAGCCCGGCAAGGGCTGCAGCGCCTCCGGGAGCGATCCGCGCTCGGCCCTGCTCGCATCGCTCGCCTCGCTGTGCGTGCTCTTCGCGCTGCGTCGCCGTCGTGCCGCATCGTGATCCGCGGCGGCTCGGCGCTGGTGCTCGCGATCCTGCTCTCGTCGCACGTCGTGGCGTTCGGAGCCGACACGAACACACCGCTCGTCGAGCTCGATCGTGGGCTCGCGCGCGCACACTTCGAGCGCGGTCGCGCGCTGTTCGAGCGCGACGACTACGCGCAGGCACTCACCGAGTTCCGCGCGGCGCTCGCGCTCGTTCCCGCACCGGCGCTCGAATACAACGTGGGTCTCTGCCTCGAGCGAACGTCCGCGTTGACCGAAGCAGTCGCGGCGTACCAGCGCTTTCTCGATGCCAGGCCCGACGATCCCGCGGCGCCTGCCGTGCGCGCGCGCGTCGAGGCGCTGCGCTCGGGCATTGCGGCGGTCGCTGCACACCGCGATGAGCGAGTCCTCGCCGCAGCGCGTCCGAGCGTCGTTGCCCCCGCGGTCGTCGGCGGCGCAGCGCTCGGGCTTGCGATCATCGGCGCCGGCCTCTTCGGACACGCAAAGGTGGAAGCCGATTCGCTTCGCAGCGGCTGCTGCGCGGAGTCCGAGATCTCGCCGCTGCGTGGGCAAGCCTATGCCGGCTACGCGCTGCTCGCGGCCGCCGGCGTGACTGCCGTGGTCGACGTCGCGCTCTGGGTGCGCTGGTCCCGAGCGCGCCGTGTCCAGAAGAGCGTGACGCGATGATACGGCTCATGATCGCCACCACGCTGCTCGCGGGCTGCATCGACTTCGACCGGCTGAAAGCACCCGTGGCCGACGCGGGCGTCGACCTGACCATACGCGATGGCGCGCTCGAGACGGACATGGCGCCGAGCTGCGTGACGCCGTCGGCCACGGGCACGTGGCGCTTCGTGACCCTGTCCTCGCAGCACCGGGCCATCTACGACGTGGTCGTGGATGGGGAGCGCGCCTACGCGACGGTCAGCGATCCCGCGCTGGTGACCGTCGATCTCGAGGATCACGATCTCGGAACACGGCACATCGCAGACGACGCGGAAGAGCTCACGGGCCAGCCGGTCGCACACCTCGCGGTCGTCGGCCCGAACAAGCTGGCGCTCGCTGGCGATGCGCCGGGCGGAGGCCTTGCGTACACGCTCCGCGAGCTCCTCATCGGCACCAATGCCCGCGGTGAGCCTGTGGATCAGTTCATTCCCATGGAAGGCGCGATGCACACGGAGGGGAACGCCGTGCAAAACATCGGCGTCTTCGGTGGAGTCGCGTACATCGGCCTGTCCCACGCGGTGAT
>JBDTCO010000192.1:0-2946 GCA_039923495.1 Polyangia bacterium
ACGGGCGCACCGCGCTCGGTCGTCTACCTTCCCACCGACCCCACGTTGCCGGCCGGCGCGACCCGCGAGACGCCGCGCCGCGCGCGCCTCCAGCTCGGCGCGGTGCGCCGCGACGTGATGCTCGACGAGATCACCCCGGCGGCGCCCGCCCACATCGACGGCCTGCTCGGGCTCGACGTGCTTCGCGACTGCACGATCACCGTCACGAGCGCTCGCATGCGCATCAGCTGTGACGCCGTCGAGGATCTAGGCGTCGCTGCCGCACCGATGCTGCGCAAGGTGGAGCACGAGTGCCTGGGTGATGGTGGGCCCTGCCTGTCGTCGCGCGTCGAGGGTGGCTGGCTCTACAGCGGGAACCGCCTCGATGCGCTCGTCGATCCGCGCGGCCATGTCACGTTCGCGCGGAAGCGGGGCCGCCTGCTGTCGATGCCCAGCATCGCCGCCGAGCGCGCGTGGTTCATGGACTCGACCGGTGGGCTGCGCGACAAGCTCGATCGCGAGGCCGCGACGCGCTCGTCACTCGAGTACCTGCCGCGCTTGCTCACGTCGGTGTGGGGCGACTCGCACCGGAGCCCGGCCGCCCGACGCGAGCTGCTGTTCCGCATGTGGAACGAGTGCGCCGAGCCGAGCGATCCCGATCGCGGCGCGGTCGGTGCCCACGCGCGCCACGTCATCACCGCGTTCGTTCGCAGGGTCGCACCCGCGGGCTCGCCCGATGCGTACACCACCGTCGAGGTCTCGGTGCTCAACCAGGAGCGCAGCGAGGGCCCACGCTTCGACCCGTACCGGGCCGAGCCCGCCACCGATTACTGAGCGCAACAGGAGCGGCGCCTGCTTCGGGTTCAGCCCTGGGTTCGGCCGAGTGTGCTGCCGAGATGGTTGGCCAGGAGCGGCTTCACCTCGGCGAGCGCGACGTCGCGGCCGAGCTCTCGGCTGAGCGAGGTCATCACCTGCGCTTCGAGGCCGCACGGGTTCACGACGCCGAAGTGGGAGAGGTCGGTCGACACGTTGAGCGCGAGGCCGTGGAACGTGATCCAGCGACGGACGGCGATGCCCATCGACGCGATCTTGCGGCGCTCCGGCCACAGGCCATTGCGTGGCCCGACCCACACACCGGTGTACTCGGGCTCGCGCTCCGACGACAGCCCGAGCTCGGCGCAGGTGCGCATGATCGCCTCCTCCATGTTTCGCAGGAAGAGGTGCAGGTCGCGCTCGTTCCCGTCGAGCTTCACGATGGGATAGGCCACGAGCTGACCGGGTCCGTGGTACGTGACGTCGCCGCCGCGCTCGATCTCGACGACGGGGAACGGGTTGAGGGCGAGCACGTTGTCAGCGGAGCCGCGACGCCGGCCGAGCGTGACGACCTCGGGGTGCTCGACGAGGAGCAGGCGATCTTCGAGCTCGTCGCGCTGACGTCTGGCGACGAGCTCGTGCTGATACGCGAGGACCTCGGCGTAGTCGCGACGCCCGAGGTCCTCGACGGTCCAGCGTTGCACTACTTCGCGGGTGCCGCCGCGGGAGCTGCCTTCTTCTGACCGCCACCGACCATGTGCGGCGACTCGCCGAGCGCGGCCTTGGCCGCCTCCATGATGGCCTCGCCGAGGGTGGGGTGCGGGTGCACGGACAGGGCGATGTCCTGAAGGAACGCCCCCATCTCGAGCGCGAGCACGCACTCGGAGATGAGGTCGGACGCCTCGTAGCCGACGATACCGAAGCCGAGGATCTCGTCGGTGTCGGCGTCGGCGATGATCTTCACGAAGCCGTCGGTCTCGGCCATGGCGACCGAGCGACCGTGTGCGCCGAAGTTGTACTTGCCGACCTTGATCTTCCGGCCTGCCTTGACGGCGTCGTGCTCCTGCAGGCCCACGCTGGCGATCTCCGGGTCGACGAAGATGACAGCGGGGATCGCGACGGCGTCCATCTCCGCCTTGTGGCCGGCGATGACCTCGGCGACGACGTCGGCTTCCTTCGACGCCTTGTGCGCGAGCATCGGCTGGCTGGTGACGTCGCCGATGGCGTAGATGCCAGGGACGTTCGTGCGCTGCTGCTTGTCGGCGGTGATGAAGCCCTTGTCGACCTTGCAACCTGCCTTCTCGATGCCGATCGTGTCGGAGTTGGGCTTGCGGCCGACGGTGACGAACACGCAGTCGCACTCGATCGACTTCTCGCCGTCCTTGGTCTGGACCTTCACGACCCCGCCCGACTTGCCGTCCTCGAAGCCGAGCGCCTTCGCCTCGAGGATGACCTCGACGCCGTTCTTCTTGAGCTTGCGCGCGACGACGCCGACGAGGTCGGGATCGTTGCCGGGCAAAAGGCCCGCCGTGCCCTCGACGACGATGACCTTGCTGCCGAGCTTCGCGTACGCGGTGCCGAGCTCGAGGCCGATGTAGCCACCACCGATGACGACGAGGCGCTTTGGCACCTCGGTCAGCGCGAGCGCGCCCGTCGAGTCGCACACCTTCTTCTGGTCGACCGTGAAGCCGGGGATCGCGATGGGCCGCGAGCCCGTCGCGATGACGATGTGCTCGGCCTCGATGCGCATGTCACCGTCGGGGCCCTTGACCTCGACGGTCTTCTTGTCGACGAACGTCGCCGTTCCCATGACGAGGCGGCCGCCCGAGCCCTTGATGAGCAGCTTCACGCCGCCGTTCATCTTGTTGACGACCTCGCCGCGCCACGCCTGCGTGCGCGTCCAGTCGAGCTTCACGTCGTTGCCGATGATGCCCATGATCTTGCCGTGCTCACGGGCGTGCTCGTAGTGCTTGGCGGCGGTGATGAGCGCCTTCGACGGGATGCACCCGACGTTGAGGCAGACGCCACCGGCGTACTCCTTCTCGACGCAGATGGTCTCCACGCCGAGCTGACCGAGGCGGATGGCGGCGACGTAGCCGCCGGGGCCTGAACCGATGACGAGGGCTTTGACGCGGACAGTTTCCATGGGAGGGC
>JBDTCO010000193.1:0-7911 GCA_039923495.1 Polyangia bacterium
CGTGCCTCGTGGAGCTCGCGAAGACGGCGCGCTGCCGTATCGCGCTTCTCGGTCGCACCACGCTCGAGCCGGATCCGTGCCTCGGCGTCGCCGATGGCAAGCTCAAGTCCGCACTGCTCGAGCTCGCGAAGTCGCGCGGCGAGACCGTGGCGCCGCTCGAACTCTCGCGTCGCGCCGATCAGGTCCGCGCGAATCGCGAGATCGAGCGTAACGTCGCGGCCATCGGCGCTGCGGGTGGCGAGGCTCGCTACATCGCCGTCGATGTGGCGAACACTGCAGCGGTCGCGGTCGCGCTCGACGAGCTCCGCAAGACCTGGGGCGCGATCACGGGCGTGGTGCACGGCGCCGGCGTGCTCGCCGACAAGCTCCTCGTCGACAAGCGCGACGAGCAGTGGGAGCGCGTCTACGGGACGAAGGTCTCCGGGCTCGACGCGCTGCTCGGGGCGACCCGGGCCGACGAACTATCGTTCGTGGTCTTGTTCTCGTCGGTGGCGGCGATCCACGGCAACCCCGGTCAGGCCGACTACGCCATGGCCAACGAGGTCCTCGACAAGGTCGCCGCGCTCGAGCAAGCGCGTCGTCCGAACGCGCTCGTACGCTCGATCGCGTGGGGTCCGTGGGATGGCGGCATGGTCGACGACGGCCTGCGCGCTCGCTTCGCGGAGCGCGGCGTCACGCTGCTGCCCATCGCGGAAGGCACGCGGCGCTTCATCGAGGAGCTGCGCGGCAGCGGCAGCGAGACCGAGGTCGTGATCGGTGCGGGTGGTCTCGTCGCGACCTCGCCGCGTGATCTCGTCGCGGAGATCGTCGTGTCGCGCGTGACGTACCCATACCTCGACGGTCACCGTGTCGATGGTGCAGTCGTCGTTCCGGTCGCGCTGGTGCTCGAGTGGTTCGCGCGCGCGGCACATGCGTTTCATCCGGAGCTGCACCTCGGCGTGATCCGCGACCTCAAGGTGCTGCGTGGGATCCGCCCGCTCGACTTCGACGGTCGCGGCGATCGCTACGTGGTCACCGCGCACCAGGTGGCCAACGGCAGCGACGCGACGCTCGCGCTCGAGCTGTCTGCGCCCGACGGTCGCAAGCACTACACCGCCGTCTGCGAGCTCCGCCTCAAGCGCGCGACCGCAACGAAGACCTGGAGCGAGCCATCTGCGCTCGTGCCGTTCGTGCGCGAGCCCTACGATGGCAAGACGCTCTTCCATGGCGATGCGTTCCACGCCATCGAGCGCATCGAGGGGACCTCTGCGACCACGATCTCCGCTCGGCTCGTCGGTGCGCGCGGGCGTGCGTGGACAGGTGCGTTCGAGCTCGACCCGCTGCTGCTCGATGCGGGCCTGCAGCTCGCGCTGGTGTGGACGGAGCAGCAGCTCGGCGGTGCCGGCCTGCCCACGTCGATCGCGAGCGTCACGGTCCACGCGCGCGGTCCGGTGCAGGGTCGCGTGCGCGCGCTCCTCACGGGCGGCAGTACCACCGCAGACAGGACCACGTCGAGCGTCGCGTTCCACGACGAGAGTGGTGCGCTCGTTGCGGAGCTCCTGGGCATCGAGGTCCACCTCCTGCGCAGGAGCCAGCCCGCTTCTGTGACCGCGCAACCCTGATGTCGATGGAGCCCATCGCCATCGTCGGTCAAGCGTGCGTGCTCCCGGGCGCGCTCGATCCCGAGGCGTTGTGGCAGCTCGCCATCGAGAACCGGTCGGCGCTCGGCCCCGCGGCCGCTGACAGGTGGGGCATCGCGCGTGCGCGCATGCTCGGTGCGCCCGGCTCGAACCTCGCCGATCGCGCGATCTCCGATATCGGTGGCTACGTGCACGGCTTCGACGGCGTCTTCGATCCGGAGGGCTTCGCGGTGCGGGCGAGCGAGCTGGCCGGGCTCGATCCGCTGTTCCTCTGGGTGCTCCACGTCGGTCGCCAGGCGCTCGCGGGTGCGCGTGACACGACGGATCGCCGCCGCGTCGGTGCGGTCATCGGCAACCTGTCGTATCCGTCGTCGTCGCTGTCGCGCTACGCGGAGCGGACATGGCTCGGCGACGCGCTGGCCGATCGTCTCGGGATCGGTGCGGTCGACTCGCGCAACCGCTCGATGTCGGGGCTGCCCGCGCATCTCCTCGCGCGCGCGCTCGGTCTCGGTGCCGGCGCGTTCGCGCTCGACGCGGCGTGTGCATCGTCGCTGTATGCGATCAAGGTCGCGTGCGATGCGCTGTCGGAGGGGCGTGCGGACCTGATGCTCGCAGGCGCCGTCAACCGCGCGGACGATCTCTTCATCCACGCTGGCTTCACCGCGCTCGGCGCGCTCTCGCCGACCGGCCGGAGTCGACCGTTCCACGCGGACGCCGACGGCCTCGTGCCCGCGGAGGGCGCGGCGATGGTCGCACTGCGTCGTCTTGTGGATGCCGAGCGCGCAGGTGACCGGATCCTCGGCGTCATCCGCGGCCTCGGCGTGTCGAATGATGGCCGCGCACGCGGATTCCTCGTGCCCTCGGAAGAAGGCCAGCTCCGCGCGCTGCGTTCGGCGTACGCGCGGGCGAGTCTCTCACCGTCGGAGATCCAACTCGTCGAGTGTCACGCCACGGGTACGACGGTGGGCGACGCCACCGAGGTGCGCGCGCTCGGTAAGCTCTTCGCGGAGAGCGGCGCACAGGCCGACCTCGGCTCGCTCAAGGCCAACGTCGGTCACCTGATCACCGTTGCTGGCGCCGCTGGCCTCATCAAGGTCCTCGGCGCCTTCCGTCATCGCACGCTGCCCCCGTCCCCCCGCGTGGCGCAGCAGACCGATGCCTTGCTGGGAGCCCCGCTGCACCTTCACGACCACGCGCGACCATGGAACGCGGAGGTGCGCCGCGCGGCGGTCAGCGCGTTCGGCTTCGGCGGTAACAACGCGCACCTGATTGTCGAGGAGGCACCGGAGAGGTCGACCTCACGTCCAGCTCACGTCGCGAAGAGGCCGTCGATCGCGATCGTGGCGATGGGCGCGCGTGTCGGTGATGGCGCGTCCGTCGGGGATCTCGCCGCCTCGCTCTTCGACGGCAAGCCGGTGTCACGAGGTGCCCGCGAGATCGCGCTACCGTTGGCAGGGCTGCGCTTCCCTCCGAAGGATCTCGAGCAGACGCTGCCGCAGCAGCTCGCGCTCCTCGCTGCTGCCGACGAGGCGTTGGTCGGCCTCGAGCTTCCGCGTGAGCGCACGGCGGTGTTCGTCGGCATGCAGTGCGACGCGGAGATCGCGCGACACGGCGCGCGGTGGCGCGTCGCGGAGTGGGCCGCGCAGCTCGGTGCCGACGCGAAGTGGGTCAGCGCGACGCGCGAGGCCTTCGTGCCGCTGCTCGGCGCCGCGGGGGTCATCGGCGCCATGCCGAACATTCCTGCCAACCGCCTCAGCAGTCACCTCGACCTGCGCGCGATGAGCTTCACCGTCGCAGCCGAGGAGCTATCCGGCATCCGCGCGCTCGAGCTCGCGACGCAGGCGTTGCAGCGTGGGGAGGTGGACGCGGCGATCGTGGGGGCCGTCGACCTGTCGTGCGAGCCCGTGCAGGAGTCGACGAGCGAGCGCGCGTCGGGCGATGCCGCGATCGTGCTCGTGCTGCGCAGGCTGGACGATGCGCAGCGCGTGCTGGGGGTGATCGAGGACGATGCGCCGGAGGCGATGCGCGTGGAGCTGCCGGCGCGCTTCGGGCACGCGCACGCCGCCTCTGGCTTGCTCGACGTCGCGGTCGCCGCGCTCTGCTGTGCGACGGGGCGTCAGCTCGACGGCACGCCCTGGCTCGGCCAGCACGCGACGGTGCGGGTCGAGGCGCTCGGTGGCCAGCACGCGCGCGTCACGCTCAGGCGCGCGGACGCCATGGCGATCGAGCCCTACGCTCCGACGGAGCCCGTGCTGCGCTTCGCCGCGCATCGCGCGACGCCCGTCGTGCCCCCGACGCAGCGAACCCAGTCGATGCAGCCCGCGCCACCGCTTTCTTCCGCGCGGAGCCGGCGAGCGCCGTCGCGTCCGTCGCTGGGGCCGGTGATGGATCGCGCGCTCGCGCACCACGCCGCGGTCGCCACGGTCCACCGCGACTGGCTCCTCGCGCAGGCGGTGCTGCAGGAGCAGTTCCTCGCGCTGCGCATGCGTGGCCTCGCGCTGCTGCAGGGCGGCGCGCAGCCGGAGGACGTCGTGACTCGAGGCCTGGCTCCAGTCATCGCGACGCAGCCCGTCACCTCGTCGCTGCCGGGCCCGACGTTCACGCGCGAGCAGCTCGAGGTCCACGCGTCCGGCAAGATCTCGTTGCTGTTCGGCCCGGCGTTTGCCGATCAAGATCGCCACGCGATCCAGGTGCGCATGCCCGAGCCGCCGCTGTTGCTGACGGATCGCGTCGTCGGCCTGGATGCGGAGCCGGGCTCGATGAAGCTCGGCACGGTGTGGACGGAGACCGACGTCCGCGCGGACAGCTGGTTCCTCAACCGTGGCTTCATGCCGGCAGGTGTCCTCATCGAGGCGGGCCAGGCCGATCTGTTCCTGGCGTCGTACCTCGGCGTCGACGCGCTCAACCAGGGCGCGCGTGCGTATCGCCTCCTCGGCTGCGAGCTCACGTATCACGGCAGCCTGCCCGTGCCCGGCGATACGCTGCGCTACGACATTCACATCGATGGGCACGCGCACCAGGGTGACGTCGGCCTCTTCTTCTTCCACTACGACTGCGTCACCGATGGAAGGCCCGTGCTCACGGTGCGGCAGGGGCAGGCCGGCTTCTTCACGAAGAACGAGCTCGCGAGCTCGGCAGGCGTGCTGTGGAGTCCCGCGGATCATGTCGTGGACCCGGCTGCGCGGTGCGATGCGCCGCTCGTCGTCCCCACGAAGCGTGCGTACTCCGCCGACGACGTGCGCGCGTTCTCGGACGGCAACCTGTTCGGCTGCTTCGGTCCCGGGTTCGAGCTCGGCCAGGCGCACGTGCGGACGCCGTCGATCCAGCAAGGCAAGATGCTGCTCTTTCAGCGCGTGCTCGAGCTCGATCCGCACGGCGGGCCGCAGCGACGCGGCTACCTCAAGGTCGCGCTGCCCATCTCCGCCGATGACTGGTTCTTCGCCGGCCACTTCAAGAACGACCCGTGCATGCCCGGCACGCTCATGTTCGAGGGCTGCCTGCAGGCGATGGCGTTTTACCTGGCGGCGCTCGGTCACACGCTGGGCCGCGATGGGTGGCGGTTCGAGCCGGTGCCCGAGGAGACGTACAAGCTGCAGTGTCGTGGCCAGGTGTTGCCGTCGTCGAGGGAGCTCGTGTGCGAGGTCTTCGTCGCCGAGCTCCACGACGGGCCCATCCCGGTGCTCTACGCCGACCTGCTCGGCACCATCGATGGCCACAAGGCGTTCCACGCCAGGCGCGTCGGGCTGCGCCTCGTCCCCGACTGGCCGCTGTCCGATCGACCGCAGCTCCTCGCCGTGAGCGACGATCGTCCCTGCGCCGAGGTCGACGGCTTCCGCTTCGACCATGCCTCGTTGCTCGCCTGCGCGTGGGGCAAGCCGTCGCATGCATTCGGCCCGATGTACGAGCGCTTCGATGGCACGCGTCGCGTCGCGCGCCTGCCTGGTCCGCCGTATCACTTCATGAGCCGCGTCGTTCGCATCGACGGCGCGATCGGCGTGTGCCAGCCCGGCGCCACCATCGAGATCGAGTACGACGTTCCGCCCGACGCCTGGTACTTCGCCGAGAACCACGGCGTGATGCCGTTCTCGGTGCTGCTCGAGACCGTGCTCCAGCCCTGCGGCTGGCTCGCGAGCTACGTCGGCAGCGCGCTCGTGGAGGACGAGGACCTGCTCTTCCGCAACCTCGATGGCAACGGCCGCGTGCTCGCCGACATCGGTCCGCGCGCTGGGACGCTGCGGACCGTCACAACGCTGACGAGCATCTCGCGCTCCGCGGGCATGATCCTCGAGTCCTTCGAGCTGAAGTGCTTCGCCGGCGACACGCTGGTCTGCGAGCTCACGACGGGCTTCGGCTTCTTCCCGAAGGCCGCGCTGGAGAACCAGGTCGGTCTGCCCACCACGCCGGCACAGCGCGAGCTCCATGGCGCGCCGCTGCCCATCGATCGCTTCCTCGATGGCGAGCTGCGCCTCGCGGGCTCGATGTTGCGCATGATCGATCGCGTCACGCACTGGGACGAGCATGGCGGCGCACACGGGCTCGGCTTCCTGCGCGCGGAGAAGACGGTCGACGCGGACGAGTGGTTCTTCAAGGCGCACTTCTTCCAGGATCCGGTCCAGCCCGGCTCGCTGGGCATCGAGGCGATGCTGCAGCTGCTTCAGACCTTCATGCTCGCGCGCGGCCTGCACGAAGGTATCGAGTCGCCGCGCTTCGAGGCCATCGCGATCGATCGCGAGCTCACGTGGAAGTATCGCGGTCAGGTGACGCCGCGCGACCGCGTCGTGAGCGTGACGATGGACATCACCGAGAAGGGCCGGGACGAGCGTGGCGTGTACGCCCTCGCGGTCGCGTCGCTGTGGGTCGATGGCAAGCGCATCTACGAGGCGACGCAGCTCGGGATGCGCATCGTCGGCGAGGCGGGTCCGGTCGAGCGCGCGCGCACGTTCTGGCGACGCTGGTTCGGAAAGGTGGCCCCTCCCGTCGACGACCTCTACCGCGGCCTGTGCGGGCGCTTCACGGGTAGGTTGCAGATCGAGGATCCCAGTGCGCTGGCAGAGGCGGCACCGCGTGGCGTGCTCTTCGTCGGTAACCACCAGACCGCGGTCGAGTCGACGATCTTCGCGATCCTCGGCTCGGCGCTCATGGGGACGCCGCTCGTCACGCTCGCGAAGGTAGAGAACGACCGCCACTGGCTCGCGCTCCTCATGAAGCACACCTTCGCGTATCCCGGCCTGCGCGAGCCACACATGACGGAGCACTTCGACCGCTCGGTGCCGACGTCGCTGCCGGGGATCATCGCGTCGCTCGGTGCGCGGCTCGTCGCGGGCACGAGCGTGATGGTCCATGTCGAGGGCACGCGCTCGCTCACGTGCCGCACGCCGGTGACACAGCTCTCGGGCTCGTTCCTCGAGATGGCGCTCGCGTCGGGCCGTCCCATCGCACCCGTGCGCTTCGCAGGTGGCCTGCCCATAGGGCCTCTCGTCGATCGCCTCGAGCTCCCGCTCGGCATGGGCCGGCAGGACTACCTCGTCGGTGCGCTCATCCGCCCCGACCGGCTCGCGCCGCTCGATTACCGGGCCCGGCGCCAGTACGTCATCGACGCGATCAACGCCCTCGGCGTGCCCAACGAAGCCGAGGTACCGCTGCCGGCTGATGCCGTGTTCGAAGCGAAGGTCGAGCAGTGGATGCAGGCGACCGGCGCGAGCCTCGGCCATGCGGCGCTGTATCGCATCCTGGAAGAGCTGCCGGACCCGAGCGCGCCGATCGCCGCCCTGCTCGAGGGTGCGCGTGCAGGGCGCTACGTCACCGAGCCGACGCTCGAGGGCCGCTGGCTCGCCGAGCTCGCGCGGCGCCTCTTCGGCGAGCGCGGCCCATCCGTCATTTCATAGAGGCAGCGAGGCGCGAAAGGCCCTCCTCGAGGCCGATACGCGGCGCGTAGCCGAGGTCACGTCGCGCCGCGGTGAGACAGAACCAGTGTGCAGTGCACAGCTCGTGCGCGACGAAGCGCGTGATCGGTGGCTCGCGATCGTGGATGCGAAGCAGGCGATACGTGGTCTCGCACATCGCGCCGAGGGCATACAGCAGCGACGGTGAGAGTCGTCTTCCGACTGGCGGCAATCCTGCGCACCCGAGCACGCGATCGACGAGCCAGCGCGAAGGCACGGGCTCACCCTGGCTGATGAAGTACGCGCGTCCTGCGCACCGTGTCGACGAGAGCGCGAGGAGGTGCGCGTCGACCGCGTTGTCGATGTACGTGCAGTCGACGAGCTTGTCGGGCCCGCTCGGCAGCACGACG